>NZ_JBEXXE010000001.1:0-483486 GCF_040630255.1 Streptomyces sp. NPDC005820
CAGTCCCAGAACTCGAACATGTTGGCCGTGTCGATGCCGAAGTCCGCGACCTTCTCCGCGTTCGTCGACAGCGCCACGAAGTGCCGCGCGACCGCGGCGTCGTCGCCCAGGGCGGCCAGCAGCCAGGTGCGGGCCGAGGTGGCGTTGGTGATCGTCTCGATGGTGGTGAAGGTCTTGGACGCGATGATGAACAGCGTCTCGGCCGGGTCCAGGTCGCGGGTGGCCTCGTGCAGGTCGGCGCCGTCCACGTTCGACACGAAGCGGACCGTGAGGTCGCGGTCGGTGTAGCTGCGCAGCACCTCGAAGGCCATGGCCGGGCCGAGGTCGGAGCCGCCGATGCCGATGTTGACGACATTGCGGATGCGCCGGCCGGTGTGGCCGGTCCAGGCGCCGGAGCGGACGCGGTCGGCGAAGCCGGCCATCTTGTCCAGGACGGCGTGGACGGCGGGGACCACGTTCTCCCCGTCGACCTCGATCACCGCGTCGGCCGGGGCGCGCAGGGCGGTGTGCAGGACCGCGCGGTCCTCGGTGGTGTTGATCTTCTCGCCGCGGAACATGGCGTCCCGGAGGCCGAAGACGTCGGCCGCCTCGGCCAGCTCCCGCAGCAGCCTCAGCGTCTCGTCGGTGACGAGGTGCTTGGAGTAGTCGATGTGCAGGTCGCCGACCTGCAGGGTGTATCCGCTGCCGCGCTCGGGGTCGGCGGCGAACAGCTCGCGCAGCTGTACCTCGCCGAGTTCCTCCCGATGCTTGGCCAGAGCCGTCCACTCGGGCGTCTGGTTGAGCCTCGTACGGCCGTCTGCGTTCATGTCGGACTTCAGCCCTTCCTCACCTGTCCGTGCTGCTGTGCACGCCTTGCCCCGCCGGTCCCAACCTAGTTGATCAGCGCGTCACGCGAGCGGACGCGGAACCGTCCTGCGGGGCAACAACAGGTACGTCCGCCCGGCCCGCGGGTATCAACGCGGCGACGGCCAGGGCGAAGAGCGCGGCCGCCAGCAGCGCGGGCGCGTTCAGCCCGAGGGTGTCGGCGGCCGCTCCGCCGAGGAGGGCGCCGGTCGGCGCTCCGGACGTGGACGCGGTACGGAACGCGGCGGCGATCCGGCCGACCATGGGTTCGGGGCTGCGCTGCTGGATCAGCGTGACCTGGTTGACGTTCCACACCATGTTCATGATTCCGAGCAGCAGCATGCCGGCGAGGAGCGCGCCGAGGCTTCGGACGGTGCCCATGAGCAGCAGGGCGGCGGTCTGGACGGCGCCGCCGAGCAGCAAGGCCCGGGCCCGGCCGGTGCGCTGCGCGAGGCGCTGGGCGACCAGGCCTCCGGCCAGGCTGCCGAGGGCGTACGCCGTCATGGCGGCGGCGTATCCGCTGGGGGCCGCCTGCAGCCAGCGCGTCACGTGCAGGACCAGGGTGGCGATGAGGGCGCCCATGCCGATGTTGCACAGGAGGGTGGCCGAGCAGATCGCGCGCAGGACGCGGTCCTGCCAGAGGTGGCGCAGTCCGTCGCCGATCTCCTTGCGCAGGGTGCTGCCGGAGGGGCGCGGCCCGCGCTCGGGCGGCCGGGTCCGCAGGGAGGCGACCAGGGCGGCGGCCAGCAGATAGGTGCCCGCGTCGACGGCGAACGGCAGGAAGGCGCCGATGCCCAGCAGCAGGGGGACGAACGGTCCGGCCAGCAGGCCGCCGGCCAGTTGCTGGCCGGTCAGCAGCCGGGCGTTGGCGCCGCCGAGGGCCGCGCGGGGCACCAGGGAGGGCAGCAGGGCCGTGGCGGCGTTGTCGAAGAGGGTCTGCAGGGTGGTCAGCAGGAAGGCGAGGGCGATCAGCAGCGGGACGGAGGCATGGCCGAGGCCCACGGCGAGGGCGAAGGCGGCGACGAGCAGTGCCCGTACGGTGTCGACGGCCCACATCGCGCGCCGCTGGTCCACCCGGTCGGCGACGGCCCCGCCGAGCAGGCCGAACAGCAGCCAGGGGAGATGGGCGCACGCGGTCACGGAGGCGACGGCCAGCGGCTCGTCCGTGAGCCGCACGGCGAGCAGCGGCAGGGCGGTGGTCCGCAGCGCGTCCCCGAAGCGGGAGAGCACGGCGGCGCTCCACAGCCGTCCGAAACCCCCGCGCCACGCGGGCGCCCGCGTCTCCCCCGTCACGGCTCCCCTCCGCCCGGTTCTCCGGTTTCCGCGAAAGCGGGAACCCACACGAAAACCGTAGCGGAGACCACTGACAACGGGTCCGGCCAGGTGCCTGTCGGGTACCCGGCCGGTCTCAACTCCTAGATCTCGCCCCGCAGTTTGGCGAGCGCCTCGGCGAGGATCGCCTCACCGTCCGCGTCGCTGCGCCGCTCCCGCACATAGGCGAGATGCGTCTTGTAGGGCTCGGTGCGCGGCGGGTCCGGGGGGTTGTCCCGGTCCTGTCCGGCCGGGAAGCCGCAGCGCGGGCAGTCCCAGGTGTCGGGTACCTGCGCATCGCTGGCGAAGCTGGGCTGCGTCTCGTGCCCGTTGGAGCACCAGAAGGAGATGCGCAGACGGGGCGCGGACTCGCCCCGCTCGGCCTCGCCCATCGGCCCCGCCCCGACCCGGCTTCCTCGGATCGCGTTGCCACTTGCCACGGTCGTAACTCCCTGCGTGATGGTGCCGCAAAGCGAGTCGGCGTTTCGCTTCGCTGCGAGCGCCTCAGTCTACGTAAGGCCCAACGCGCGTCCAGTGATTGGAGTTACAGCTCCCGCACCTAGACGCAAGCCCCATGATAGGCCGCGCTCAGCTGCGCGTACCGAACATGGGGCCTTACGTACGGATTGTGCGTGCCTGTGAGAGGCTTGTCAGTTGCTCGACTTCATGAGCATGCCGAGGACGATGATGCACGCGAACCAGCACACACCGACGACGATGGTGATGCGGTCGAGGTTGCGCTCGGCGACCGAGGAGCCGCCGACGGAGGACTGCATGCCGCCTCCGAACATGTCGGAGAGGCCGCCGCCCTTCCCCTTGTGCATCAGCACCAGCAGCATCATCAGCAGGCTGAAGACGATCAGGGCGATCGAGAACCCCAGAACCACGGCTGGACCAACTTCCTCGGATTCGGATAACGACGGGGGCACGGCACCGTGGCCATGCCCCCGCAAGGGTACGACGGATCGCCGCTACCGCCTACTCGCAGCCCGGCTCACTGATCGCGGAAACGCACGATCTTGACGAACTCGTCGGCGTCCAGGGACGCGCCACCGACCAGGGCGCCGTCGATGTCGGCCTGCGCCATGATCTCGGCGACGTTGCCGGCCTTGACGGAGCCGCCGTACTGGATGCGGACCTTGTCGGCCAGCTCCTGGTCGTACAGCTCGGCGAGCTTGCCGCGGATGGCGGCGCAGACCTCCTGGGCGTCCGCGGCGCCGCAGACCTTCCCGGTGCCGATGGCCCAGACGGGCTCGTAGGCGATCACGACGGTCTCGGCCTGGTCGGCCGGGATGTCCTTCAGACCGCCCTCGACCTGGGCGAGGGTGTGGGAGACGTGGTTGCCCGCCTCGCGGACCTCCAGTTCCTCGCCGACGCACAGGATCGGGGTGAGGCCGTGCTTGAATGCGGCCTTGGCCTTGGCGTTGACCTGCTCGTCGGTCTCGGCGTGGTACTGGCGGCGCTCGGAGTGGCCGATCGCCACGTAGGCGCACTTCAGCTTGGCGAGCATGGGTCCGGAGATCTCGCCGGTGTAGGCGCCGGACTCATGGGCCGAGATGTCCTGGGCGCCGTACTTGATGGCGAGCTTGTCGCCCTCGACCAGGGTCTGCACGGAGCGCAGGTCGGTGAAGGGCGGCAGGACGGCGACCTCGACGGCCTCGTAGTCCTTGTCGGACAGGGCGAAGGCGAGCTTCTGGGTGTGGGCGATGGCCTCGAGGTGGTTGAGGTTCATCTTCCAGTTGCCCGCCATCAGCGGCGTACGGGTGCTCATGAGCGGTCAGTCCTCCAGTGCGGCAAGGCCGGGGAGCGTCTTGCCCTCGAGGTATTCGAGGGAGGCGCCGCCGCCGGTCGAGATGTGGCCGAATGCGTTCTCGTCGAAGCCCAGGAGGCGCACGGCCGCGGCGGAGTCGCCGCCGCCGACGACCGTGAAGGCCGGGGAGTCGAGGAGGGCCTGGGCGACCGCCTTGGTGCCCTCGGCGAAATCGGGGTGCTCGAAGACGCCCATCGGGCCGTTCCAGAAGACGGTGGCGGCGTCGGTGATCTTCGAGGCGTACAGCTTGCGGGTCTCGGGACCGATGTCCAGGCCCATGCGGTCGGCGGGGATGCCGTCCGCGGTGACGGTGGTGGCGTCGGCCGGGGCCTTGGTGGCCAGGTCCGGGAACCCGGGGGCGACCACCACGTCGACGGGGAGGACCAGCTCGACGCCGGTCTTCTCCGCGCGCTCGACGTACTCCTGGACGGCCGGGATCTGGTCCTCCTGGAGGAGGGACGTGCCGATCTCGTAGCCCTTGGCCTTGAGGAAGGTGTAGGCCATGCCGCCGCCGATGAGGATGCGGTCGGCCTTGCCGAGGAGTTCGTCGATGACGGCGAGCTTGTCGGAGACCTTGGCGCCGCCGAGGGCGACGACGTAGGGGCGCTTGACGTCCTCGGTGAGCTTCTTCAGGACGCCGACCTCGGTGGCGATGAGGTGGCCGGCGTAGTGCGGCAGCCGGGCCGGGAGGTCGTAGACGGAGGCGTGCTTGCGGTGCACGGCGCCGAAGCCGTCGCCGACGTAGACGTCGGCGAGGCGGGCGAGCTCGTCGGCGAAGGCGCCGCGCTCGACGTCGTCCTTGGAGGTCTCGCCCGCGTTGAAGCGCAGGTTCTCGACGACCGCGACCTGGCCGTCGGCGAGGCCGGCGACCGTCTCCCGGGCGGAGGCGCCGACCGTGTCGGTCGCGAAGGCCACGGCGGAGCCGAGGAGTTCACCGAGCCGGGTGGCGGCGGGGGCGAGGGAGAACGCCGGGTCCGGGGCGCCCTTGGGGCGGCCCAGGTGGGAGGCGACGACCACCTTGGCGCCCGCACCGGCGAGGGCCTTGACGGTCGGCAGGACGGCGCGGATCCGGCCGTCGTCGGTGATGGTGGTGCCGTCCAGCGGCACGTTGAGGTCGGCGCGGACGAAGACCCGCCGGCCGGCCACTCCTTCGGCGAGGAGTTCGTCGATCGTCTTCATGAAATGGGCTCCCGAGGGCTGGTGGTGCTCCGTGATCGTAGACAGGGCGGTTCTGCACGTGACTCAGGGCCCGGGCGGCGCGTCCCTGCGCCGCCCGGGCCCTGCGTTCACACCGTGGTGCCTGATCCGACGATCAGAGCTGGCCGCCGACGAAGACCGTCAGGTCGACGAGGCGGTTGGAGTAGCCCCACTCGTTGTCGTACCAGCCGAGGATCTTCACCGTGTTGCCCTCCTGGACCATGGTCAGGGAGGAGTCGAAGGTGCAGGAGGCCGGGTCGCTGACGATGTCCGAGGAGACGATCTCGTCCTCGGTGTAGGCCAGGTAACCCTTGAGGTCGCCGTCCTCGGACGCCTTCTTGAACGCGGCGTTGACCTCGTCCTTGGTGACCTCGCGCTGGAGGGTGACCACGAGGTCGGTGGCCGAGCCGGTCGGGACCGGGACGCGCATGGCGATGCCGTCCAGCTTGCCCTTGAGCTGCGGGAGGACCAGGGCGGTGGCCTTCGCGGCACCCGTCGTGGTCGGGATGATGTTCTCGGCGGCGGCGCGGGCGCGGCGCAGGTCCGAGTGCGGGAAGTCCAGGATGCGCTGGTCGTTGGTGTACGCGTGGACCGTCGTCATCAGACCCTTGACGATGCCGAAGTTCTCGTCGAGGACCTTGGCCATCGGCGCCACACAGTTGGTGGTGCAGGAGGCGTTGGAGATGACGTGGTGGTTCGCCGGGTCGTACTTGTCCTGGTTGACGCCCATCACGATGGTGATGTCCTCGTCCTTGGCCGGAGCCGAGATGAGGACCTTCTTGGCGCCGCCGGCGAGGTGCTTCGCG
Organism: Streptomyces sp. NPDC005820; assembly: GCF_040630255.1. NCBI lineage: Bacteria > Bacillati > Actinomycetota > Actinomycetes > Kitasatosporales > Streptomycetaceae > Streptomyces > Streptomyces sp. NPDC005820. The sequence goes on from NZ_JBEXXE010000001.1 coordinate 5,968, forward strand.
GCGTCGGCCTTCTTCGTGAAGATGCCGGTCGACTCGATGACGATGTCGACGCCGAGCTCGCCCCACGGGATGTCGGCGGGGTTGCGCTCGGACAGGACCTTGATGGTGTGGCCGTCCACGGTGATCGTGTCGGCGGTGTGCGACACCTCGGCCTTGAGGCGGCCCAGGATGGTGTCGTACTTGAGCAGGTGAGCGGTGGTCGCGGTGTCACCCAGGTCGTTGACAGCCACGATCTCGATGTCAGCACCCTGCTCCAGCAGCGCGCGGAAGTAGTTACGACCGATGCGGCCAAAGCCGTTGATGCCTACGCGGATCGTCACGAACCGATCTCCTCGTTGGTACGCCGGCCATGCGGTGCCGGCGAGCTGTATTTGGGATGTCCCCGACCACCCATGACCCTACCTCTCCGAGGCCCCGTCGGTGACATCGACTTCGCCCATACACGGCAGGACGGTCCGTACCCACCAGTAGGGGTACGGACCGCCCGGGCCTGAGGCGTTTTGTGCCTTTATTTCGTCACGGTGCGTCAATCACTGTTGACCGGTGTGTCACTGATCAAGTGATGCGAGGGCCTTTCCGATGAGCGCTTTCCGGTCCGCCGCGGACGTCACGTGCTCCAGTCCGAAGCCGAGCAGCACGGTGTCGTCGGTGGTGACCGCGCCGTACGTCTGGAACAGCGCTCCGGTGCGCGTCCAGTCCTTCAGGACGGCGGGGCTGCCGGCGGGCGGACCGGCGGCCCGCCAGGCGCCGAGCGAGGTCTCGAAGCCCTCGGTCTCGGTGGCCGTGCCGTCGGTCACGAGCGAGGCGTCGTCGGCGAGGACGCCGTGGCCGCCGCTGCCGGGGTCGGTGACGTAGCTGATCGAGACCTCGATGTTCTTGCCCGCGTAGGCGCCGAGGTCGAAGGAGACCTGCTGCCAGCCGCTGGAGGCGCCGGTGAGGGCGTTCCAGGCGCCGGTGGTGCCGGTCGCGGTGCAGTCGTTCGCCCCGAGGGTCAGGTAGTGCTTGAGCCACGGGTGGTCGGCGATGTAGAAGCCGGCGCCGCACTCCGCGGGGACGGCGGTGCCGGTCGCGCCGCCCTTCTCGGGGAGCGTGGTCCAGTCGTCGGCGCCGACGGTGTGGACCTCGACGATCGCGTTGTCGTAGCCGGGCTCGGTGTCCCACAGCAGCCGGGTGCGCAGGGTCGGCTGGTTCGCCGCGGTGACACCGCTGAGGTCGATGGTGCGGGTGAGGCGCTTGTAGGCGTCGTCGGTGTGCACCGCGGCGGCCATGTACGAGCCCGCGTACGGGCCGTACGGGTTGACCGTCCCGGAGAACTGGCCCGCGCCCGCGCTCTTGAACTGCGGGTACGTGGCGGCCGGCAGCTCGTCGGAGGTGACGCCGTAGGTGCCCGCCTTGTCCAGCGGGTTGCCGGGGGCGGCACCGAGGGCCCCGCCGGCGCCCGCGAGCGCGCCGGAGCCGGTGAAGCCGGTGGCGCCGGGGGTCGACGTACGGGAGTAGGCGCCCAGGTAGTACTGGCTGAAGTCGTCCGAGGGGGTGCCGTCGCCGAGGTCGACGGTGCCGCCGGCCAGCTCGCCCGCCTCGATCAGCTTGCCGCCCTCGTTGAGGAAGGCACGCAGTTCGAGCTGGGTCGGGTTGCCGGGTGTGCTCGCGCCCGTGTAGTGGACGACGGTCCCGAAGTGGCTCAGCACGCCGAGCACGTCGGGCACGCCCTGGGTGGCGACGTCCCAGACGATCGCCTTGCGGCCGTTGGCCTTCAGCGCGTCGACGTAGGTCTGCGCCTGTGTGGCGGCCGCGCCCTCCTCCGCGACGACCAGGGTGTCGGCCTGGGGCCGTGCGGCGACCGTGTAGGTGAAGTGCGCGCTGGAGACCTTCTTGCCGGCCTTCGTCCCACCGGTGAACCACACCTCGACCTTGTCGCCCGGCTTGGCGCCCCGCACCTTGGCCCGGTACTCGTCGAAGTACAGGTTGTCGTCCCCGCCGTAGGTCTCGCCGCCCTTCCAGGCCTTGAGCGCCCGGTCCTGCGTACGGCCGCCGTTGACGCGGTACATGAGCTTCTTGTCGCGGAGCGCCTTGCGTACGACGACGGAGACCTGCTGGTCCGCGCCGCGCGCGTACGAGGTGGTGAACGGCGCCGGGGTGAAGTCGGCGGCGCTCAGCCCCACCGAGGACTTCGGCTGGTCGGGGCGGGCGGCGGAGTCGGCGACGGAGAGCGCGAACGGGATGTTCTTGGTGAACTCCTGCTGGATCAGCTTCTCGTCGTCGGGGAAGTTGAAGACCGACTGGCAGTCGGAGGCGTTCCACTGGTCGTTCGGGTCGATGTTCGACGCGGTCTGACAGGTCGACATCTCCGGGGTGAACATCGCCGTGCCGTTGACGTTCGCCGCGTGGCCGTCCGCCTCGCCGTTGGTGGTGTACAGCTCCGAGGACACCTGCGGGTGGTAGCCCGGGATCGCGGAGTTGTCGGGGGTGCCGGCGAGCGACTTGTAGAGGACGTCGTCCGGGGTGTCGGTGGCGACCTGCCAGCCGACGCCGTAGAGCAGCAGCTCGGCGGCGGAGTGGTAGTTGATGCCGTACGTGAACCCGATCCGCTTCTCGAAGGCGTCGAGCGCCTTGGTCTCGGGCTCGGACCCGGCGCTCGTGCCGCGGTAGGTCTGGCTGGTGGGGTTGGGGGACGAACCCTCGTCGTCGTAGCCCCACTTGTAGGGGAAGTTGCGGTTGAGGTCGACGCCGTCACCGGTGGAGATCACGCCGTCGCCGTTGACGTCCCGCAGGTTCTTGCGCCACAGGCGGTTGTCGGTGTTCTGGAAGGTGTAGTCGTAGCCGTCGGGGTTGGCCGACAGGACGAACCACAGCTCGGTGGAGTCGACGATCTTCCTGATGCGCTGGTCGGTCTTGTAGTTGTCCAGGTAGTAGTGCATCAGCCGGCGGGTCATCTCCGGCGTGATCCACTCACGGGCGTGCTGGTTGGACATGTACAGCACCGAGGGCTTGGCGCCGTCCTTCGACTTCTTCGCGTCCTTGGTCAGTTTGAGCGCGAGGATGTCCTGGCCGTTCACCGTCTTTCCGATGGAGACGACCTTGGTCAGGCCCGGGTTCTGCTGCCCGGTGCGGAGGATCTCCTCCTTCAGGCCGCCGCTGCCGCTGTAGGGGCGGAACACTCCGTCGGAGGCCGCCTCCACGCGGTCCTCGGCCTTGGCCGAAAGTGTGTGCTCGGTGAGCTCGACGCCCTGCTTCTCGAGCTTGGCCGCCTGCCGGTCGGTGAGGTAGACCTCGACGGTGGCGGTGCCCTTCTCGGGTGCCTGCTCACTGAGTTCGTGCCCGTCCTGGCCGGCCGCCAGCAGCAGGGGTACCTGCTTCTTGGTGACCTCGGCCCGGAACACCTTGACCTCGTCGGGGTCGGGCTTCGGGGCCTGTGCGGGTTGTGCCTGGGCGATGGGTGCGAGTGCCGCTCCGCCGAGCAGGAGCGCGCCGACGGCGAGGACCGATCTCGCTCTACGTCTCATGTACCCCCCTTGCGTAGGTTCGCCACAGCAGCGAACTCTGCCAGGCTCATGACAGTTCATGATCCAGTCAAGGGCGGTTCAAGGACAGCAAAACGCCGGTGATATCACCCTATTGGGTCACACCACCGGCGTCCTGAGAACACCCGAAAGCGTTCTGAGCGTCCGTCAGCCCACGAGGTTGTCGGCCAGCTCCTCGGAGAGGTTGGCCTCCGTGCCCGGAATACCGAGGTCGGAGGCGCGCTTGTCGGCCATCGCCAGCAGACGGCGGATCCGGCCGGCGACCGCGTCCTTGGTCAGCGGCGGGTCGGCGAGCGCGCCCAGCTCCTCCAGCGAGGCCTGCTTGTGATCCATGCGCAGCCGGCCGGCCGCCGCGAGGTGCTCGGGCACCTCGTCGCCGAGGATCTCCAGGGCGCGCTGGACCCGGGCCCCGGCGGCCACGGCCGCGCGGGCGGAACGACGCAGGTTCGCGTCGTCGAAGTTGGCGAGCCGGTTCGCCGTGGCCCGCACCTCGCGGCGCATCCGGCGCTCCTCCCAGGCCAGCACCGACTCGTGCGCGCCGAGCCGGGTCAGCAGCGCGCCGATCGCGTCGCCGTCGCGTACGACCACCCGGTCCACGCCGCGCACCTCGCGGGCCTTCGCCGCGATCGACAGCCGGCGGGCGGCGCCGACCAGCGCGAGCGCGGCCTCGGGGCCCGGGCAGGTCACCTCCAGGGAGGAGGAGCGGCCGGGCTCGGTGAGCGAGCCGTGCGCCAGGAACGCCCCGCGCCAGGCCGCCTCGGCGTCACAGGTCGCGCCGGAGACCACCTGCGGGGGAAGGCCCCGGATGGGCCGCCCGCGCCCGTCGACCAGCCCGGTCTGGCGGGCCAGCTGGTCCCCGCCGGCGACCACGCGCACGACATAGCGCGAGCCGCGGCGCAGACCGCCCGGGGCCATCACGATCAGTTCGGAGCTGTGGCCGAAGATCTCCAGGATGTCCCGCTTGAGGCGGCGGGCCGCCATCGCCGTGTCCAGCTCCGCCTCGATCACGATGCGGCCGCTCACCAGGTGCAGGCCGCCGGCGAACCGCAGCACGGCGGAGACCTCCGCCTTTCTGCAGCAGGTCCGGGTGACGGGGAGCCGGGAGATCTCGTCCTTCACCGCTGCCGTCATCGCCATGGGCCGATCCTTCCATGCATCCGAAAAATACGGTCGTACGCGGCGGCGAGGAGCTCCGGGTCGTGCCGGGGCGTTCCGTCGGTCCGGGCCACCTTCGCCAGCTCGACAGCGGCCCCGAACCGGGTGGCGGCGTCGGTCAGGGAGTCGCGGTCGGGCACGGCGGCCTCGTCGGCCAGCACCACGTCCAGGGCGAGTTTAGGGGCGTGTCGTCCCAAAACCTCCAAATGACGCTGCGGGGAGAAGCCCTCGGTTTCTCCGGGCTGCGGCGCGAGGTTCAGCGAGAGTACCCGGCGCGCCTTGGTCTCGATGAGGGCGTCCAGCAGTTCGGGCACGAGGAGGTGCGGGATGACCGAGGAGAACCAGGATCCGGGGCCGAGGACCACCCAGTCCGCGTCCAGGACCGCCGCCACCGCCTCGGGGACGGCCGGCGGGTCGTGCGGCACGAGGTGCACGGACTGCACCTCGCCGGGCGTGAGGGCCACGGTCGCCTGTCCGCGCACGGTGTCGACGTCCTCCGGCCGGCGCGGATCGTGCCCCTTGACCAGGGCCTGCAGCTCCAGCGGTACGGCGGACATGGGCAGCACCCGGCCGTGCGCGCCCAGCAGCTTGCCGACCAGGTCCAGGGCCTGGACGTGGTCGCCGAGCTGCTCCCACAGGGCGACGATCAGCAGATTGCCGACCGCGTGTCCGTTGATCTCGCCCTGCGACTGGAAGCGGTGCTGGATGACCCGGGACCAGGTCTGGCCCCAGTCGTCGTCCCCGCACAGCGCGGCCAGCGCCTTGCGCAGATCGCCGGGCGGCAGCACGCCCAGCTCGTCCCTGAGCCGCCCGCTGGAGCCGCCGTCGTCGGCGACGGTGACCACGGCGGTGAGGTCACCGGTGATCCGGCGCAGTGCGGCGAGCGAGGCGGACAGGCCCATGCCGCCGCCGAGCGCGACGACCTTGGGCTGGGTGCCACGGCGGCGCGGCCGCGCGCCCCGGGCCTCGACCGGCCGGCTCGCGCGCCCCTCGGGGGTCACCCTGCGCAGCCGGCCCAGCCGCGGTGTACGTCCTGTCATTCCCGTCCCATGTCCCGGTGCACGACCACCGTCTCCACGCCCTCGGCCGCGAGACGCGCGGCGAGCTTCTCCGACATCGCGACCGAACGGTGCTTGCCGCCCGTACAGCCGACCGCGATGGTCACATAGCGCTTGCCCTCCCGGCGGTAGCCCGCGGCGATCAGCTGGAGGAGCTCCGCGTACCGGTCGAGGAACTCCTTCGCGCCGGGCTGGTTGAGGACGTAGGTGGCGACCTCGTCGTTGAGACCGGTGTAGGGGCGCAGCTCCGGGACCCAGTGCGGGTTGGGCAGGAAGCGCATGTCCACCACCAGGTCGGCGTCGACCGGGAGGCCGTACTTGAAGCCGAAGGACATGACGGTGGCCCGCAGCTCGGGCTCCTCCTCGCCCGCGAACTGGGCGTCCATCTTGGCGCGCAGCTCGTGCACGTTGAGGCTGGAGGTGTCGATCACCAGGTCGGCGTCGCCGCGCAGCTCGCGCAGCAGTTCGCGCTCGGCGGCGATGCCGTCGACGATCCGGCCGTCGCCCTGCAGGGGGTGCGGGCGGCGCACGGACTCGAAGCGGCGCACCAGGGCGTCGTCGGAGGACTCCAGGAAGACGATGCGCCGGGTGACGTTCTTCGACGCCAGGTCGGCGAGGGACTCTCTGAGGTTGTCGAAGAAGCGCCGGCCGCGGACGTCGACGACGACCGCGATCCGCGCCACGTTGCCCTGGGAGCGGGCGCCCAGCTCCACCATGGTGGGGATCAGGGCGGGCGGGAGGTTGTCGACGACGAACCAGCCGAGGTCCTCCAGACACTTGGCTGCCGTCGAGCGGCCCGCCCCGGACATGCCGGAGATGATCACCAGCTCGGGGATGGCCGCCTCGGGGATCCCGGGCGGCGTGCTGTCCGTACTCACCTGTGCTCCGTCTTCGTGACCTGTGTCGTGTTCATGGGGCGCTGTGCTCGGCGCCTGGTCTCGCTCGTCCGTGGGATGCGCGTCGTGCTCGTGCTCGCTCATGTCTCCTGCCCCCGTCGTTCTTCCGGGGCGCCCGCGGTCACGGGATCTCCGGGGGAACCCGCCGTCGTGCCGGGTTCCTCGTCTTCAATGATCTCTCCGGTCGCCGTGTTCACGGCGGGGGCGGGCGGAGCCGCCTGCGCGAGGGCCGCGGCGATGGTCTCGGCCGTCTTGCGGCCTATGCCCGGGACCTCGCAGATCTGGTCGAGGGTCGCGGCGCGCAGCTTCTTCACCGAGCCGAAGTGCTTGATGAGGGCCTGTTTGCGCGTCTCGCCCAGGCCCGGTACGTCGTCCAGGGGGCCGGAGCGCAGTCGCTTGGCCCGCTTGGTGCGCTGGTAGGTGATCGCGAAGCGGTGGGCCTCGTCGCGGACGCGCTGGAGGAGGTAGAGGCCCTCGCTGGTGCGGGGCAGGACGACCGGGTCGTCGTCGTGCGGCAGCCAGACCTCCTCCAGGCGCTTGGCGAGGCCGCAGACGGCGATGTCGTCGATGCCGAGCTCGTCGAGGGCGCGGCGGGCGGCCGCGACCTGGGGCCGGCCGCCGTCGACGACGACGAGCTGGGGCGGGTAGGCGAAGCGCTTGGGGCGGCCCTCGTCGTCCTTGAGGCCGGTGGCGAGGGGGGCTTCCTTGCCGTTGGCAAGGACGGCGCCGTCGGTGACGGGGTCGCCGGCGGGGTTGTCGGCGGGGTCGTCACCGTCGGGAAGGGCGCTCTCGGCGTCGGTCCACTCCCCCGTGCGCTCCTTCTCGGCGAGGTAGCGGCGGAAGCGGCGGGTGATCACCTCGTGCATGGAGCGGACGTCGTCCTGGCCCTCGAAGCCCTTGATCTGGAAGCGCCGGTACTCGTTCTTGCGGGCCAGCCCGTCCTCGAAGACGACCATGGAGGCCACGACGTCGTCACCCTGGAGGTGCGAGATGTCGTAGCACTCGATGCGCAGCGGGGCGCTGTCCAGGTCGAGGGCCTCGGCGATCTCCTCCAGGGCACGCGAGCGCGTGGTCAGGTCCGAGGCGCGCTTGGTCTTGTGCAGGACGAGCGCCTGCTGGGCGTTGCGCTCCACGGTCTCCATCAGGGCCCGCTTGTCGCCGCGCTGCGGGATGCGCAGCGAGACGCCCGAGCCGCGGCGGACGGTGAGCCACTCCTGGACGGGTTCGACCGGATCGGGCAGGGCGGGGACGAGCACCTCCTTGGGGACGGCGTCGCCGGTCTCCTCGCCGTACAGCTGCTGCAGGGCGTGCTCGACGAGGGCGCCGGTGGTGATCTCCTCGACCTTGTCGGTGACCCAGCCGCGCTGGCCGCGCACCCGTCCGCCGCGGACGTGGAAGATCTGGACGGCCGCCTCCAGCTCGTCCTCGGCGACCGCGATCACATCGGCGTCGGTCGCGTCCGCGAGCACGACGGCGTTCTTCTCCATGGCCTTCTTCAGGGCCTCGATGTCGTCGCGCAGGCGGGCGGCCCGCTCGTACTCCATCTCCTCGGCCGCCTCCCTCATCTGCTTCTCCAGGCGGCGGAGGTGGGTGCCGGTGCGGCCGGCCATGAAGTCGCAGAACTCGTCGGCCAGTTCCCAGTGGTCGTCGGCAGAGATCCGGTCGACGCAGGGCGCGGAGCACTTGCCGATGTAGCCGAGCAGACAGGGCCGGCCGGTGCGGGAGGCGTTCTTGAAGACGCCGGCGGAGCAGGTGCGCACGGGGAAGACGCGCAGCAGCAGGTCGACGGTGTCGCGGATCGCCCACGCGTGCGCGTACGGCCCGAAGTACCGGACGCCCTTCTTCTTGTGGCCGCGCATGACCTGCACGCGCGGGAACTCCTCGTTCATCGTGACCGCGAGGTAGGGGTAGCTCTTGTCGTCGCGGTACTTCACGTTGAACCGGGGGTCGTACTCCTTGATCCAGGAGTACTCCAGCTGCAGCGCCTCGACCTCCGTGGACACGACCGTCCACTCCACCGACGCGGCCGTGGTGACCATCGTGCGGGTGCGCGGGTGGAGGCCCGCGAGGTCCTGGAAGTAGTTCGCCAGGCGCTGGCGCAGGCTCTTCGCCTTTCCGACGTAGATCACCCGGCGGTGCTCGTCGCGGAACCTGTACACCCCGGGAGAGTCCGGGATCTGTCCCGGCTTGGGGCGGTAGCTGGAGGGGTCGGCCATGTCTCACACCCTACTGGCGCGGAGTGACACTCCGACGGGCCTGTGGACAACGACGGCCGTGCTCGGCACCCCTGTGGAAAACCCCGTTTCCGGACCTCGTGGACCGGCCAAGCGCATGTGCCACTCAGGCATCAGGTGTTGTCGGGACTTGGTCAACACGCTTCAATGCGTGGGAACTCGGGGCCCTGAAGGACGCCTTACGGATGTGAAGGAGCCCCCGGCGTCAGCGGGGAAGCCCCGACCCCTCACGCGCGGTCCGACCAGCCGTCGCGAGCTTTCACAGAAAGGCCCCTGCATGCCGCACGCCACACAGCACGCGGACGCCGCCGAGGACGTCGCCGTCGCGGAACTGGACACGGTCCTGCGGGGCGGCCCGTTCCATGTCGCGCTGCGTGCCGCGATCGCCGCCCGTGGACTGCCCCTGCAGCGCGTCCAGCACCATCTGTCGCGTCACGGGGTCAAGGTCGGCGTCACGAGTCTGAGTTACTGGCAGCAGGGTGCCCGGCGTCCACAGCGTCCGGAGTCGCTGCGGGCGGTCCGCGCGCTGGAGGAGATCCTTCGCCTGCCGGACGAGTCCCTGATCCGGCTGCTGGAGGACACCGACGCGAGGACCGGCGTGGCATCCGCCGCCGGGCAGCCCACGGGCCGGTCCTACCGGGCCGTCCTGGAGGCCTCCGGCGTCCTTGAACGTCTGCACGCCGAACTGGAGTACCCACTCGACAGCGGGCTGCACACCCTGGGCCATCACGAGCGGGTCCGCATCGGGGCGCGCCGCGAGCTGCTGGGCCGCGAGTCGCAGCACATCGTGCGCGCCCACCGCGACGGCGTCGACCGCTTCCTCGCCGTCCACCAGGGGGATGCCGGCTGCGCGCCCGAGCGGATGACCGTGCACGCCCTGGAGAACTGCCGCGCCGGACGGGTCCGCCGCCACCACGACACCGGCGTCCTGGTGGCCGAACTGCTGTTCGACACCCGGCTGCGGGCCGGTGAGACCTTCCTCTTCCGCTACGCCGTCGAGGACGGCACCGCCGACGTCTGCCGTGAGTACGTCCGCGGTTTCGGTGCGGCGGGCGGCCAGTACGCGCTGCAGATCCGGTTCGCCGAGCACGCGCTGCCCGTGCGCTGCCACCGGTTCACCCAGCACTCGGCGGCTGCGCCGCGCGGCGGCCGTCAGGAGCTGCCGCTCAGCTTCCGGCACTGCTCGGTCCACCTCGTGGAGCCGCGGGTGCGGTCGGGGATGGTGGGCATCGGCTGGGACTGGGAGTGAGCGGGGGGGCTGCCGGACCAGTCCGTTCCGTCCCACGCCGCCTCGGGGAGCGGGCAGACTCGGCATGAGCAGTCCGAAGCGTCCGCGAAAGGAACCGCCCCGTGATCGTCGTCGCCGGTGAGGCCCTCATCGACCTGGTACCGCGGGGCACGGGTGCCCTCTCGGCTCTGCAGCCGGCGCTCGGCGGCGGGCCCTTCAACACGGCGGTCGCCCTCGGCCGTCTGGGCTCGCCGACCACGTTCTGCTCCCGGGTCTCGTACGACGCCTTCGGGGAGGCGCTGCTCGGCAGGCTGCGGGAATCGGGCGTGGACGTCTCCGCCGTGCAGCGGGGCCCGGAGCCGACCACCCTGGCGGTCGCCACGGTCGGCGACGACGGCTCCGCTGCGTATTCCTTCTACGTCGAAGGCACTGCCGACCGTCTGTTCGCCACCCCGGCCGCTCTCCCGGAGGGGACGCGCGCGGTGTCCTTCGGCACCTGCTCGCTGGTGCTGGAACCGGGTGCGAGCGCGTACGAGGAGGTGCTGCGGACCGCGGCCGGGCAGGGCGTGTTCACCGCGCTCGACCCGAACATCCGGCCGGGGCTGATCCCCGACGCCGACGCCTACCGGGCCCGTTTCAAGAGCTGGCTGCCCTCGGTGAACCTGCTCAAGCTCTCGGAGGAGGACGCCCTGTGGCTGGGCGGCACCCCGCACGAGTGGCTGTCGGCCGGTCCTTCGGCCGTCGTGATCACGCATGGCGCCGCCGGGCTGAGCGTCATCACCGGGGATCACGCCGTGTACGCCGTCCCGGGCGAGCCGGTGGACGTCGTGGACACCATCGGGGCCGGGGACACCGTGAACGCGGCTCTGCTGCACGGTCTGGCGGTGCGCGACACCCTGTCCCCGGCCGGCCTCGCGGGGCTGGGTGCCGAGGGCTGGCAGCGACTGCTGGGGTTCGCCGCCCGCGCGGCGGCGGTGACCTGCTCCCGGGCGGGCGCGGAACCGCCGTACGCCTCGGAGCTGGGCGACCTGTAGGCGGCACGGGGCCGAGGCCACGGCCCGATGCCCACGCGGCGCCCCGCGGGAGGTCCCGGGGGCGCCGTCTCGGCGGTGGGGCGGGGCCGGCCCGCCGTTCGGCTCAGGCCTTGCGGGCCCGTGTCGTCTTCTTCGCGGGGGCGGCCTTCTTGGCGGCCGCGGGGACCTTCTTGGTCACGGTGTTGTTGGCGGTCCTGGCCGCGGCCGTCTTTCTCGCCGCCGTCTTGCGCGGGGCCTTCACCGGGGCCGCGTCGCTGATGCGGTCGGCGTCGAGGATCTCGCGCAGGAACTTGCCGGTGTGGCTCGCCGGGACCCCGGCGACCTCCTCCGGTGTGCCCTCGGCGACGACCAGGCCGCCGCCCGCGCCGCCCTCGGGGCCCATGTCGACGACCCAGTCGGCGGTCTTGATCACATCGAGGTTGTGTTCGATGACGATGACCGTGTTGCCCTTGTCGACGAGGCCGGCGAGGACCTTGAGGAGCTTGCTGATGTCCTCGAAGTGCAGGCCCGTGGTCGGCTCGTCCAGGACGTAGACCGTGCGGCCGGTGGAGCGGCGCTGGAGCTCGCTGGCGAGCTTGACGCGCTGGGCCTCACCGCCGGAGAGGGTGGTCGCGGACTGCCCGAGCCGGACGTAGCCGAGCCCGACGTCCTTCAGCGTGTTGAGGTGACGGGCGATCGCCGGGACGGCCTCGAAGAAGTCCGTGGCCTCCTCGATCGGCATGTTCAGCACGTCGGCGATGGACTTGCCCTTGTAGTGGACCTCCAGGGTCTCCCGGTTGTACCGGGCGCCGTGGCAGACCTCGCACGGGACGTAGACGTCCGGGAGGAAGTTCATCTCGATCTTGATGGTGCCGTCGCCCGCGCAGTTCTCGCAGCGGCCGCCCTTGACGTTGAAGGAGAACCGGCCGGGCAGATAGCCGCGGACCTTCGCCTCGGTGGTCTCGGCGAACAGCTTGCGGACGTGGTCGAAGACACCGGTGTACGTGGCCGGGTTGGAGCGGGGGGTGCGGCCGATGGGCGACTGGTCGACGTGCACGACCTTGTCGACGAGGTCGTCGCCGTCCACGCGCGTGTGCCGTCCCGGGACGCTCCTCGCGCCGTTGAGCTCGCGGGCCAGGTGCGTGTACAGGATGTCGTTGACCAGGGTCGACTTGCCGGAGCCGGAGACACCGGTGACGGCCGTGAACACGCCCAGCGGGAAGGACACGTCGATGTCCTGGAGGTTGTTCTCGCGGGCGCCGTGCACGGTGAGCTGCCGGGACGGGTCGCGCGGGCGCCGGATGTCCGGCAGCGGGATCGACTTCGTGCCGGCCAGGTACTGACCGGTCTGCGACTCCGCGTTGGCGAGCAGCTCCTTCAGGGAGCCGCTGTGCACGACCTTGCCGCCGTGCTCTCCGGCGCCGGGGCCGATGTCGACGATCCAGTCGGCGACCTTGATGGTGTCCTCGTCGTGCTCGACGACGATGAGCGTGTTGCCCATGTCGCGCAGCCGGACCAGGGTCTCGATCAGCCGGTGGTTGTCGCGCTGGTGCAGGCCGATGGACGGCTCGTCGAGGACGTAGAGCACGCCGACGAGTCCGGAGCCGATCTGGGTGGCCAGGCGGATGCGCTGGGCCTCGCCGCCGGAGAGGGTGCCGGCCGCGCGGTTGAGGGAGAGGTAGTCGAGGCCGACGTCGACCAGGAAGCGCAGCCGTTCGTTGACCTCCTTCAGGACGCGTTCGGCGATCTTCTTGTCGCGGGGGTTGAGCCTCAGCTCGCCCAGGAAGTCCGCGCAGTCGCTGATGGACATCGCGGAGACCTCGGCGATCGACTTCTCCATGATGGTGACCGCTAGGACGATCGGCTTCAGGCGCGTGCCCTCACAGGTGGGGCAGGGCACCTCGCGCATATAGCCCTCGAAGCGCTCGCGGCTGGCGTCGCTCTCGGCCTCGCCGTGCCGGCGCTTGACGAACGGGACGGCTCCCTCGAAGGGCGTGGTGTACACGCGCTCGCGGCCGTAGCGGTTGCGGTAGCGGACCTCGATCTGCGTCTTGTGGCCGTACAGCAGGGCCTTCTTGGCGCGCTGCGGCAGGCCCGCGAAGGGGATGTCGGTCCTGAAGCCCAGCGCGTCCGCGAGGGCGCCGATCAGCCGGCCGAAGTAGTCCTTGGTGTGGCCGTGCGACCAGGGGTGGATGGCGCCCTCGTCGAGGGACTTGTCCTCGTCCGGGACGATCAGCTCGGGGTCGACCTCCATGCGCGTGCCGATGCCGGTGCACTCGGGGCAGGCGCCGAAGGGCGAGTTGAAGGAGAAGGAGCGGGGCTCCAGCTCCTCGAAGGACAGGTCGTCGTACGGGCAGTAGAGGTGCTCCGAGAACATGCGCTCGCGCTCGGGATCGTCATCGGGGAGGTCGACGAAGTCGAGCACGACCATGCCGCCGGAGAGACCGAGGGCGGTCTCCACGGAGTCGGTGAGGCGGCGCTTGGCGGAGTCCTTGACCGTGAGGCGGTCGACGACCACCTCGATGGTGTGCTTCTCCTGCTTCTTCAGCGTGGGCGGGCTGGACAGCTGGATCGTCTCGCCGTCCACGCGCGCGCGGGAGTAGCCCTTGGTCTGGAGGTCGGCGAAGAGGTCGACGAACTCCCCCTTGCGCTCGCGCACCAGCGGCGAGAGCACCTGGAAGCGGCTGCCCTCGGGCAGCTCCAGGACCCGGTCGACGATGGCCTGCGGCGACTGGCGGGAGATCGGGCGGCCGCACTCGGGACAGTGCGGCTTGCCGATGCGCGCGAAGAGCAGACGCAGGTAGTCGTAGACCTCGGTGATGGTGCCGACCGTCGAGCGCGGGTTGCGCGAGGTCGACTTCTGGTCGATGGAGACGGCCGGCGAGAGACCTTCGATGAAGTCGACGTCCGGCTTGTCCATCTGGCCGAGGAACTGGCGGGCGTACGAGGAGAGCGACTCCACGTAGCGCCGCTGCCCCTCGGCGAAGATGGTGTCGAAGGCCAGCGAGGACTTGCCCGACCCCGACAGGCCCGTGAAGACGATGAGCGAGTCGCGCGGCAGGTCGAGCGAGACATTCTTGAGGTTGTGCTCGCGCGCGCCACGGACGATGAGACGGTCGGCCACGCCGGTCCGCACCTTTCTTGCTTGAGAGGAGTGACAGGGGCGGGGCCCCCGTCGTTCCCAGACTAGGGGGAGCCACTGACAGCGCCGGTTCGGATGCACCGGTCGACAACAGTCCCCGGCCCTCCAGCATGCCCGATGCCGCCACCGACCATATAGCACGCACATTCGATTTTGGGCCACGGTCGGCCATCTTCACCCGAAGGAGTGGTGGGGCTAAGGTCAGCAGCATGATTGATCACGCTCATGACCTGGTGTCTGTACGTGAAGCTACCGATCGGCTGCTCACCGCAGTCGGCAAACTGGAGGACGCGGCGGTGACAGCGCCGTCGCTCCTGCCCGGCTGGAGCCGGGGTCATGTCCTCGCCCATCTCGCCCGCAACGCGGACGCCCTCGTGAACGTCTTCGAGGGCCGTCCCATGTACGCCGACGCGGCCGTCCGCGACGCCGACATCGACCGGGACGCCCCGCGGCCCCTGGACGTCCACCTCGCCGATCTGCGGGAGAGCGCGGCCCGCTTCCAGGCGGCCGGGGCCGTGCCCGCCGACTGGTCGCGCACGGTGGAGCTGCGCAACGGCGTCACCGACGAGGCCGCCCGCGTCCCCTTCCGGCGCTGGGCGGAGGTGGAGCTGCACCATGTGGATCTCGGGATCGGCTACGCGCTGGAGGACCTGCCGGAGGAGTTCACCGAGCGGGAGACCGACTTCCTCGCGGACCGCTTCGCGGGGCACCCCGACGTGCCGCCCACCCGCCTGACGGACGGCACGCGCGCGTGGCGCACCGGAGGGGAGGCGGACACCCCCGAGGTGACCGTCAGCGGGCCCCCGGCCGACCTCCTGGGCTGGCTCGCCGGACGCCGCGACGGATCCGGGCTGACCGTGTCCGGCGGTCCGCTCCCGGCCCTGCCCCCGCTATAGGCTGGCCGTCATGACGTACAGCGGAGAGGTGACGGTCGGCGGCCCGGCGGACGTGCACGAGCTCAAGGACCTGATGATCACCAAGATCGCGGTCGGCCCGATGAACAACAACGCCTATCTGCTGCGCTGCCGGGCCACGGACGAGCAGATGCTGATCGACGCGGCCAACGACGCGCAGGCGCTGCTCGGGACGATCGGTGACGACGGCATCGCGTCCGTCGTCACCACCCATCAGCACGGCGACCACTGGCAGGCGCTCGCCGAGGTCGTGGCGGCCACGGGCGCGCGCACGTACGCGGGCCGGGAGGACGCCGGGGGCATCCCGGTGGCGACCGACGTCCTGCTCGACGACGGCGACACCGTCCGGGTGGGGAACGTGGAGCTCACCGCGCGGCATCTGGTCGGGCACACGCCGGGCTCGATCGCGCTCGTCTACGACGACCCGCACGGGCATCCCCATGTCTTCACGGGCGACTGCCTGTTCCCGGGCGGCGTGGGCAACACCTGGAAGGATCCGGAGGCGTTCGCCAGCCTGATCCACGACGTCGAGACGAAGATCTTCGCCGTGCTCCCGGACGAGACCTGGGTCTACCCGGGCCACGGCAACGACACCACGCTGGGCGCGGAGCGGCCGCATCTGCCGGAGTGGCACGCGCGCGGGTGGTGAGCTGCGGACGTGAACACCGGGGCGCGTGAAGCCATTCACGCGCCCCGTGTGAATCGTGCGCACGCGTCGGTGCCTCGCGCGCGCTCCCCTCACACGTGGTTGCGCGGTCAACTGGTCTCAGCCCCGCGCGGGATGACGGCTCCGGCGCGGAATGGGCCGCCGGTCTTCGATCCCCGCCCTCGGCCGGCGGCCCAGGCGCAGACCTCGCGAACCTGTTCACGAGAACGCAACACCCGTTCCCACCATGCGGACAAACAGGGGTGTGACCTGGACAGACGCGGATTTCGCTGCCACTCTCCCGCCATGCACCTCGCCCCTCGTGTTCTGCGCCGCGCCGCCGCCGGCGCCACCGTCGCCCTGCTCGCGACCGCGGTCGGCTGCGCCCCGCAGCCCGAGGCCGACGCGTCCGCCCCGTCCTCCGCTTCGGCCGGAAAGAGCTGCGCCAAGGGCGAGTTGGCGACCAAGACCTCCGGAAAGCTGACGATCGCCACCGACGAACCGGCGTACGAGCCCTGGTTCAAGGACGACAAGCCGGCCAACGGCGAGGGCTTCGAGTCGGCGGTGGCGTACGCCGTGGCGAAGCAGCTCGGGTACGACAAGAGCGCCGTCGTCTGGCAGAGCGTGCCCTTCAACAAGGCCTTCGCGCCGGGTGAGAAGACCTTCGACTTCGACATCAACCAGGTGTCCGTCAGCGCCGAGCGCAAGAAGGCCGTGGACTTCTCCTCCGGCTACTACGACGTCCGCCAGGCCGTCATCGCGCTGAAGGGCAGCAAGGCCGCGAAGGCGACGAGCATCGCGGACCTCAAGGGCCTCAAGCTGGGCGCCCAGGTCGGCACGACGAGCCTCGACTACATCGACGACCTGGTGAAGCCGAGTCGGCAGGCCGCCGTCTACGCCAAGAACGACCAGGCCAAGTCCGCCCTGAAGAACGGTCAGGTGGACGCGATCGTGGTCGACCTGCCCACCGCGTTCTACATCACCTCCGCCGAGGTGACGAACGCCGAGATCGTCGGCCAGTTCGAGAACCAGGGCGGTACGCCCGAGCAGTTCGGGCTCGTCCTCGACAAGGGCAGCGCCCTCACCTCGTGCGTGACGGACGCCGTGGACGCGCTCCGCAAGGACGGCACCCTGGCGAAGATCGAGCAGCAGTGGCTCTCCGACGCCGTCGACGCCCCGGTGCTCAAGTGACGGTCACGAAGGAGGAGTCCGGCCAGGAGGGGGCCGACGACAAGGGTGACATGTCCGGGGGCGGCGACGCGTACGTGCCGTCGCAGCGGCGGCTGGAGCGTGAGCGCTACCGGCGCACGCGTGCCCGTCGCGCCACGGCGATCGCCGCGCTGTCGACCCTGGTCACGGGCGTCGTCCTCTATCTGGTCGTCGTCGGCGCGCCCGGCTGGCCGCGCACCAAGGAGACGTTCTTCAGCGGGCAGTACGCGCGCGAGGCGTTCCCCAAGGTCCTGGAGGGGCTCTGGCTGAACGTCCGGCTGCTGTTCGTCTGCGGCGTTGCCGTTCTCGTCCTCGGCATGCTCATCGCCGTGGCCCGCACCCTGCGCGGTCCGGTGTTCTTCCCGCTGCGGGTGCTGGCGGCCGCGTACACGGACTTCTTCCGCGGACTGCCGCTGATCATCAACCTGATGATCGTGGTCCTCGGCGTTCCCGCGCTGCGTCTGCAGGGCGTGACGGTCGACCCGGTGCTGCTCGGCGGTACGGCGCTGACACTGACGTACTCGGCGTACGTCGCCGAGGTGTTCCGCGCCGGCATCGAGTCCGTGCACCCCTCGCAGCGCGCGGCGGCCCGCTCCCTCGGCCTGTCCAACCGTCAGGCGCTGCGGTACGTCGTGCTCCCCCAGGCGGTGCGCCGCCAGGTGCCCCCGTTGCTGAACGACCTGGTGTCCCTGCAGAAGGACACCGGTCTGGTGTCGATCGGCGGCGCCATCGACGCCGTGCGCGCGGCGGACATCATCGTGGGCCGCAGTCTCAACTACACGCCGTACATCGTGGCGGGGCTGGTCTTCGTCGCGCTGACCATCCCGATGACCCGCTTCACGGACTGGGTGACGGCCCGTATGGACGGCCGACGGGCCCAAGGAGGAACGACATGAGCGACGCCCCGGTGCTGCGGATGGAGTCCGTCCGCAAGACCTTCGGCGGCTCGGTCGTCCTGCGGGACGTCGACCTGGAGGTCGCCCCGCACACCGTGACCGCGCTGATCGGCGCCTCCGGATCCGGCAAGTCCACCCTGCTGCGCTGCGCCAACCTCCTGGAGGACATCGACGACGGCGCGATCTGGCTGGACGGCGAGGAGATCACCGACCCGCGCACCGACCAGGACGCGGTACGCCGCCGTATCGGCGTGGTCTTCCAGGCGTACAACCTGTTCCCGCACATGACCGTGCTGGAGAACATCACGCTCGCCCCGCGCCGGGTGCACGGCGTCGCCCGAGCGAAGGCCGAGGAACACGCCAGGGAGCTGCTGGAGCGGCTCGGACTGGGCGGCAGGGCCGGCGAGTACCCCGACCGGCTCAGCGGCGGCCAGCAGCAGCGTGTGGCGATCGCACGCGCCCTCGCCGTACGTCCCCGGCTGCTGCTCCTCGACGAGATCACCGCCGCCCTCGACCCGGAGCTGGTCGGCGAGGTCCTGAACGTCGTCCGCGATCTGAAGGGCGACGGCATGACCATGGTGCTGGCGACGCACGAGATGGGCTTCGCCCGCGAGGTCGCCGACCAGGTCTGTTTTCTGGACGGAGGGGTCGTGCTGGAGCGCGGCACCGCCGAGCAGGTCTTCGGCGACCCGCAGCAGGAGCGCACACGGCGGTTCCTGCGGCGGATCGTGGAGGCCGGCCGGCTGTAGCCAGAGGGGTGTAAGGGGCGTGTTCCCGGAGGTCGGTGCTTACGTGTCGGCCTTCCCCGTCCCCGCCAGCGCGGCGACCCGCTCCACCCCGAACACGTATCCCTGTACCCCGCATCCAGCGATGACCCCGTCGGCGCGCAGGGAGACGTAGGAGTGGTGGCGGAAGGACTCGCGCCGGTGGATGTTGGAGATGTGGACCTCCAGCACCGGCAGGCCGTCGCAGGTGTTGAGCGCGTCCAGGATCGCGACGGACGTGTGCGAGTAGGCGCCCGGGTTGATCACGATGCCGCAGTGGTTCAGGCGCGCCTCATGGATCCAGTCGACCAGTTGCCCCTCGTGGTTGGACTGCCGGAAGTCCACCGTGCCGCCGTGGGCCGCCGCCGCCTTCACACACAGCGCCTCGACGTCGGCGAGTGTGTCGGACCCGTAGATCTCCGGCTGACGCTGACCCAGAAGGTTCAGGTTGGGGCCGTTCAGGATCATGATCGGGGCGGTGGCCAGGGTGTGCGGCACGGTTCCTCCGGTCCGTTCGGGGCGGTCCGTCCGGGACCGCCGCTCGGACCCGGTCTATCACGGTGAAACGGCGCACCGAGAGGCCGCCTCGGTCGCCCGCCGCCCCTCTCGTCACCCCCGTGCGCCCCCGTAACCGGTCGTCACCATGGGTAGTTGACGCGGCATGCACGACGTACGCACCGTAAGGGCGCCCTCCATGCCACGGCTCGCCACCGCCTCGCTCGCGGGGACGGCCATCGAGTTCTACGACTTCTTCGTCTATGGCACCGCGGCCGCGCTGATTCTCGGGCCGCTGTTCTTCCCGACGTTCTCGCCGCTGGCCGGGACGCTGGCCGCGTTCGCGACGTTCGGCGTGGGCTTCGTGGCGAGGCCGCTCGGCTCGGTGCTCTTCGGGCATGTCGGGGACCGGCGCGGCCGGCGCCCGGTCCTCGTCGCCTCCCTGCTGCTGACCGGGGCGTCGACGGTCGCGGTCGGCTGCCTGCCGACGTACGGCAGCATCGGGGTGGCCGCGCCTCTGCTGCTGCTCGTGCTGCGGTTTCTGCAGGGGCTGGGGCTCGGCGGGGAATGGGGCGGCGCGGTGCTGCTCACGGCGGAGCACGCGCCCGCCGAGCGGCGCGGGCTGTGGTCGAGCTTTCCGCAGGTCGGACCGGCGGTCGGGTTCGTGCTGGCCAACGGGGTGGTGCTGGTGCTGTCGGCGACGCTGACGGAGGCGCAGTTCGCCGCGTGGGGGTGGCGGGTGCCGTTCTGGGCGGCCGGGGTGCTGGCCGTGCTCGGCCTGTGGCTGAGGTCGTCGCTCCCGGAGAGCCCCCGGTTCCTGGAGATCGGCGACCACGCGCGTGTGCCGCTCGCGGAGGTCGTGCGCGACCACTGGCGGCTGGTCCTGCTGACCGCCGGCGGGCTGGCCGTCGGCTACGCGATCTTCTACGCCGTGACCACCTGGTCCCTCGCGTACGGCACCGAACGCCTCGGGGTGAGCCGTACCGTCATGCTGTCCTGCATCATGGGCGCGGTGGTGGTGAAGGGCGCGCTGACGCCGGTGACGGCGATGCTGGGAGACCGTTTCGGACGGCGGCCGCTGTGCCTCGCGGGCTGCGCGGCGGCGGCCCTGTGGATGCTGCCGATGGTGGCGCTGCTCTCGACCGGCGCTCCCCTGCCGATGTTCCTCGGGTTCCTGGGGGCGCTCCTCGCGTTCGTCACGATGTTCGGGGTGATCGCGGCCTATCTGCCCGAGTTGTACGAGCCGCGGGTGCGCTGTACGGGCGCGGCGGTCGGCTACAACCTCGGCGGTGTTCTCGGGGGCGCGCTCACGCCGATCGTGGCGACGGCGCTGGCGGAGCACTCGGGGCGGGTCCCGTGGGGCGTGGGCCTGTACCTCACGGGTATCGCGGTGGTCAGCCTCGGTTGTTTCGCGCTGCTGCCGGAGACCCGCCCGGTGCGGCTGACCGCCGTGCGGCCGGTCATGGAGTGACCTGTGTCCCGCGGTCAGGGGTTGATCGCCAGTTCCAGGTAGGCCGTGAACAGGACGAGATGGACACCGCCTTGGAGCGGGGTGGCCCGTCCCGGCACCACGGTCAGCGAGCTGACCACGATGGTCAGCGCGAGCAGCACCATGTCCGTGGCGCCGAGGCCCAGGACGAGCGGGCCGGAGAGCCAGACGGAGGCGAGGGCGACCGCGGGGATCGTCAGGCCGATGCTGGCCATGGCGGATCCGAGCGCGAGGTTGAGGCTTGTCTGGACGCGGTCGCGGCGGGCTGAGCGCAGTGCGGCGATGGTCTCGGGGAGCAGCACCAGCAGCGCGATGACGACCCCGACGACGGCGTGGTGCAGGCCGGCCGCCTCCACCCCGGACTCGATCGTGGGCGAGACGCCCTTCGCCAGGCCCACCACCCCGATCAGGGCCAGGCCGAGGAGGCCGAGGCTGATCAGCGCGGCCCGTGAGGACGGTACTCCCGCGTGGTCGTCGGCGGTGATCACTTGTCCCTGCCGGGTGACCGGCAGGAAGTAGTCGCGGTGCCGGACGGTCTGGGTCGCCACGAACAGGCCGTAGAGGATCAGGGAGGAGAGCGCGGCGAAGGTCAGCTGGACGGCGGAGAACTCCGGGCCCGGTTTGCTGGTCGTGAACGTCGGCAGGACCAGGCTGAGCGTGGCCAGGGTGGCCACGGTGGCCAGGGCGGCGCCCGTGCCCTCGGGGTTGAACACGGCGGTGCCGTGCCGCAGCGAGGCGACGAGGAGACAGATGCCGACCACGCCGTTGCAGGTGATCATCACGGCTGCGAAGACCGTGTCCCGTGCCAGGGTCGAGGACTTGGCGCCGCCGTCCGCCATCAGGGTCACGATCAGGGCGACCTCGATGACCGTCACGGCGATCGCGAGGACCAGGGAGCCGAAGGGTTCGCCGACCCGGTGGGCGACGACCTCGGCGTGGTGCACGGCGGCCAGGACGGATCCGGCGAGGACCACGGTGACCAGCACGACGACCGCCACAGGCAGGTCACGGCCCCAGGTCAGAACCAGGAGCACGACTGCCAGCACCGGCACGAGGCTCGTCCACCGTGTGGTGAGCGTCCCGAGCCGAGCGATCATGCAGCGATCGTCGCAGAGCTGTCAGGGCTTCGCATTCCGGCCCCTACGGCCGGTGCGGCCCTCGTCTCACGCGAACGTGGTGGCGTCCTCGACGTCGCAGTCGGTGAAGGACGGCGGCTTGGTGCAGAGTGCTGCCATCCCCTCGGCGAACTTGCTCGTCTCGGGGGATTCGCTGTTGCGCATGGCCTCCTCGTAGGAGTCGAACTCGACCACGACCAGGTAGCGGTTCGGCCGGTTCCTGTCCTTGAGGACGAGGCGCCGCACGGGGCCGTCGGCGCTGTCCCTGATTCCCTGTTCCCCCTCTTCGGCGAGTGCCCGCATCTCGTCGATACGGTCGGTCTCGAAGTCGATGATCTGGACGAACTTCTGTGAACTGCTGCCCATGGTGCCTCCGCCCGTAGCGGGCGCCTCCTGGTGGAGACGCCCGTGTCCCAAGGAAGCACCGGCAGCGGCGGTGGGCAATTCACCACGCACCGCTGACCGGGCTGGTTGTTCCTACGTCGTGCGTGGTCAGGCCTGGATGCTGTCCTTCGGAGCGCCTTCGCTCTCCGTCTGCGCCGCCTCGGCCGCCGCCTGCTTCTTCGAGGCGCGCAGGCTGGTGATCGTGGTGACGATCAGGACGGCGCAGATGACGCCGAGCGAGACCGGGATGCTGATCTCGGGGACGTGGACGCCGGACTCGTGCAGGGCGTGCAGCACCAGCTTGACGCCGATGAAGCCCAGGATGATCGACAGGCCGTAGCTGAGGTGGACCAGCTTCCTCAGCAGGCCGCCGATGAGGAAGTACAGCTGCCTGAGGCCCATCAGCGCGAAGGCGTTGGCCGTGAAGACGATGTACGGGTCCTGCGTGAGGCCGAAGATCGCGGGGATGGAGTCGAGCGCGAACAGGACGTCGGTGGTGCCGATCGCGAGCATCACGACGAGCATCGGGGTCATGACCCGCTTGCCGTTCTGCTCGATCCACAGCTTGGTGCCGTGGTAGCGGTCGGCGACGCCGAACCTGCGCTCGGCCGCCTTGAGCAGCTTGTTCTCCTCGAACTCCTCGTCCTCCTCGTCGGCCCGGGCCTCCTGGATGAGCTTCCAGGCGGTCCAGATGAGGAAGGCGCCGAAGAGGTAGAACACCCAGGCGAAGCTGGCGAGGATCGCGGCGCCCGCGGCGATGAAGGCGGCCCGCAGGACCAGGGCTATGAGGACGCCCACCAGCAGGACCCGCTGCTGGTACTGCGACGGGACGGCGAACTTCGCCATGATCAGGACGAAGACGAAGAGGTTGTCGACGCTGAGGGACTTCTCGGTGATGAAGCCGGCGAAGAACTCTCCGGCGGGCTGGCCGCCGCCGAAGACGAGCAGGCCGAGGCCGAAGAGTCCGGCCAGGGCGATCCAGACGACGGTCCAGATGCCGGCTTCCTTGATGGACACGTCATGCGGCTTGCGGCCGATGAAGAAGTCGACCGCGATCAGGGCGGCCAGACCCACGATGGTCAGAACCCATAGGTTCAGGGAAACATCCACTGCGCCTCCGGCAGTACGTAACGGCAGGTAATCAGCGTCGTCGCGCTGCCGGAGGTCTCCTCCACCCGGTCCGTACGGGACGGGCCGGCGTCCCGGGATCACCTTCGATCCGTATTGACGGGTGCGCCGCAGTAGGGAGTACTCCCCTCCGTACGGAAAACAGTACCCCAATCACCAAGGAAAGGTAAAGCGATTGGCAAAAGAAAGACCAAGTTAGCTGGTCAGAGAGCCTTTACGCGTCCTTGGTGCGGGCGGTCGCCACCTGGTTCAACACCTGCTGGAGCACCTGGCTGCCGGG
The DNA here is from genome assembly GCF_040630255.1 of Streptomyces sp. NPDC005820. NCBI lineage: Bacteria > Bacillati > Actinomycetota > Actinomycetes > Kitasatosporales > Streptomycetaceae > Streptomyces > Streptomyces sp. NPDC005820. The sequence continues at coordinate 29,535 of NZ_JBEXXE010000001.1, forward strand.
CGGCACGAGCGCCGGTTCATACGTCCAGGCGTGCCCGACCCAGGGGTCCGCGAGGTGGTCGTCGGGGACCGGGGTCAGCCGGAGCAGCCCCCGCCACAGCGGATCCAGCAACGGACCGTAACCGGCGGCGTCCTCCCGGTCGGCGACCAGCATCAGATGGACGCCGACGGAGGGACCCTCGTCCGCGAGGTACCGGAGCTGGTTCACGGCGCGGTCGTCGAAGCCGTGCGGGAAGTCGTTGACGACGAGGAGCTGCTGGGAGGTGTCGAAGCCGGGCGGGAGGGAGTCGGCGGCACCGCCGCGGACCGCCATCTGCACCAGGTCGACGCGCTGGGTCAGCCGGCCGAGGACGTCCGCCACGCCCGCCGCGCCGCCGGCCGGCGGGGTCGCGAGCACCCCGGCCCGGACGAGCGGTGCGAGTGCCTGCGCCCCGGAGCCGGCCGGGTCGACGACGTGCACGGTGAACTCGCCCGCCGGATACACCGCCAGCAGCCGGGCGGTGTGCGCCACGGCCGACACCAGGGCGAGGTGCCGCAGTTCGTGGGAGTCGACGAAGGGTTCCTCGGCCGATCCCGTGCTGCCGCTGTCGATCCACAGCCCGCGTTCCAGCGGGAGACGGACCAGCATCGGGATGCGCAGCGGGTCGCTCTCGGGCAGGTGGAGGTCGCCGAGGCGCAGCGCCATGGGCATCTCCATCGGGACGCGGTAGGCGTGCCAGACGGGGTTGTCCCAGCGGGCGTAGGCCGGGGGCAGCGCAGGCTCGACGACGTCGGACTCGGCGCCGAGCTGGGCGAGGTCCCGCTCCAGGGCCTCCCGCGCCTGGTCGACGAGCTGGATGTGCCGGGCCTGGGCCGCCTCGCGGGCCGCGTCCCCCTGGCCGCCGATCCTGCTGCGCGGATCGGACAGGACCTGGTCCAGCTCCTTCTCCATCCGCGTGTCCGCGAAGTCGACCGCGCTGCGGTAGGCGGCCGTGGTGCGGGCCAGGTCCTCGAACATGCCCCAGACCTGGTTGTAGAGCCGCTCCTCCATCGACCAGCCGGTCGCGTCGCCCGCGACGGGCGGGGCGGGCTGCCCCGGCCGGGCCGGCGGCGCGGTGGGCGGGGGTGGGGGCGGAGCGGCGTTCCGCCGACCGGGGTGGACGTAGTCGACGGGGCCGCCGGTGGTCGGCGGGGGCGGCTGGGTGGCGGCGGGGTCCGTAGGCACCGGGCCCGTCGGAACGGCACCTGTCGGGCCGGGCGGCGGTACGGAGTTCGGTGTCGCGCCGGTCGGGTAACCGCTCCCTGTGCCGGGCTGGGCGCTCTGGCCCGCCCCGTAGGGACCGGTGGCGCCCTGGGCGCCCTGCGCGCCGTACACGGAGCCACTCTGGTCCGGGCCTAGCGCGGACGCGGCCGCCTGCCGGGAGCGGTCGCCGTCGGCCGTACGCGGTGGCGGGGCCGGGACCGAGCGGGCCAGGCCCTGGGCCACCGCCTCGTTGATACCGGCCGCGAGCTGCTGCGCCTGTGGCAGGCCCTGGTCGGTGAGGAGTTCGGCGAGGCCGCCCGCGTACCCCTGGCCGACCGCCCGCACCTTCCAGGCGCCCTGGCGCCGGTAGAGCTCCAGGGCGACCACCGCCGACTCGGCGCTCAGACCGGTGACGGTGTACCCGGCGACCTCGGTGCCGTCGAGGCCGGTCACCTTGACGGCGGGGGGCGGCACGGCGCCGAAGCTGGCCGGGCCTCCCCCGTCGCCCGTGGGCAGGGAGAGCAGGACGTTGACCCGGTGCACGCTCGCCGGCATGGCGCCCAGGTCCACGGCGAGCCGGTGATCGGCGGCCGCCTGCCGGGAGACCTCCAGACCGGGCAGGGTCGGGGAGCCCGGGTGGGCCACCCATTCGACGCCCTGCGCCCTGCCGTTCTCGTCGCTGAGCGTGGCCGCGGCCACGACCGGCGTGCCGGCCGAGATCCTGATCTCGAGGCGAACCGTGGAGAGCGGGTGGTTCTGCCCCCGCACCAGCTCGGCCGTCATCGCCTGTCCCCCTGTGTCGCGTGTGGTGTTGTGGTGTCGGTCGGCCGGGGCCTGTTACAGGAGCGGCACGAGGGCCGGCATCAGGTCCTGGAAGGTACGGCCGTTGGCCGGGGCGCCGAGGGCCGTCATCGTCCAGCCCGCGCCCGAGCGGTGCACCTTGGCCATGATCTGGGCCGTGTAGGCGCCGCCGCCGGCGAGCGTGTAGCGCGCCAGCTCCTGGCCGTTGGTCTCGTCGACCAGGCGGCAGAAGGCGTTCTGCACCTCCTGGAAGGTCTGGCCCGTGAAGGAGTTGACGGTGAAGACGATCTGGTCGATGTGGACCGGGATGCGCGCGAGGTCGACGAGGATCGCCTCGTCGTCGCCGCCCTGACCGACGCCGCCGACGAGGTTGTCACCGGTGTGCCGGACGGAGCCGTCGTCGCTCACCAGGTGACGGAAGAACACGACGTCGACGGGCTGCTTGTCCGCGAACAGGACGGCGGAGGCGTCGAGGTCGATCTCCCGGGTGCGGGAGCCGAACAGGCCACGCCGCGGGGCCGCCTGCCAACCGAGACCCATACGGACCGCGGTCAGGCTGCCCCCGTCGTTCTTCTGCAGACTGATGGCCTGGCCCTTGGTCATGTTGACGGTCACGGGCTGATTCCCCTCTCGAACTGTCCCCTGTTGCCGCGGACTCCGCGGTTGCCGAAAACCCTACGCACAGGCACTGACAGTGCCGTACCCGGGCACGCACTTTGTGTCGGTCTTGCAACACTGCGCGTCGCGGCCCGGGTCCGGCCACCGCCCGGGTCCGTCAGGCCAGACCCGCCTCCCTCATCTGACGCAGCTCCTTCTTCATCTCGGACACCTCGTCGCGGATCCGGGCGGCGACCTCGAACTGCAGGTCCGCGGCGGCGGCCCGCATGCGCTCCGTCATCTCCTCGATCTGCTCGGCGAGTTGGGCGGCCGGACGGTCGGTGGGGACCGTCTCCTTGGCCTTGCCCTTCGCGGCCTTGGACGCGGCGCCCTTGGCCGCCTTGTCGCCGAGGGAGGGCACGGGGGCCTTGGTGCCGCGCCCGTCCTTCTTCGCCCGGTAGCCCGTACCGAGCAGCTGCTCGGTGTCGACCTCCTCGCGAGCGATCTGCGCGACGATGTCGTTGATCTTCTTGCGGAGGGGCTGCGGGTCGATGCCGTTCGCCTTGTTGTAGGCGACCTGCTTCTCGCGGCGACGGTTGGTCTCGTCGATGGCCCGCTCCATGCCCGGGGTGATCTTGTCGGCGTACATGTGCACCTGGCCGGAGACATTGCGCGCCGCGCGGCCGATGGTCTGGATCAGCGAGGTGCCGGAGCGCAGGAAGCCCTCCTTGTCGGCGTCGAGGATCGCCACCAGAGACACCTCGGGCAGGTCGAGGCCCTCCCGCAGGAGGTTGATGCCGACGAGGACGTCGAACTCCCCGGCGCGCAGCTCGCGCAGCAGTTCGATGCGGCGCAGGGTGTCGACGTCGCTGTGCAGATAGCGCACCTGGATGCCGAGTTCCAGGAAGTAGTCCGTGAGGTCCTCGGCCATCTTCTTGGTGAGCGTGGTGACGAGGACGCGCTCGTCCTTCTCCACGCGTGTGCGGATCTCGTGCACCAGGTCGTCGATCTGGCCCTCGGTGGGCTTGACGACCACCTCGGGGTCGACGAGGCCGGTGGGGCGGATGATCTGCTCGACGACACCGTCCCCGCGGGAAAGCTCGTACTTGCCGGGCGTCGCGGACAGATACACGGTCTGCCCGATGCGCTCCTGGAACTCCTCCCACTTCAGAGGACGGTTGTCGAGGGCGGAGGGCAGCCGGAAGCCGTGGTCGACGAGGGTGCGCTTGCGGGAGGCGTCGCCCTCGTACATCGCGCCGATCTGCGGCACCGTGACATGCGACTCGTCGATGACGAGCAGGAAGTCGTCCGGGAAGTAGTCGAGGAGGGTGTTCGGCGGGGAACCGGGCTCACGGCCGTCGAAGTGCATCGAGTAGTTCTCCACGCCGGAGCACGAGCCGATCTGGCGGAGCATCTCGATGTCGTACGTGGTGCGCATGCGCAGCCGCTGGGCCTCCAGGAGCTTGCCCTGCTTCTCCAGTTCGGCCAGGCGCTCCCCCAGCTCCTTCTCGATGTCGTTGACGGCCCGCTCCATGCGCTCCGGGCCGGCGACGTAGTGGGAGGCCGGGAAGACGTACAGCTGATCGTCGTCGCTGATGATCTCGCCGGTGAGGGGGTGCAGCGTGGACAGGGCCTCGATCTCGTCGCCGAACATCTCGATGCGGACGGCGAGCTCCTCGTAGACCGGGAAGATCTCGATGGTGTCGCCGCGGACCCGGAAGGTGCCGCGGGTGAACGCCAGGTCGTTGCGCGTGTACTGGATGTCCACGAAGCGGCGCAGCAGCTCGTCGCGGTCGATCTCCTCGCCGACCTTCAGCGGGACCATCCGGTCCACGTACTCCTGCGGTGTTCCGAGGCCGTAGATGCAGGACACCGACGCGACCACCACGACGTCACGCCGGGTGAGCAGCGAGTTGGTCGCGGAGTGACGCAGCCGCTCGACCTCCTCGTTGATCGAGGAGTCCTTCTCGATGTAGGTGTCCGACTGCGGTACGTACGCCTCGGGCTGGTAGTAGTCGTAGTACGAGACGAAGTATTCGACCGCGTTGTTCGGGAGCAGTTCGCGGAATTCGTTCGCCAGCTGGGCGGCCAGGGTCTTGTTCGGCGCCATCACCAGGGTGGGCCGCTGGAGCTTCTCGATCATCCACGCGGTGGTGGCGGACTTGCCGGTGCCGGTCGCGCCGAGGAGGACGACGTCCTTCTCGCCGCCTTCGACGCGCCGCGCGAGCTCGGCGATGGCCGTCGGCTGGTCGCCGTTGGGCTGGTAGGGGCTGACGACCTCGAAAGGCGCCACCGTGCGTTCGATGTGAGAGACGGGCCGCATGCCATCCACCGTACGACCCCCCACTGACAACGGGGCCGGATCAGCGGTTTCGTGCAGGCGGGGCCCCGGTCCGGGGGCGGAATCAGCGGTTCTGCGGGGTGCGGGACTCGCGGTGGGAGACCTTCCGGCGGGGGCGCAGCGCCGGGCGGCGGGCGGAGTGCTGCACGCTCGGGTGCGCCGGGACACCGGGTTTGTGTTCGACGGGGGTCCAGCGGGGCTTCCCCACCATCAGCGGGTCGAACATCACGACGACACCGGCCAGCAGCAGGAAGGCGAGGGGGCCGATCAGCATGGGCGCGAGGAGGGCGGCGGGTGAGTCGCCCTCGGTCGGGCTGCCGGTCGCGTGCAGGTGGACGCTCAGCGCGGCCATGCCCGTGTAGTGCATGCCGGTGACGGCGAGCCCCATGACGAGGCTGGCCCCCACGCTCCACAGGAAGCCTCTGACCTGCCCGGCGGACCACAGGGCCGCGGTGGCGGCGGCCATGGCTATCGCGACGGAGACGCCGACGGTGAACGTGTTGTACTCCAGTTTGCCGTTGAACCGCATCCCGGCCATGCCGAGGTAGTGCATCGAGGCGATGCCCAGGCCGGTGATGGTTCCGCCGGTGAACAGGGCGGTTCCGGTCGCGCCCCGGTAGCCGACGATGAAGATCCCCACACCCACCATGAGGATGGCGACGCCGAGGCTGGCGTAGGTCGTCGGCTTGTCGTAGTGGATCGGGGCACCCGTGACCGTGAAGCCCATCATCGCGATGAAGTGCATGGTCCAGATGCCGGAGCCGATCGCCGCCGAGCCGAGGGCCAGCCATCCGGGGCGCCAGGAATGGGCGACGAGCAGGGCTCTCGTGGTGCAGCGCAGGCCGAGCGCACCGCCGAGGCAGGCCATGAGGTAGGCCACCAGCGGTGTGACGATTCCGTAGCTGAATCCGTCGACCGTGCCTTGCATGCGCGGTTGCCCTTCCGCCCTGTTGCTTGCTTTTTTCCTTTACGCGCCCCTCCCAGGACCGCGCGAGCGGTCAAGGCTGAGAGAGAGTATGACTCCCACCGGAATGGTCGAACGATTTTCCGGCAAAGAAACACGTCCTTGCCGCACATGTGCGGCAGCGGTGAGCGGCCTCGGGCGCCTCCTTTCATCCTGTGGTCATCCTGCACCCCCTCCGTCGTCCACTCTGTGCTGTCACAGTTGAGCTGTACGTGAGCATTCGACGCGAGGAGTACGCATGCACGCGCGCACAGTAGCCGCAACGACCACCGCGCTCCTGGGCGCCGTCGCCCTGCTGCTCCCCGTCCACGACGCCCGGGCGGGCATCGCCACCCATGCCGCGGTCGTCGCCCACAGGGGCGCCTCCGCGGTCGCGCCGGAGAACACCCTGGGCGCCGTCGACGAGGCCGCCGCCCTGGGCATCGTCTGGGTGGAGAACGACGTCCAGCGAACGAAGGACGGCGAGCTGGTGGTGATCCACGACGACAGCCTGCGCCGTACGACGAACGTGGAAGAGGTCTTTCCCGGCCGTGCCCCCTGGAAGGTGAAGGACTTCACCGCGGCCGAGATCGCCCGGCTGGACGCGGGAAGCTGGTTCGGCGCGACGTACACGGGCGCGCGCGTGCCGACGCTGAAGCAGTACATGGAGCGGGTGGAGCACAACCACCAGAAGCTGCTTCTGGAGATCAAGAACCCCGAGCTGTACCCGGGCATCGAGCAGCAGACGCTGAAGCTGCTGAGCAACGAGGGCTGGCTCGACGAGCAGCATGTGACCGGCCGGCTGATCGTGCAGAGCTTCAGCGCCGACAGTCTGCGCACGGTGCACGCACTGAAGCCGGCGGTGCGGACCGGACTGCTGGGGGCGCCGGCCAGGGCGGACCTGGCGCGGTACGCGGTCTTCGCCGACCTGATCAACCCCTCGCACACCGCCCTGTCCCGGGACTACGTCGACGCGGTGCACGCGCTGAAGGGACCGCACGGCAAGCAGATGAAGGTCTTCGTCTGGACCGTCGACGACGCCTCCAGGGCGAGGACCGTCGCCCGGTACGGGGTCGACGGTGTGATCACCGACAAGCCCGATGTGGTGCGCAGGGCCCTGTACCGGTACTGACCCCCGTTGTCGGTGGCGGGCCGTACGGTGGGTCGCATGAACAGTCCTGGGCGGAACGGGCAGCAGGTCGTGTGGGCCGTCGTCGGCACCGACATCGGTCCGCTGCTGCTGGCCGCGACCCACGAGGGCCTCGTCAACGTCGTGTTCCACGCATCCGAGGCGGTCCGGGCCAAGGCGCTCGGCCGGCTCGCGGACCGGCTGGGCACGCAGCCCGTCGAGGCGCCCGGCTCTCCCCTGCTGGCCGAGGCGATACGCCAGGTCGACGCCTACTTCGCGGGCGAGCGGCACACTTTCGAGCTGCCCCTGGACTGGTCGCTGATCTCGGGCTTCAACCGCCAGGTCCTGCGCGAGCTCGCCTCCGGAGTGCCCTATGGCGCGGTCGTCGGCTACGGGGATCTGGCCCGGCGGGTCGGACAGCCGGGGGCGGCGCAGGCGGTGGGGACGGCGATGGGCGCCAATCCGCTGCCGGTCGTCGTGCCCTGTCATCGGGTCGTCGAGAGCGACGGCGGCATCGGTGGGTTCGGGGGCGGTCTGGAGACCAAGCGGAAGCTGCTCGCGCTGGAAGGGGTCCTGCCCGAGCCGCTGTTCTGACGGCCTTCCGGGAGCGCCGGGCTCCTCGCCGACGGGGTCGCGTCCGTCATGCGTCCCGGGCCGGTGGCGTCCCCCACAGGCGTGCGGGGTTTGGCCGGGTGCGCCGCCCGCCAGGGATGAGGGAAGGCCCGAGGACAGGAGACAGGCGCATGGTGCTGGTGGTGTCGGAAGAGGTGCGGGAGGCGGTCGACGCGCGTCGACCCGTGGTGGCTCTGGAGTCCACGATCATCGCTCATGGGCTGCCCCGCCCGCGCAACCTTCAGGTGGCGCGGGAGCTGGAGGCCGCCGTCCGCGCGGAGGGTGCCGTTCCGGCGACGATCGCCGTGCTGGACGGGCGGCCGCATGTCGGTCTCGACAAGGAGCAGCTGGAGCGGGTCGCCAACGAGGACGGCATCCGCAAGCTGGGCCACCGTGACCTGCCGCTCGCGGTGGCCTCGGGGGCGAGCGGGGCGACCACGGTGTCGGCGACGGCGCTGCTGGCGGCGCTGGCGGGGGTCCGGGTGTTCGCGACGGGCGGGCTCGGCGGGGTGCACCGCGAGTGGACGGTGACCCAAGACGAGTCGGCCGACCTGGGGCTGCTCGCGCGGACCAGGATCACGGTGGTGTGCGCGGGCGTGAAGTCGATCCTGGACGTGCCGGCGACCCTGCAGCGGCTGGAGACACTGGGCGTGGCCGTCGCCGGCTACGGCACGGACCGGTTCCCGGGCTTCTACCTTTCCGACTCGGGGCATCCGGTGGACTGGACGCTGGAGACACCCGCGCAGGTGGCCGAGGTGATGCGGGCCCAGGACACGCTGGGCGGGCCGGAGTCGGCGCTGATCGTCGCCAATCCGGTGCCCGAGGAGGAGCAGTTGGATCCCGAGGTGCACGCGCGCGTGCTCGCGGAAGCGCTCCACGCGTGCGAGGAGGCCGGCGTCACCGGCCAGGGGGTCACTCCGTTCCTCCTCGACCATCTCGTCCGGCACACCGACGGGGCGTCGCTGAGCGCCAATCTGGCGGCGGTGCGCGGCAACGTACGGCTGGCGGCACGGATCGCGGCGGCTTGGGCCGAGGTGTGACCGGACGCCCCAGCGGGTCGGAGCACATGCGCGGTGAGCCGGGCCGGGCTCCGGTTTCGGGTCCGGTCCCGGCCGAGGGCGGGCATCCGTCGGGCGGGGCGCTGCTGGTCGTCGGGGACGTGGTGACGGACGTCGTCGCCCGGCATCGGGGACCGCTGGCGTCGGGCACGGACACGGCCGCCGTGATCCGGACCCTGCCGGGCGGCGCGGGCGCCAACGTGGCGTGCTGGGCGGCGCACCGGGGGTGTGCGGACGTACGGCTGCTCGGTCGGGTGGGCGCGGACTCGGCCGCCTGGCACGAACGGGAACTGACCGCGTGCGGGGTACGGCCCCGGCTCGTCGTCGATCCGCAGGCGCCGACCGGGACGGTGATCTGTCTGGTCGACGCGGAGGCGGCGGCCGAGCGGAGCTTCCTCACCGACAGCGGTGCCGCGCTGCGCCTGGGGCCCGGCGACTGGTCGGACGCGCTGCTTACCGGGGTGGGCCGCCTGCATCTGTCGGGCTATCTGCTGTTCTCCGAGTCCGGGCGGGCGCTGGTGCGTACGGCGTTGGCGGCGGCACGCGCGCGGGGGGTGCCGACGAGCCTCGATCCGGCGTCGGCGGGCTTCCTGGTGGAGCTGGGGGCCGAGCGGTTCCTGGCGCTCGTCGACGGGGTGGACGTACTGCTGCCCAGCCGGGACGAGTCATGTCTGCTGACCGGGTTGCCGGACGGGGCGGGGGCGGCGGCCGAGCTGAGCCGCCGTGTCCCGCTCGTGGTGGCCAAGCAGGGGGCGGGCGGGGCGCTGGTCGCGCGCGCGGGCGCCGTCGTGGCCGCCGTCCCGGCCGTCCCGGCGACGCCCCGGGACACCACGGGCGCGGGCGACGCCTTCACGGGCGCCTTCCTCGCCTCCCTCCTCCGGGGCGACGAGCCCGCCGCAGCGGCGGCCGAGGGGTGCCGGGCAGGGGCCCGCGCGGTGGAGCGGGTGGGCGCCCGGCCCCCCACGCCCGGGGACGCGACGACACCGACCGGAACGAACGGGGTCCGTGTCGTCGGCTGAGGCCGCTTCAGCGGGTCGCACCGGCTCGGTCCGCGTCGAGCGACCCAGCGGGAACCAGCGGAAACCAGGGACCTGGCGGACGGCCGGCGGACGGCCGGCGGGGCGGGCGGGCCCCGGCGCCGGCCCGCCCGCCGCCCGGCCCGCCGCCCGGCCGCACCGCGCCCCCGGCCCCCGGCTGTCTCCTTGAGGCTGCCCCGATCGCCCACGGGCGGTCCCGCCGCCTCTACGCCTTCCGTCCCCAGGCCGAGATCATCGGTGCCGTGGCCAGGTCCATGGCGCCGGAGGCCACATTGGTCAGGTGGCGGTCGATCTCCTCGGCGGTCGCGAGACCGGCGCCGACGAGTCTGTCGCGGATCTGGCGGACCGTCGCCGACTCCAGGGCCGCGCAGGCGGGTGAGGTGACCGGGAAATAGGCGTCGGCCTCGACGCGCTGCAGCCCGGCCTCGCGGAGCAGACGCGGGAGCTTGCGGCCGTAGGAGAGGTCGGCTCCCCGGTCGGCGAGCAGCGTGCGGAAGCCGTGGCGCAGTCGGTTCGCCAGCTGCTGTTCCGGGCCGTGCTCGTCGGGGCAGAGCAGGGGCTGCAGGGCGGGGTCGCCGTCCTCGACCAGAAGGCGTCCGCCGGGGCGCAGGGCCTTCACCATGGAACGCAACGCCCTTTCCCGGTCCGGGACATGGACCAGGACGAGCCGGGCGTGCACCAGGTCGAAGCCCTCGGCGGGGGGTTCCTCGGCACCCACGTCGTGGACGCGCACCTCGACCGGCGGGCGGGCGGCCGGGGCGAGGCGGGAGGTGTCGATGTCGGTCGCGACGACCTTGCCGGTGGGGCCGACCTTCTTCGCCAGCCAGGTCACCACCGAGGTCCCGCCGGCGCCGACCTCCCAGCAGCGCCAGCCGGGGCCGACGCCCAGCTCTTCGAGATGGCGGAACGTCGTGGGGTCGAAGAGGGTGGCGAAGGCGTCGAAGCGTTCCGCCGCCTCGGTCTGCTGGTTGTCGAGAAGGTACCCGTCGGTTCGCGTCATGTGCCGATCATCCCAGTTGTCCCGCTTGGCGCAGGCGGTCGACGCGGCCATGAATCCCCGGCGGGGCAGCGCGGTGTTCATGTCGGCGAGGGCGGGGAATCCGTACCGGTCGGGGCCCGGAGCCTCGTTGTCCACAGGCGGGAACAAACCGGAACCGGCCCTTTCCACAGGCTTACCCACGGCATACGCGAGCCTGGCAGACTGGCCGACCAGGGCGCGGGAGTGCGGCGCGAGGAGAGCCACGCAAGGAGATCCAGATGACCATGGCAGGGAATCTGCGGAAGGTCACCGGCTTCGGCCGGGTCGGCGGCCTGCGCGGGGTGGCGCGGTTGGCCCGGCGTCGTGCCCGGGTCGACCTCAGTCACCACGCGCGCTCCCCGCTGGGCTCCTCGGTGGTGAACTGCGTGACCTACCGGGAGGGTGTGCGGGCCCCTGTCTGCGAGGATCTGGTCGAGACGGTCGAGCGGGTGCGCAAGAGCGGCCAGGGCTTCGTCTGGCTCGGGCTGCACGAGCCGACGAACGCCGAGTTCTCGGGCATCGCCGAACTCTTCGACCTGCATCCACTGGCCGTGGAGGACGCCGTCGAGGCTCATCAGCGCCCCAAGGTCGAGCGGTACGGCGAGACGCTCTTCGCGGTGTTCAAGACGGTCTGCTACGTCGAGCACGAGGAGCTCACCGCGACGAGCGAGGTGGTGAACACCGGCGAGATCATGGTGTTCGTCGGCCAGGACTTCGTCGTCACGGTCCGGCACGGGCGGCACGGCTCGCTGGGGCCGCTGCGCGAGGAGCTGGAGTCCGATCCGGCGCAGCTCGCCAAGGGCCCGTCGGCGGTGCTGCACGCGATCGCGGACCATGTCGTGGACGACTATCTGAACGTCACGGACGCGGTGCAGGGGGACATCGACCAGGTCGAGGCGGACGTCTTCGCGGAGAACGGTGCGCGGGCCGATCCGGGGCGCATCTACCAGCTCAAGCGTGAACTCCTGGAGCTGAAGCGGGCGGTGGTCCCGCTGAAGCGCCCGCTCCTGGATCTCGCCGACCGGCCGGTGCGGGTGATCGAGCCGGAGATACAGGCGTACTTCCGGGACGTCTCCGACCATCTGCTGCGGGCCACGGAGCAGATCGCCGCGTTCGACGAACTGCTGAACTCGATCCTGCAGGCGCATCTGGCGCAGGTCACGGTCGCGCAGAACGAGGACATGCGGAAGATCACCGCCTGGGCCGCAGTGATCGCGGTGCCGACGATGGTCTGCGGTGTGTACGGCATGAACTTCGATCACATGCCGGAGCTGCACTGGAGGTTCGGCTATCCCCTGGTCATCGGCGTCATATCCGTGGCCTGCCTGGTGCTGTACCGGGGCTTCCGGCGCAACGGCTGGCTCTGAGGGCGCCCGGGCCCGGGCGGCGGCGGGACCGGGGCGGCGTCAGTGCGGTCCGGGGCCGGTCCTGGCGTAGACGCTCTCGGCCCAGGAGGCGATTTCGCCCTCGCTCAGATGCCGGGCGAGGTCGGCCTCGCTGATCATGCCGACCAGGCGCTTGTTCTCGATGACGGGCAGCCTGCGGATCTGATGGTTCCGCATCTCGCCGAGCACATCGCCGACGTCGGCGCTCGCGTCGATCCAGCGCGGGGTGCCGCGGGCCATCTCTCCGGCGGTGACCCTCGCCGGGTCGCGGCCCATGGCCACGCAGCCGACGACGATGTCGCGGTCGGTGAGGATGCCGCAGAGCCGGTCGTTGTCGTCGCCGATGGGCAGGGCCCCGACATTGAGTTCGCGCATCAACTGTGCGGCGCGGTCGAGGGTTTCATGGGCGGGGATCCAGCGGGCTCCCCGGTGCATGATCTCTCCGGCTGTGGTCATGGGTGCCTCCCGGTACCGGACGGCCGGCGCGGCGCGGGGGGCACCGCTGGTCCCGGCGCCCTTCCATTCTCGCCGTGCCCGCGGGCACCCGCATCTCCCGGGCCGTCGGCTCCGCTCCGGCTCACCCGCCCCACGCCGGATGGCGCGGATCGTCCGCACGGACCAGGACGTCGGCCGTGGCGGCGGGGTCGGTCTCGGCGGCGTAGGTGTCGAAGGCGGGCAGTGTCCACCGGTCCGCGTCCGGGGTGCGGCGGCGCAGGGCGGCCGGGGAGAGCTGGACGTGGACGGTGAGGTCGAAGGGGAACCAGTGGCGCAGCAGGAGGGGACCGTGCAGCAGCAGGAAACCGCCCGGCGGGAGGTGGACGTAGGAACTGCGGGTGGCCCGGTCCGTGACCGGGTCCCAGAAGTCCGGCAGGATCCGCCCGTCGCCGCCGGGTTCGAGGGGGCCGAACACCTCGCGCCAGAGCGCGCCGGTGTCGAACCAGCCGTTGTAGTAGGCCTCGACGTCATGACGCCCGTACTCGAGGCGGAGGGAGGCGGGGCGCAGAAAGCCGTGGGCGTCCACGACGCGGGAGGCGCGGCCGTGGATCCGCAGCGCCTCGGCGACGCGGGCGGCGAGGTCGCCGGGGCGGGCCGCCGGGGCGCCGTCGAAGGCGACGCGGGGCCAGGGGCTGCCGTCCGCCGGCTTCAGGTCGAGCAGCCGCTCGGCGAGGAGGTCGCCGAGCCGTTCCCAGGTGATCGCTTCGAGTCGCACACGGCCCATGATGCGTCAGGCACCGGTCACGACGCGTCGCGGTCGGCGTCCGGCCTCGGATCGCTCCGTGCGGGCGCGGGTCGAGGCGGCAGCCGGGTGCTACCGCGCCCACCAGCGGGAATGAAGCCTGCATGGCAGCACGCGCAACTCCCCTGTCCCGCACCGGCCTTCTCGTCGTGCAGCCGCTCCGGCGGAAGTACTGTGCGGGCTGCCGCCGGGGGCCGCAGCCGATGCTGGTGCTGGAGGAGGGCGGGGCCCGCTGCCTGAACTGTGCGGACCTCGGACATCTGGTGTTCCTGCCGCGCGGGGACACGGCGCTGACCCGCAGATCGCGGGAGGAGAGCGGGCTGTCGGCGGTGGTGGTGCGGTTCAACCGGCGCAAGGGGCGCTACGAGCGGCAGGGCGTCCTGGTCGAGGAGGCGGGGCTCGCCCGGGCCGAGCAGCGGTGCCTGGCCGACGCGGAGGCGCGGCGGCGGCGCCGGCTGCGGGACGCGCGGCGGCGGGCCGTGGCGGACGCGCGGTTCACGGAGGTGTTCGCGGCGGAGATCCTGCGCCTGCTGCCGGGCTGCCCGGTGACGCGGGCCGGGGAGATCGCGGCTCACGCCTCGGTGCGGGGCAGCGGGCGGGTGGGCCGTAGCGCGGCCGGGCGGGCCTTGTCCGAGGGCGCGGTGGTCTCGGCGGTCGCGGCCTCCGTACGGCATCTGGAGACGCCGTACGACGAACTGCTGATGAGCGGCGTGCCGCGCAACGAGGCGAGACGGCGGATCGCGGCGCGTGTGGAGGCGCGGCTGCGGGAGTGGCGGGAGGGTGGGGAGGGGGTGGGAGGGGAGGGGGAGGGCCCCTCCCCGGTCACCGATCACATCCGGGATATCACTTGAGGTGACGGGACCGTGGCGGGCAGGATCTTCCGACGACAGGGGGAGTTGACGGTGACAGTGATCGATGGGCCGTATCCGATGCTCGCGCTGCTCGGCGCCGTCACGACGGGGGTGATGGCAGGGGTGTTCTGCGCGTTTTCGGTGCTGGTGATGCGGGGGCTCGCCAAGCTGCCGGCCGCGCAGGGCGTCGCCGCGATGAACGCGATCAACTCCTCGGCGATGACGCCGGCGTTCATGGTGCTGTTCCTGGGGGCGGCGGGGCTGTGCGCGGGGATCGCCATGGTGACGTTCCTGCTGTGGCCGGACGAGGGGGCGCTCCCGCTGCTGCTGGGCAGCGGGCTGTACCTGGTCGGCGCCTTCGGGGTGACCGTCATGGCGAACGTGCCGCGCAACGAGACGCTGATGAAGCTGGAGCCCGGAGCGCCGGAGGCGGCGGCGTACTGGCCGGCGTACGTGCGCCAGTGGACGCGCTGGAACCATGTGCGGGCGGCCTCCTCGGCGGCGGCGGCGATCGTGTACGCGCTGTCGCTGGTCTGAGCCGGACCGGTGTGATTCGGCCCTGTTCCGCCTCTCTGCGCGGGTGGCGGAGGGGACGTATCGTGGCCGAAAGAGTGCCGCCGAATGACGCTCGGCCCGTCCCACGCGTACGCAAGGAAGACGCCCATGGCCGATCCCAAGGGATTCATGACCACCTCCCGCCAGGACTGGCCCCGCCGGCCGGTCGAGGAACGGGTCCGGGACTGGGACGAGGTGTACGTCCCCGGGGCGCTTCTGCCCATCGTCAGCAAGCAGGCCGACCGCTGCATGGACTGCGGTGTCCCCTTCTGTCACGACGCGTGTCCGCTCGGCAACCTGATCCCGGAGTGGAACGACCTGGTGTCGCGGGAGGACTGGCGGGCGGCGAGCGACCGGCTGCACGCGACGAACAACTTCCCCGAGTTCACGGGACGGTTGTGTCCGGCGCCGTGCGAGGCGGGGTGCGTTCTCGCCATCAACCAGCCTGCCGTGACCATCAAGAACGTCGAGGTGGCGATCGCCGACCGGGCCTGGGCCGAGGGGTTCGCGCCGCCGAGTCCGCCGGACCGGCTGTCGGGGAAGACGGTGGCGGTGATCGGTTCCGGACCGACCGGGCTGGCCGCCGCGCAGCAGTTGACCCGGGCCGGGCACACGGTCGCCGTGTACGAGAAGGACGACCGGATCGGCGGTCTCATGCGGTACGGCATCCCCGAGTTCAAGATGGAGAAGCACCATCTGGACCGGCGGATCGAGCAGATGATCGCCGAGGGGACGCGGTTCCGTACGGGGACGGCGGTCGGCCGGGATGTGGGCGCGGCGGAGCTGCGGGCGCGTTACGACGCCGTGGTGATCGCCACCGGGGCGACGGCCTGGCGGGAACTTCAGGTGCCGGGCCGGGAGCTGGCCGGGATACATCAGGCGATGGAGTATCTGCCGCTGGCCAACCGGGTGTGCCAGGGCGATCTCGAGGTCTCGCCGATGTCGGCGGCCGGTCTTCATGTCGTGATCGTCGGCGGCGGGGACACCGGCGCGGACTGCCTGGGGACGGCGGTCCGTGAGGGCGCGGCGTCGGTGACCCAGCTGGACATCTACGCCCAGCCCGGCGCGGACCGCGACGAGGACACGGATCCCTGGCCGACGTACCCGAAGATCTACCGGCTGTCGGCCGCGCACGAGGAGGCGCGCGAGTTGCGCAGTGCGCCGGCGGCCGACGCGGACGCGCGTCTGTTCGCGGCGTCCACGCTCCGCTTCACCGGGGACGAGGACGGGCGGGTGCGGTCGCTGCACCTCGTCGAGGTGGATGCGCGGCGTCGGCCGGTGGCGGGCAGCGGGCGGGAGCTGCCGGTGGACCTGGTGCTGCTGGCGCTCGGTTTCTCGGGGCCCGACCGGACGGACGGGCTCGTGGACCAACTGGGGCTGAGGCTGGAGCCGCGCGGCACCCTCGCGCGGGACCGTGACTTCGCGACGAACGTGCCCGGCGTGTTCGCCGCCGGGGACGCGGCCCGCGGCCAGTCGCTGATCGTGTGGGCGATCGCGGAGGGGCGTGCGGTGGCGGCGGCGGTCGACCGTCGGCTGTCGGGGAGTTCGCGGCTGCCGGCGCCCATATCGCCGTACGACCGGCCCATGAGCGTGTGACGGCCCGACCGCCCGACGGCCCCGCCGTACGACGTGATCGGCAACCGGTGACCGGTGACCGGTGGGGTCAGCGGCGCTCGTCCGTGCCCGCCACCTTGCCCGTCGCGAGGGCCACCCGGTTCCAGGTGTTGATCGTGCAGATGAGGGCGAGCACCTGGGCCAGTTCGTGGTCGTCGAAGACGGCGGCGGCCTCGGCGTAGACGTCGTCCGGGACGCCTGCGTCGGCGACCAGGGTGACCGCCTCGGTCAGGGCGAGGGCCGCCTGTTCCCGCTCGGTGTAGAAGTGGCGGGCCTCGCGCCAGACGGCGACCAGGTGCAGTCGGTCCTCGCTCTCGCCGGCCTTGCGGGCGTCGTTGGTGTGCATGTGCAGGCAGTACGCGCAGTGGTTGAGGAGCGAGGCGCGGATCTGGATCAGTTCGACGAGGGCGGGGTCGAGGCCCTCGCGGGCGGCGGCGTCGAGGCCGATGAGGGCGCAAAAGGCGGGCCGGGCGGACTTCCCGAAGTCGAGCCGGGTCCGTGCGGCCTCGGCCGCGGCGATCGCCTCGGAGGGGAGAGCGGCGGAGGGAGCAGCGTCGGCGCGGTGCTGCGCCTGCCGGCCGGTACCGAGCGGTCGGCGGTCAAGGCGGCCGCCTGGCACGGGGTCGCGCTGGACGGGCTGGGCGACTACCGGCACCCGGAGACGGAGACGGCGGGGGGGGACGGCCTGGTCGTCGGATACGCAACGCCTACGGGGCGGCGCTGGAGGCCCTGTGCGAGGTTCTGCCGCCGCCGGACGCGGGACCCGCCCCTGCGGCCCTGAGGAGGCGCCGGGGGCCGTCTCCCGTCTGTGGAGGAGGCTCCGCGGGCCGCCGGGCCCGCCGGACGAACCGACCGGCGGGCCCGGCGGCCGCCTCCGCGATGCCCCCTCCTCAGTCCCCCGGCCTCCCAGACACCCCCGATATCCCTTGATGCCCGAAATGTGGCTTACGGGCTACAGGGATCGGACCAGCGGTGGGATCATCGGAACAGGAGGTGTGCTGTCGCCGTGTCCGGAACCGGGCGGCACCCCGGTCCGGATCGGCGGCGGCCCACCCCATCCTTCGTTCCGCCGTCAGGCGCAGGGCCGATCCCGCGCGTCCCCCCTGTTGGCGGTCGGTCCTGGAGGGTGTCGATGACGACGCTCGACGAACGTCACGGAGATGGTGCCCACGGCGGGCAAGGCCCCCGGGGCGAGGTCACCCTCGGCCCGGTGGGGGCCCTGGGCCCGGTGGGGGTCCACGGCCCGGCCACCGTCCCCCTGGATGCACCCGCGCCGAAATTCCCCGCCTGGCGGGATCCAAGGCCGCGCACCTGGCCCGCGCGGCCCGCGCCGGACTGCCCGTGCTCCCCGGATTCGTGATCCCGCCCGGGGCGAACGGCCACCCGGTGGGGACCGTCTGGGACTGGACGGGCGCCCGGCCCGCCGACCCGGTGCTCGTCGTGCGCACCCTGGACCCCGCGCTGGCCCCGCTGCTGCCCGGGCTCACGGGCCTGGTCGCGCAGACCGGCAGCCCCTTGTCGCATCTGGCAGTCCTGGCCAGGGAGTTCGGGCTGCCGGCGGTCGTCGGCGCGACCGACGCCGTACGCCGCTTCCCGATCGGCTCCCGGCTTGCCGTCGACGGGACGACGGGGGACGTACGGCTGGGGGACGCGCCGTGAGGAGGGTCGCGTACGTCCTCGCCGGCCTGGCCGCGGCCGGGGCGGCCACCTATCTCGTCGTCTATCTGTACTGGTGGCAGTGGCAGCGGGCGCTGATCTGCGGAGTGCTGCTGCTGGTCGTGGAGGTGATGCTGCTCGGTGTCGTCCTGCTGGGGCGGCTGGCCCGGATCGAGGAGCGGCTGCGCGACACCGACCGGCGGCAGCGGGAGCTGGACGCGCGGCAGGAGGACGTGCTCGCCCGGCTCCGGCGGCCCGCCGCCGAGCGGGAGGAGGCCCGGTTCAGCTGGCTGGAGGACCCGGCGGACCGTACGTATGTCTTCGTGCCGGTCCTCATGGTCACCGGTGTCCTGCTGTCCGGGCTGGCCTGGGTGGTCCAGCGGGTCGCGTCCGCCACCGCGCGGCCGGCGGAACGCCGACTGGCGGGGCGGCTGGCCGTCCTGGCCGCGCCCGGTCCGGACGCCCGCTATGACCGGGACGGCCACTACGGCCTGGACACCCGCTACGACCGGGACAGCCGCTATGACCTGGACAACGGCGATGACCGGGACGGCCGCGACGGCCGCGACCCGGACGATCTTCCGCTGCCGGGCGGCCCCGGCCCTCCGGTGGGCGTCGCGCGCGCGTGGCCGCGATCTACGTCATCTGCGTCGCCCTGCTCGCCGGGCTGGTCGTGGGGATCGCGCGGCTCACGCAGACCCGCGAGGAGAAGGAGAACCGGAACGAGGCGACCTCCGTGATCGTCCGGGTCGACATCCGGGGCCCGGACATGACGGCGGCGCGGCGGTCGCTGGCCGCGCAGCAGGTCTGGGAGCGCTGCCGGGACTCCACGTCCGTGCCGCTGCGTCACGCGGCCCTCGGCGACCTCGGCGACGGCCTGTTCGCCGGGACCGTACGGCCCGCGCTGACCGAGCACGACCGGCTGCGGCTGACCAGCCGTACCGGCACGATGGCCGCGGCGTACCTGGTGGAGACCGGACAGGAGTCCCCCGCGGCGGCGGTCCGGCGCAATCTCGCGGTCGGACCGCCGTCGATCGAACAGATCTACTACGGGCTGCATCTCGAACACAGCGAGGCCGACCAGCCGCCGCCGGCGATCGTCGCCGTGAGCCGTCTGGTGGACGCCCCACGGCGCATGATGACCTGGTTCTGACCTTCTGGGCCGGTCCCCAGGGGATGCCGGGGGTCCCTGCTACGGCTTGCGGGCCACCGCCCCGTACCCCGGGATGACCCCGTCCTCCTGGCCCGGGACCGGCTCGCCGAGCTCGGGATGCCAGTCGGGTACGACCGCCACGCCCGGGTCGACCAGTTCGAGGCCGTCGAAGAAGCGGCCGAACTCCTCGCGGGAGCGCAGGGCCAGTGTGACGCCCGCGGCCTTGAGTTTCTCCGTGGCCGCCGCGGACTCCTCCGGGGTGAAGTCGGCGGTGGCGTGGGTCATCATCAGGTAGCTGCCCGAGGGGAGCTCGGCGAGCAGCCGGTCGACGAGTTCGTGCGCGCCGTCCTCGTCGGGGACGAAGTGCAGCAGCGCGACCAGCGACAGGGCCACCGGCCGGGTGAGGTCCAGGATCTTCCTGGCCCCCTCGACGATGGTGGCCGGGTCGCGGACGTCCGCCTGCAGATACTCCGTGACGCCGTCGGGCGTGCTGCGCAGCAGCGCCGCCGCGTGGGCCAGCACGATCGGGTCGTTGTCGCAGTAGACGACGCGGGCGTCCGGCGCGATCTCCTGGGCGACCTGGTGCAGATTGGGCTCGGTGGGGATGCCCGTGCCGATGTCCAGGAACTGGCGTATGCCGTTCCCGGCCAGCCAGCGCGTGGCGCGGTGCATGAAGGCGCGGTTGACTCGTGCCATCACCGGCACGCGCGGGTCGAGCGCGAGCATCTGGCGGCCCATGGCCTCGTCGACGGGGTAGTTGTCCTTGCCGCCGAGATACCAGTCGTACATCCGTGCGGGATGGGGCTTACCGGTGTCGATCTCGATAACGGGGGCGGGGTCCTGCCCGGTCATGAAACGCTCCGTAAGACGCAATGAATAATCAAGTCGGTGCCAAATCAAGGAAGTCGAGAAACGAGAAGGTGACAAACGGCAAATCCCCAGGTCATGAAAGCAGGAAGTCGGCATCCCCCGCCTTGGCCCCCTCGATGAAGGCCGTCATCTCGTCGGTGGTGTAGATCAGCGCCGGACCGTCCGGGTCGGTCGACTGACGGACGGCTATCCGGCCGTCGGCGAGCTTCATCGCCTCGAGGCAGTTGCCTCCGTTGCCGCCGCTCCAGGGCTTGTGCCAGCCTTCGCTGCCCAAGTCCCGCGCGGGCATTCCGTTGTAGACCCGTTTGCGCGGCTTGATGCGATCCATTCACAGCTCCTTGCGGAAATCCCTGAGGATCTCCTTCGTGCGATGTGCAGTAGCGGCCTGCGCCGCCATGCGGTCCATGACCTCGAGATGGGTCGCCACCTCGGTGCGCGCGTCGAGATAGACGGCGCCGGTCAGGTACTCGCTGTAGACCATGTCCGGAAGCTCCGGCATGGCGAATCGGAACAGCACGAAGGGCCCGTAGGTGCCGGGGTGCGGCCCGTTCGAGAACGGGGCCACCTGAAGCGTCACATGGGGCAGCTTCGTCGCCTCGAGCAGTTTGTCGATCTGCGCGCGCATCACCTCCGGACCGCCCACCGGGCGGCGCAGCACCGTCTCGTCCATCACGACCCACAACCGGGGCGCGTCCTGACGAGTGAGCAGTTCCTGGCGTTGCATGCGCAGGTCGACGAGACGCTGGATGTCCTCCGGCCGGGTCTGGCCGATGGCGCCCGACTTCAGGACCCCGCGCGCGTAGTCCTCGGTCTGGAGCAGACCGGGGACGAAGTGCGGTTCGTACTGGCGGATCAGGGCGGCCGCGCCCTCCAGGCTGACGTGCATCGAGAACCAGCCGGGCAGGACGTCGTGGAAACGCTGCCACCAGCCGGGCTTGTTGGCCTCCTCGGCCAACTGCACGAACCCCTCGGCCTCCTCGTCGGTGATGCCGTAGGCCTTCAGCAGCAGTTGGAGATACGGGATTTTGAGGCCGACCTCGGCCATCTCCATACGGCGGACCGTGGCGGGGGCGACCCGGAGGATCTTGGCGGCCTCCTCGCGCTTGAGCCCTGCGCGTTCCCGCAGATCCAGCAGGCGCCGGCCGAGGACGACCTGTCCGACGGTCGGCGCGGACCGCGGTTCGCTCACGCTCCACCTCCACGAAGAGCCCCGGCCGCCCGGTCGTCTCGGCCGCGCTGAGCAGCCCCCGACCGGCCGGTGACGGAACGAATCCTGACAGCCTTACGGCGCCATTCGAAGACCTATTCGAAGATCTGTACGACCGCGTACGGATCTCCGGCGATCCCAACTGGCGCCGCTCAACATGCTGTTGCGAGCAGTGTGCCACGGCGCTCCACCGCGTCACACAGCACTCTGCATTTTTCAGAGTGACACTTGCCAAGTGTTCACGGCGCGGCGATAGTGGCAAGCGTGATTCCGTCCGCGCCCTTAGGAACAGACGCCGCCGCAGGCCGCCCCCAGGGTCTCGGTGCCGCCCCGGGAGCAGGCCCCGACCAGGCCGCTGCCGAGCGCCGGTTCCGATTCGAACTGGCCGCCCATCCGGGTTCCCCAGCCCAGGCCAGACGCCTGGCACGGGCCCGGCTGACCGGCTGGTCGGTGTGCGAGGACACCTGCGACACCGCGGCTCTCGTCATATCCGAGCTGGTCACCAACGCGATCGTGCACACGGCCAGCGATGTCGTCGTGTGCGAGCTGCTCGACGGTGACGACGTGCTGCGCATAGCCGTGCGCGATCAGGGCTGCGCGCCCGACGATCCGCATCCCTCCCCGCAGCGTCCCGAGGAGGAGCACGGGAGGGGACTGCTCCTCGTCGAGGCCCTCTGTCACTCCTGGGGCGCCCAGGAGCACGGCTCCGGCCTGCTGGTCTGGGCGGACCTGCCGCGCGGCGCGGACGGGCCGGCCGAGGCGGCCGAACCGCGGGACGGTGCCGACGCCGAAGTCACGGAGGACCACCGTGCGGAGCGCGCTGGTGGGGACCGTGCTGGTGCGGGCCGCTCCGGCGAGGGTCATGCCGCCGGGGAGCACGCCGAGCCGCGCGACGATCTCGGCTGGGGCGTCCGCCCCAAGCCCGGCCCGGCCGACGGCCCTGGGGACGAGGACGAGCCGGTGGAGCAGTCCCACCGCGACCGGACCCCCCGCGACCACGGGCCGCGGGGCGACTCACGCGCGATGCGTCCGGCACCCTCGCGCGGTGCTGCGGAGGCGTACGCGGCCGAGCTGATGCGCAGGGCACCGGCCGGCCTGCCGAAGCCCCCCGGCCAGACTCCGGTCAAGCCCTCGGCCACTCCGGTCAAGCCCTCGGCCACTCCGGTCAAGCCCTCGGCCACTCCGGTCAGGCCCTCGGGCAAGGAGCACCACGGCCCGGAGCAGCGCGCGGCCAACCCCTTCGGCCCGGACCGCCGCACCCCCGAACAGCGGGTGTCCGACCTCTGCGTGCTGGAGCACCAGGGCCCGAGCCATCACGCCCTGGACCAGACCGCCTTCGGGCACACCCCTCTCGGCCACACCTCCGTGGGCCACAGCCACGGCCACAGCCCGCTGGCCCACAGCCCGCTGACCCACCGCGCGCCGGAACACCGCACGGCGGATCACCGCACGACAGATCACCGTGCAGCGGATCACCGTGCAGCGGATCACCGCACCGTCGACGCCCACCGCGCGGACGAGCGCGGCCCGGATCACCGCACCGCGGTCCACCAGGCCACGAGCCACACCCCCGCTCCCGTCGCCCCGCTTGCGCCACTCGCCCCCGTCGCTCCGGTCCCCCCGGTCGGCGAGGCCTCCGTCCCGCGGCCGTTCCCCGGTGTCGGGGGCGGCACGGGGCTCCCGCCGCTGGAGAGAAGCCGAGAGCGGGGGAGGGCATGAGCGGCGCGCCCGGCCGCAGGCCGGTGCGCTCCCTCGACACACTCGTCCGGCTGCGGCGCGACCTGGGCCCCGTCCCGGAACCTCCCCGCCGGCTCACCGTGCCGGACGGCATGATCGCCCCGCTGGGCTGTGACGCCGTGGCCGTACCGGCCGGTATCGGCCCGCTGCTCATGCCCCGGCTGCCCCGCGTGGGCTGCGTCTACGCCGACGAGGCGCACTGGTGGTGGCTCGTCCCGTCGGACTCCGACTACGCCCTGGAGTGGCCCGCCCCCGCGCGCTACACCCCGGGTGCGATCGTCCCGGAGTCCCTGCCCGTCCCTGACCTCGTCCACCGGCCGGACGGCACGCTTCCGTACACCCCGCCGATCCCGCTCTACCTGGCCCTGTGCCGCCTCACGGGCACGACGCCCACCTGGTCACGCCCGATCAGCGCCTAGCGGGCCGCTCCGCCGGGCTCCTCGGCCGACCGTCCCGCCCCTCCACAGGCGGCCCGCATCCGCCACCCCCGGCGTACGCCCCCGCGCATCCCTCTTCCACGTCCCGCGCCCTGTCCTGACCCGTCGCCTCCCGGGATAGTGGCCGTTCGTCCACGATCGCGGGAGGCGGAGACATTGGGGCAGGCGGGAGAGGCGCACAATCCGAAGGGGTCCGACGAGCGCGAGGTGTCCGAGTCGGAACGGCTGCTCTTCGGTGGCCCGCTCCGCTACGACATGGGCTGGAACCAGCACAGGGACGCCTTCCTGGAACTGAGCTTCCGCGCCATGGTGACCCGGCTGCCCTCCCTGCTGGCCGTGAGCCTGCGGCTGGCCCGGCAGGCCGACCCGCGGGCCGCCCGTACCGTACTGGCCGCCGAGGCCGGCCGGGGCGTGGCCCAGGCGGTGGGGCTGCTCGCGGTGAACTCGGTGCTCAGCAGGCTGATCGGCGGCGGCCCGATCGAGGACCGGCTGCACGGCGCCCTTCCCGCGCTGGTCGTCATGGCCGTCGTACTCCTCGTCGGAGCGCTGCTGAGGGCAGCGTCGACGTACGCCACCGGGCGGCTGGAGCCCAAGGTGGCGCGGGTGGCGACCGAGCTGTACCTGGAACGGGCCGCGGCGGTCGAACTGGCCGCGATCGAGGACCACGCCTTCCACAAGCTGCTGGACACGGCGCAGTACGGCGCCTCGTCCGCACGGCGGATGATCATGTACGGCACGCGTGTGGTGAACGCGATGATCTCGCTGGTGGCGGCGGCCGGGGTGCTGACGGTGCTGCATCCGCTGCTGCTGCCGCTGCTGATCACGATGACACTGCCGAGCGCCTGGAGCGCGCTGACGAACGCACGGCGCCGCTACGAGTCGTTCCACACGTGGGTGCAGCACGAGCGCGCGGGTCATCTCATCGCCGCTCTGCTCACCGAGCCGGAGGCGGCGCCCGAGATCCGGGTGCACGGAGTCGGCCCGTTCCTGCTGCGGCACTTCCGGGCGATGTCGGAGACCGCGGAGGCGGAGCAGGCCCGGCTGGCCCGGCTCGCCGCCCGCACGGGGCTGATCGCGGCCGTCTGGACGGGGCTGGCGACGGTGGCGACGTACGCCACGCTGGGCGGGCTGCTGCTCACCGGGACGATGGCGCTGGCGGTCGCGGGCACCGCGGTGATCGCGATCCGCAGCGGCTCGGCGAGCCTGAACACGCTGGTCCTGGAGGTCAACCAGCTGCACGAGGAGGCCCTGTTCGTGGGCGATCTGCAGCGGCTGTACGTCGAGGCGGCCGAACGGGCCATCCCCGAGGGCGGGGTGGCCCTGCCGGAGGATCCGCGGGAGATCCGCTTCGAGAACGTGACGTTCGGCTATCCGGGCGAGTCGCCCAGGCCCGCTCTCGAAGAGGTCACGCTCTCCCTCCCGCTGGGCCGGATCATCGCGCTGGTCGGGGAGAACGGCTCCGGCAAGACGACCCTGGTGAAGCTGCTAGCCGGGCTGTACCGGCCGGACCGGGGGCGGATCCTGTGGGACGGCGTGGACGCGGCGGAGGCGGACCGCCACCAGTTGGCCGAGCGGATCGCGATGGTGGCGCAGGACTTCAAGCGGTGGCCGTTCACCGCGCGGGTGAACGTGGCCGTGGGGCGCTCGTCGGCGCCGCTGACGGAGGAGCGGCTGGCCGACGCGATCGCGGAGGCGGGGGCCGAGGAGGTGGTCGGGGATCTGCCGCGCGGTCTGGACACCCTGCTGGCCCGGAACTTCAGCGGCGGGCACGAGCTGTCCGGCGGCCAGTGGCAGCGGCTCGGCATCGCGCGGGCCGCGTACCGGCGGGGCCGCATCCTGATCGTGGACGAGCCGACGGCGGCCCTGGACGCCCGCGCGGAGCTGGAGGTGTTCGACAAGATCCGGGCGCTGGCGGGCAGCGGCCAGACGGTCGTCCTGATCACCCACCGGCTGGCGTCGGTGCGCCACGCGGACCTGGTGCACGTCCTCGACCAGGGCCGGCTGGTGGAGTCCGGGACCCCGGACGAGCTGCTGGCCTGCGGCGGCGTCTACGCGGAGCTGTACGCGCTCCAGGCGGAGCAGTTCAGCCCGACGGCGCCCACGTCGAGCGTCGGCTGAGGGTCAGTCCGCGGCGTTGCCGCCCCGGACGATCACCAGGAAGGTGTCGGTCGCGAGGTCCATGACGACCTCGGCGGCCAGTCCCTCCAGGCGGCGCGCGTGCGCGAACTCCTCCGCGGGCCACGATCCGCGCGGCCCGCCTGCGGGAAAGCACTCGAGCACGGTTCGCCCGTTCACCATCTCGCACCTCCAGAAAGCGTCGTACTCGTAGGAGTTAACGCCTTCCGGAGGCCGGGAAGCTCGCTCGGTTGCGTTACTGAGACGTAGTTGACACGGATTCGGCGCGGATCGTGAGGATCCGGTCACGTTACGGACATCTCCGGCACCGTACGTGTCAGAACTCGTACTCGTCGTGAGGGCGGACGGGCTCGCCGGCCAGGGGGCCCAGGGCCGTGAGGTCCAGGAGGCCGGGGGTGGAGCCGAGCCCGTCGAGGCCGCGGTCGTACACCGAGTAGGTGTGGAAGACGCGGTCGCCGTCCCGCAGGAAGCAGCTCAGCCCGGGCCGCTCGACGAGGCCGCCGTCCTGCTCCCGCGTGACCTCGAAGTCGCGGTTGAAATCGTTGGTGTACGACGAGTACCAGGGCAGCGTCCAGCCCATACGGGCCTTGAACTGCAGCAGGCGCGGATACGGCGCCCGGGAGACGGCCGCGAAGGACACGCCGCGCGCCGTGAGGTGGGCGAGGTGGCCGAGCTGGTCGAGGAAGGCCGAGCAGCGGGGGCAGCCCGCCTCCGACTCCGGGGCGAACATGAAGTGGTACAGCACGAGTTGCCCGCGCCCGTCGAAGAGGTCGAGCAGGGTCGCCTTGCCGTCGCCGCCCTCGAAGACGTACTCCGCGCCGATCTCGACCATGGGCAGGCGCCGCCGCCGGGCGGTCAGCGTGTCCCGTGCCCGGGCCACCGCCTCCTCCTCGGCGGACAGTTCCTCGCGTGCCGCGCGCCATTCCTCACGCGAGACGATCTCCGGCAGTCCCGGAAGCTCCGGATGCGCCATGGGCCCCTCCTGTGCAGCGGTCGGCTCGAAGGGGTGACCCGCGGGCGGTTCGGAACTCATCGGCGGCGCCGGGAATTTCTCGCGTGCGGGGCATTTTTCGCAGGAGCCGCAGGGCGTACGGGGTCCATGCGTCGGGCTCCCGGACGGAATCCGGGGCGGGCGTCGGAGAGGGCGTCATCGTGTCGACGTACGACGGTGTCGTGCCGGCGGGTGAGCCGTGGCCCGCATCGTGTCGCGAACCTGTCGCCGTGCGCGGCGGCCGGGCACCCTGACGGCACGACACCTCCCGGAGGGATCCCGGCATGCTCCTCGGCACCTGGAACCTGGAGAACCTGTACCGGCCCGGCGGCCCCTTCGGCCCGAAGGACAAGGCGGCGTACGAGGCGAAGCTCGCGGCGCTCGCCACCGTGGTCACCGCGCTCGACCCGGGGGTGCTCGGGGTGCAGGAGGTCGGGGAGCCGGAGGCGTTGGCGGACCTGCTGGAGACGGTGGGCGGCACCTGGCACGTGGCGCTCTCCGCACTCCCGGACGGCCGGGGCATCCGGGTCGGGGTGATCAGCCGTACGCCGCTGGAGGTGCTGGCGGACACGCGCGCGTTCCCGCCGAAGGTGCGGCCGGTGCAGTCGGACGACTCCGGCGCGGTCTCGGACGGGGCGGGGCGCGGGTTCCTGGCGGTGGAGACGGTGACGGAGGCGGGGCCGCTGCGGGTGGCGGTGGCACATCTGAAGTCCAAGCTGCTGTCGTACCCGGGGGATCGTTTCTTCCCGCGCGACGAGGGCGAACGGGCCCGCTACGGCGCGTACGCCCTGCACCGCCGGGCCGCCGAGGCGACGGCGCTGCGGGCGCTCGCCGACGTCCTGCTGGCCGGTGACGGCCGGGCGCGCGATGTGGCGGTGGTGGGCGATCTGAACGACGAGGTGCAGGCGGCGACCACGCAGATCCCGCTCGGTCCGCCCGGCTCGGAGATCGGCACGCCCGGCTTCGAGACACCGGACAAGGGCGACGCGGCCCGGCTGTGGGACGTGGCGCCGCTGATCCCCGCCGACCGGCGCCACTCGCGGATCAACGCGGGGCGCCGCGAGCTGATCGACCACATCCTGACGAGCCACCGGCTGGTCCACCGGCTGACGGAGGCGGGGACGGGAAGCGGGCCGGGGCCCGAGGGGGCGCTTCGCCTGCCGTCGGTGGGAGCGGATCCGGCGGCACACCACAGCGAGTCGGGGTCGGACCACGCGCCGGTGTGGGTGCGGATCGACTGACAGGCCCGGTGGGTGCGGACCTGCCCGATCGGCTGTGCGGGTGCGGTTCTTGATGACGGGCGGTTCGGCAACACCCTGAAGGGGCGCGGGGAACTGCGCGACCGGCCCGGCCACAACGGCGCCGCACTGGGCGACGGCGCGATCGCGGCACCTCCACCAAGCCCTCTCAGCCCGCGAGCGGCAGTACCGGAGCGGTCAGCCCCACCCGTTCCCTGCGTACGGCGAGTTCGGCGAGGAGTTCGGCGAGCTGCGCCCGGTGCCCGGGGCCGAGCCGCCCGGTGTCGTCGAGGTGGACGGCGCACGCGGTGGTGGTGTCGACGAGCCGTTCGAGGAGGGCGGCGACCTCGTCGGTGCCCTCGGTGTGCCGGGCGAGGGCGGGCAGTTCATGGGCGGCGAGGGCGATGGCGGTGCGGGCCTCGGCGAGCGTGCGGTAGGCCTCGCGGCGCAGGGTCCAGCGGCGGGCGCGGTGGGAGCGGCCGCCGGGAGCATCCGGGCCGTCGGGAACATCGGGGCCGTCGCGGCCCTCGAGGACATGGGTGAGGTAGGCGTGCGCGGCGCCGGTGGCCGCGGTGAGCCGGGCGCGCACCTGGCCCCCGCGCTCCCCCGGCATCGGCAGATGTCCGACGACGAGGACGATCGCGCAGGCCAGCAGGGTCTCCGCGATCCGGCTGACGGAGGCCTGCGGTTCGCCGCCGACCATCACGAGGGACAGCACGAGCACGGTGACGACGGCGGTCTGCGCGGCGAAGTGCCGGGTGGAGACGGGGACCAGCGCCCCGCAGACGGCGACCAGCGCGACGAGCCCCTCCGGCCGGGGCAGCACGGCGGCGAACGCGGCGAACACCAGTGCGCCGAGCACGGTCCCGGCGGCCCGGCACAGCACCCGGGACACCAGCGGTCCGAGGTCGGGCTTGACGAGGAAGACGGCGGTGGCGGGCAGCCAGTACCAGTGGGTGTGCTGCCCGTACCAGTGGGAGTGGTGCAGGACCTGGGCGATGGCCGCGCCGGCCCCGAAGCAGAGGGCGACCCGTAGCCCGTACTCGCGGCCGCCCGCCCCGAACGCGGTCCGCAGCAGAGCGCGGGGGCTGCGCCGGCGGGTGTGCAGATCGCCTCCGCCGCCCCGGTCGAAGGCCTCGGCGGCGTGCAGCAGCGCGTCGTCGAGGGCGCGCAGCGCGGGCGCGGACCGCGTGGGAGCGGGCAGCGGCCCGGTGGCCGTGTTGTCGCGTACGGCGGCGGCGAGTCGCCGGGGGCCTTCGGCGGCGCGTGCGGAGACGTCTTCCCCGGCCCAGGCGAGGGCGGTCGCCGCCTCGGCGAGGGGCAGGGCCGCGGCGTACTGGGCGTGCAGTCGCCGTTCGGCGGCGGAGCCGGCGAAGCGGCGCAGGCGGGGGCCGGTGAGGGCGTCCTGGGCGTGGTCGAGGGCGGCGGTGAGGGCGGCGCGGCGGGCGGTGGCGTGGGCGGTGCCGGCGGCGTCGAGGAGGTCGGCGACGGCGTCGTACACCCCGGACACGGCGGCGCGCTCCCCGTCGAAGCGGAAGTCGCCGGTCAGGGCGCCGGGCGTGGGCAGGACGAGCCGCAGCGCGAGCAGCCAGCCGGCGCCGGCGAGAAAGGCGAGGGCGCGCGTCCACCCGGCCTCGGGCACCGGCATCCCGGCGCCGACGGCCGCCGCCACCAGCAGTTGTGTCCCGGCACCGGAGGCGACGGGCCCGATGGCGCTCATCCCGCCCGCGAGCAGGCCAAGGCCGGTCAGTGCGGCGATCAGCGCGACGGCGCCCGCCCGGTCGCCGAGGTACGTGCCGACGAGCATCCCGCCCGCTCCCGCGAGGGCGGGCGCCCCGAGCCGTTTGACGGCGGCCCGTCGGCTGCCGGGCCGGTCGTTGATCCCGGCGAGCATCGCGGCGATGGCGGCGACGACCCCGAGGGAGACGCGGTCGGTGAGGACCGCGAGGAGCAGCAGCGGCCCGGCGGCGAGGGCGCCGCGGGTGACCGCGCTCCAGGGGACGGGGCCGCGCTGGGCGCGCAGGGCGTGGGCGAGCCAGGGCGGAAGGACTGTGCGAACGGCAACGGCGGAACGCGGGGACACAGGGCTCCTGTCGTGTCGAGGGCGGGTGTGCCTTCGGGCGACGGCGGCCGGGGCGGTCAGCGGTGAGCTGTGGTGTCCACGGTAGGGGGTGGTGTCGGGGATCGTGGGGCTGTTGCGTTTCGGCGAGGTGACGTCTGCGCCGGATCTCGCTTTCTTTATGAACGCAATGCCGGGAACGCGAGCGGAACGAGAGCCGGAGCGGAAACGGGAGCGGGAGCGGAAACGGGAGCGGGGCCGGAGGCGTAGCCTGCCCCCGGCCCCTGTCGGTGCCGCCCATGTGGCACGCCGGCACGCTTGAGGACCCAGGGCAGTCTGATGTCGTCGCGTCCTGCCTTTGGACCACCGCGCATCGAGCTGCGCGGGCTGGACTTGAACCAGCAATTCGACGTCCGGGGGCCTGGGCCCGGTCGATCCGGCGATCGGCGGCGAATGCTGAGTCTGGAGCGAGAGTCTGAGATTCTGCGATCACCGATTATTGGCGATCATCACGACAAGCTTCAGCTTCAGCTTTGCGCTCCTCGCGCACCCCGGCCGCACAAGGCCGGGGAGTCCGAAACGGTTATTCGAAGAGGTAACCGAAAACCGCGTCACCGACCCGCTGGTCGACGACGTCGGCGCCATTCGCCTCTTCCCGGGCGAATTTCACGGCCTGCTGCATCTTCTCCACCCGGGCGAGAAGTTCGTTGACCCGGCGGGCCGGAAGGGCTCCGGAGAACTTCACGGTCGTCCAGTAACCGACCGGCACGTCCTCGTAGTACACCTCGACCTGCGCCGGGTGCTTCTCGGTCGCCTCCGCCTTCACATGGTTGCGGGGCACCTTCTTGGTCCGCAGGGTCCGCACCGGCTCGGTCTTCCAGGCGTCGGTGGAGGGGTCCTCCACCCAGGCCTCGGAGGCGTCGAGGACCGGCAGCTTCCGTACGAAGGTGGTGAGGTCGACGAGCTGCTTCTCCAGGAAGAGCAGGTAGGACACGGGTACGTCGGCGACGAGGACCCGTCCGTCCACCGTCACGTCGGCACGGGCGGTGCAGTTGGCCCAGTCCTTCGTGGCGGTCACGTCGAACAGCCGGGTCAGGGTGGCCGCGGTCTCCCGCAGCACGTCCTCGGCCTGCACCTGCACACGCGTCGACTCGGGCGGCAGCTGCTCGCCCTCCTCGTCCTTGGGCTGGTAGGTACGCGAGATACCGGCCAGCAACGCGGGCTTCTGCAGCCCGTGGTGAGCTGCGGTCAGGTCCTGGTGGGCCTTGGACTTGATGCCCTTCTCGACTGCGATGATCTGATTGAGTTTCGCCACGGGAAAAACCGTAGCAACGACAACTCGCCCGATTCCAACGATTATTCGAGGGTGCGATTTTCCCGGGCCGCCCGGAAGCATTCCGCGAAGAGATCCGAGGCCCGCTCCAGCACGTTCGGCAGCGCGTCGTCCTCGGCGTTGCCGAGCAGACGGACGAGTGCGTCGACACCGCGCAGTCCGGCCCTTTCCCGCAGCCGTTTCTCGTTCGTCACCCATTCCCCGCGGGCCGCCAGCACCGCGTGGCCGGTCTGGGCGGCCGCCACGGCGAGCGCGCCGGCGGTCTCGGTGCGCCGTCCGGCGGGGGCGTGGTGGGCCCTGGCGTGGTCGAGGGTGGCGCGGGCGGTTCCGTACCAGCGGTCGGGCGCGGTACGGCGGAGCGCTCGGGGGTAGGCGGAGGGCTGCCGCAACTCACCGCGCAGCACCCGGTTGACGGCCAGCTCGGCGACGACGAGATAGCTGGGGATGCCCGCGAGATGGAACAGCAGCGGCTCGACCCGGAACCGCCCCTCCTCGGCTTCGGCCCATTCGTGCTCCACGGAGTCGAGGTCGCGGTAGTGCACATCGACCCGCCGCCCGTCGACGGTCAGCCAGGCGCCCCCGTTGAAGACGCCGCCGCCCCACCCGCCGATCTCCGACACCTCGCCCTCCCAGCCGACGGCCCGCAGGTCCGCGGGGTCGAAGGAGCCCCGGTAGTACACGGCGAGGTCCCAGTCGCTGTCGGCCCGGTGGGTGCCCTCGGCCCGCGATCCGCCGAGCGCCACGGCCCGGACCCCGGGGAGCGCGGCGAGACGGTCGGCGGTCACGTCGAGGAACTCGGCGTCGCTCAGCGCGGGCACGGGCATCGGTCTCCCGGAGGCACGGTGGCGGTATCGGAGCGGGAACACTCCGGAGAGCAAGGGTGGCGGGGCGACGCGCCCGGCGTCGACCGATTATCACCGACAACGCCCCCGGCGGGCTGGTCCTCGGCCCCCCGACGCGGTCGCCCTCACCCCCCCGACGCGGCCGTCCCCGGCCCTCGACGCGGTCGCCCTCGCCCCCCCAGCACGGTCGCACCCGCCCCCCGATGCGGTCCTCCCCGGCCCCGCCGCGGTCACCCTCGCCCCCCGAAGCGGTCCTCCCCGGCCCGCGACGCGGTCGTACCCGCCCCTCACGCGGTCGCCGTCGCTCCAGCGCGGTCGTACCCGCCCCCCGATGCGGTCCTCCCCGGCCCCGCCGCGGTCACCCTCGCCCCCCGACGTGGCCCTCCCCGGCCCCCGGCGCGGTCGTACCCGCCCCCCGCACGGTCGCACCGGCCCCCCGATGCGGTCCTTCCCCAGCCCCGCCGCGGTCACCCTCGCCGCCCCCCGACACGGTCGCCCCCGCCCCCCGACACGGCCGTCCCCAGCCCCCCGACGTAGTCGTCCTCAGGGCGTCCCCCACGTCCTTCTCTTCGGTACCGGCCGTGCGAAGCTCCCCGCCCTGCTGGTTGTCAGGCCCAGGCCCACCAGGGACTCCGCCATCTTCACCGCGGCCCCGACGCCGTCGACGACCGGCACCCCCAGTTTCTCCCCCACCGTCGCCTGCAGGCCGGTCATCCCTGCGCAGCCCAGGACCAGCACCTCCGCTCCCGCGTCCCGGGCCCGTTCGGCGGCCGTGAGGAACGCCGCCTCGGTGCGTTCCTCGTCGCCGAGGTCGAGGACGCCGAGGCCGGTGCCGACCACGGCCACGCAGTTGCGGCCGACACCGGCGAGTTCCAGGCTGTCCTCGATCTGGCCGCAGGAGCGTTCCAGGGTGGTGACGACGCCGTAGCGGCGGCCGAGGAGGCAGGCGAGGTGGGCGGCGGCCTCGGTGATGTCGACGACGGGGACGTCCACGAGCTCCCGTACGCCCTCGCGGCCGTGCTCGCCGAAGCCGGCCATGACGACGGCGTCGTAGGGCGGGCCGTCGTAGGTGCGCAGGGTGTCGAGGACGGCCGCCGCCGAGAGGTAGCTGTCGAGCCAGCCCTCGGCCGACGCCGGTCCCCAGGCAGGGGTGAGGCCGAGCACGGCGGTGCCCGGGCCTGCCGCGGCCCGGGCACCTCGCACGATCTCCTCGGTCATCTCCTGCGTGGTGTTGCAGTTGGTGACGACGATCCGCACGCTTCTCAGACCTCCGCGGGCTGTTCGGTGACGGCCGCCCGCTCGGTGCGGGTCAGCAGGACGTAGAGGCCGGCCGCGAGGGCCGTACCGATGAACCAGGAGTACGGGGCGATGTCGCTGAAGGTCTTCACCAGGGCGAGGACCGCCGCGACGGCGGCGGAGGGCAGGAACGCCCACAGCGCCTTCGGGTTGACGCCCTTGCGGTAGTAGTAGCGGGAGCCGGGGGTGGCGTCGAACAGTTCGTCGACGTCGACGCGGCCGCGCTTGACCAGGTAGTAGTCGACCATGATCACGCCGAAGAGGGGGCCGAGGAAGGCGCCGAGGCCGCCGAGGAAGTAGTTGACGACG
Organism: Streptomyces sp. NPDC005820; assembly: GCF_040630255.1. Taxonomy (NCBI): domain Bacteria; kingdom Bacillati; phylum Actinomycetota; class Actinomycetes; order Kitasatosporales; family Streptomycetaceae; genus Streptomyces; species Streptomyces sp. NPDC005820. Next base: position 63,198 of record NZ_JBEXXE010000001.1, read on the forward strand.
GTGGGGTTGGAGAAGAGGTTCCAGGGGGTGACGACCAGCGCGGCGACCGTGCTGATCATGCCGCCGACCTTGAAGGTGATCTTCTGCGGCCAGACGTTGGCGAGGTCGTACGCCGGGGAGACGAAGTTGGCGACGATGTTGACGCCCATGGTGGCGATGGCGAAGGTCAGCGCGCCCAGCACCATCACCCAGGTGTTGCCGACCTTGGCGACCAGTTCCGCGGGGTCGGTGATGGCCTCGCCGAACACCTCCAGGGAGCCGGCGGTGACGATGACGGACACGACGACGAAGGCCGTGGAGTTGATCGGCAGGCCCCAGAAGTTGCCTCGCCGGACCGTCTTGTAGTCGGGGGCGAAGCGGGAGAAGTCGCAGAAGTTGAGCATCAGGGTGCCGTAGGTGGCGAGGATCAGGCCGATCGCGCCGAACCACTGCCGCCACTGCTCGCCCACGGAGACGGGGTGCGGGGTGGAGGTGAGCGAGATGGTCCAGCCGGCCTTGGCCAGCACCCAGACCGCCAGGGCGATCATGACCAGCCAGATCGCGGGGCCGCAGAAGTCCTGGAACTTGCGGACCGACTCCATGCCCTGGCTGATGATCAGCGCCTGGATCAGCCAGAGGGCGAGGAAGGAGACCCAGCCGAGGGCGTCGAGGCCGAGGAAGGAGTGGTGCGTCCAGGACTCCAGGCCGGGCCAGGCCGCCAGCAGCATCACGTTGACCGCGACGGACGCCAGATAGGTCTGGATGCCGTACCACATGATGGCGATCACGGCCCGGATGAGGGCGGGGATGTTGGCGCCCCAGACGCCGAAGCTGATCCGGCTGACGACCGGGAAGGGCACGCCGTGGCGCTGGCCGATCCTGCCCATCCAGTTCATGCCGATGTAGATGAGCACGAAGCCGACGAGGAGGGCGGTGAAGATCTGCCAGACGTTCATGCCGAGGACCAGCAGACCGGCGGCGAACGTGTAGTTGCCGAGATTGTGGACGTCGGACATCCACATGGCGAAGAGGTCGAAGACCTTCCAGTTCCGCTTCTCGGCGGGGGCGAGGTCTTCGTTGGTGAGCCGGGGATCGGGGACGAACGCCGGTGCGCCGGTGGCTTCGGCTCTGTCGGCAAGGGACACGGGGCCTCCATCGTTGGGAAATCCGCGTTTGGTATACCAAACTGCCGACATGGTCCTCCCGTCAAGAGTCCTGACCGATGTCCGTCCCGTTACGGCCCCGTAAAAGCACGCCCGGGTCGGCGAAGATGGCTCCATGAGCTCCACGACGAAGATCGAACCCCTCGGCGCGGTGCGCGAACGAGTCCTGGCCACCCTGCGGCAGGACATCATCGCGGGCCGCCTGCGCCCCGGCGACCGGCTCGTCGAGCGCGAACTCGCCGAGCGGTTCGGTGTCTCCCGGGTACCGGTCCGGGAAGCCATCCGGTCCCTGGTCGCCGAGGGCTTCGTCCTCTTCGAGTCGGCGCGCCGCACCGTCGTACGCCGGCTCACCCCCGACGACGTCAAGGAACTCTTCGAACTGCGCGAGGCGTTGGAGGTGTACGCGGCCGGACTGGCCGCCGCACGGGCCACCCCCGACGCCCTCACGCACCTGCGCGAACTCCTCGACCAGGCGGCCACGGCGACCGCCGCCGGGGACGCCGAGACGATCACCGACGTCAACACCCGCTTCCACGACGCCATCCTCGCCATGGCGGGCAACAGCCTGCTCATCTCGGTCATGGAGCCCGTCGACGGCCGTATGCGCTGGCTCACCCGGCAGAACGAGGAGTGGCCCCAGCTCCTCACCGAGCACCGCGAACTCTACGACGCCCTCGCCTCCGGCGACCCCGACCGGGCCCGCGCCCACGCACTGCGCCACGTGCAGGCCAACTACCGCTCCAGCGTGCGGCATCTCTTCGGCGACCTCGCCGAGCCGGCACCCCGACGGACGGCCCCACCGCAGCCGATCACCGAACAACAGTACGAATAGACTCCCGGGGTCGGACACCGACGGTCCGACACCCAACGGGAGGAGAAAAGAAACATGGTCAGCAGACGCGGGCTGTTGAGCGGAGCGGCACTCATGGGGGCGGGCGCGATGACCGGCGTGATCGGCGGCGCGGGGAACGCCGCCGCCGACGCCCCCCTCGACACCCCGTTCACCCCGGTCGCCGCACCGCACCTCCTCGAGGCCGAACGGATGGTCCAGTACCAGCGACTGCTGGCCGCCGGTCATCTGCCCGGCGGCCTCGCCGGGCACTGGCCGCTGGACGGCTCGGGCGCCGACCGCTCCGGCCGCGACCAGCCCCTCGCCCTCGGCACCGGCGCGACCTGGTCGACGCTGCGGGCCGGCGGCGCACTCGGTCTCGACGGCACCTCCGGGGCGTACGCCGCCACCGCCTCCGTCCTGGACACCACCGCCCCCTTCACCGTCTCGGCCTGGGTACGCCTCGCCCCCGACACCGACCCCGCGAACATGTACACCGCCGTCAGCCAGGACGGCACCCGGTGCAGCCGCTTCCTGCTCCAGTACGACGACACGGCCGCCACCTGGGCCTTCAAGGTCCGCGCCGAGGACCAGAGCACCAAGATCTCCGCCCTGGCCACCACCACCCCCGTCCCCGGCCGCTGGACCCATCTGACCGGCGTCTGGGACGGCGGCCGCATCCACCTCTACGTGGACGGCACCCTGGAAGGCAGCGCCGACACCACCCTCTCCTGGGCCGCCACCCAGGGCTTCAACATCGGCCGGGCCCGCTGGGACGGCGCCTACGTCAACCGCTTCAAGGGCGCGACCGACGACGTCCGCGCCTACGGCCGCGCCCTCACCGCCGACGAGATCTCCCTGATCAGCGGGCGCACGGCACGAGCCAACAACGTCTACCTGATCGGCTCCCCCTCGACCCTCACCTGGGGCACCCCCGACGACCCGGCCGGCTGGATCGCCCACGCCCGCTGCTCGTCCTTCGTCACCTGGGTGCTCCGGCACACCTACGGATGGGCCACCGACGACTACTTCAGCCAACACTTCCAGGACCGCATCCCCGAGGCCGCCGACTACCGCAAGGCCTTCACCGACGGCACCGGCGGCCCCCGCTACCAGCCCATCCGCAAGGTCGCCGACCTGCTGCCGGGCGATCTGATCGCGGTCGACTACCTGGGCACGGTCGAGAACAACACCGGACACATCGTCATGGTCCGCGAGGTCAGGGGCGTCTTCAGCGGCGTGGCCGACTTCAGCGGCGAGACCCAGTACGCCGTCGAGGTCGTCGACTGCACCGCCGAGCCGCACGGCGTGTACGGCAAGACCAACTACCCCACGTACCCCGACACCCGCATGGTCAGCGATGTGGACGGCGAGAACTTCCAGGGCGTCGGCATCGGCCACATGATGTTCTACGCCTCCGACACCACCGGCGAGTTCTCCCGCTACCGCTGGAGCGTCAACTCCGCCAAGTCCACGAACACCTGGCCGGTCGCGCAGCGCCCGGTGTCGGCGGCGCGCATCGTGTGACCCGAACACGATGACGCATACCGCGTGAGGGGCGGGCGGTCAGCGGCGGGCGTACCTGTCGGTGGCCGCCACCAGCGCCTCCGTGATGCCCGGCGCGCCCGCGTCGTGCCCCACCTGGTCCACGACCACGAGCTCACTGCCGGGCCAGGCGTGGTGCAGCCGCCAGACGACGCCGACGAGGTTGCCGAAGTCGAGGCTGCCCTGGACGAGGGTGCCGGGGACGCCCTTGAGGAGATGCGCGTCGCGCAGGACCACGCCCTCCGCCCCCTCCTCGCCCAGGAAGTGACCGTTGCCCCAGTAGTGCGTGACGGTACGGGCGAACCCCATACGGAACGCCTCATCCTCGTACCGCTTCACCGAACGCGGCGGCGCCGGGATGATCGCCGTCTCCCAGTCGGTCCACGCTCGCGCCGCCCGCTCCCGCACCTGCGGGTCGGGCGACTCCAGCAGCCGGTTGTAGGCGGCCGGGAGATTCCCCTCCCGCGCCGCCCCCTCCGGCAACGCGCCGAGGAACTCCTCGAAGGCCTCCGGGTACAGCTTCCCGAGCCCCCTGGTCAGCAGCTCCACCTCCGCGTCGGACCCGGAGGCCACCCCGGTCAGCACCAGCTCGCTCACCACACCGGGATGCGTCTGCGCGTACCGCAGCCCCAGCACCGAACCCCACGACACGCCCCACACCAGCCACCGCTCGATCCCCAGCCGCGCACGCAGCAGCTCCAGGTCCGCCATGAGGTGAGCCGTCGTGTTGACGCTCATGTCGGTGTCGTACGCGCTCGCGCTCGGCGTGGAACGCCCGCACCCCCGCTGGTCGAGGAGCACGATCCGGTACGCCTCCGGATCGAACAGCCGCCGCGCCCACGCACTCGCCCCGGACCCCGGCCCTCCGTGCAGCACCAGCGCCGGCTTTCCCCGCGGATTCCCGCAGGTCTCCCAGTACACGCGGTTGCCGTCCCCCACATCCAACATGCCGTGCTCGTACGGTTCGATCTCCGGATACAGGCTCATCCGGGCACCCTAGGGCGCTCGCCCCACCGAGGTCGCGCCTTTTTCGGCCGCCCCGTCGGAGCCCCTCACCGGGGCAGCCCCGCCGCGTCCGCCGCGGTGCGCAGGACGTCCCTCAGCATCTCGGGGGTGAGGCGGCCGGTGAAGGTGTTGCGCTGGCTGACGTGGAAGCAGCCGAAGAGTTCGAGTGGTCCCTCCGTCCTCGCCAACGTCACCCGTGCCCCGTGCCCGAACGCCGGCCGGGGCCGGGGTACCGTCCAGCCCGCCTCGGTGAACGCGGGCAGTGCGGCCTGCCAGCCGAACGCGCCGAGGGCGACGACCGCGCGGAGCGTCGGCCGCAGCAGCCGCAGTTCCTGCACGAGCCAGGGCCGGCAGGTGTCCCGTTCCTCGGGGGTGGGCTTGTTGGCGGGCGGTGCGCAGTGCACCGGCGCGGTCACCCGCACTCCGTACAGCCGCAGCCCGTCGTCCGTGGAGACGGAGGTGGGCTGCGAGGCGAGCCCCACGTCGTACAGCGCTCGGTACAGGACGTCCCCGGAGCGGTCGCCGGTGAACATACGGCCCGTGCGGTTGCCGCCGTGCGCCGCCGGGGCGAGCCCCACGATCAGCAGCCGCGCGTCCGGCGGGCCGAAGCCGGGGACCGGGCGGCCCCAGTACGTCCGGTCGGCGAAGGCCGCCCGCTTGGTGGCGGCCACCTCCTCCCGCCACGCCACCAGCCGAGGACACGCCCGGCAGTCCGCGACCCGCCGATCCAGGCCGGCGAGGCCCTCGGGTCCCGCGGCATCGGGGCGGTGTGCGGCGTCCATGCCTTCACCGTACGACCGCTCTCACCCAGGTCCCGTCCTCCGTCAGATACCGGTCCACCCTCAGGCCCGCCTCCGCCAGCGCCTCCTCGAACTGCTCCTGGGTGAGGGGGCGGGCGAGGAAGGTCTGGGTCCAGGTCGCGTCCGGGAACTCGTACTCCGCGTGGACGGAGTGGACGCCGTCGCCGATCGGGTCCGAGGAGACCAGGCGCAGGGTGAAGCCGGTCGGGTCGACGCGTTCGCGGGGCAGGTCGGTGTGGTAGTCGGCGCCCTCGCGCTGGATCAGTACGCACCCTCCGTCGGCCAGGTGCCGTGCGCAGACGCGGAGCATGCCCCGGCGGACCTCACTGTCGCCGCTGTGGACCAGGAACGAGGCGAGAAGCACCACGTCGAAGGTCTCGCCCAGGTCGAGGGTCTCTATGGAGGCGCATAAGGTGCGGGCACCCCGGACGCGTTCCAGCATGTCGGGGGACTCGTCCACCGCTGTGACGGTGAACCCGCGTTCCAGGAGGGCGTGGGTGAGGCGGCCGACTCCGCTGCCGAGTTCGAGGAGGTGTGCGCCGGCGGGCACCGCCGCGGCGATGACGTCCGGCTCGTCCCGCACCGGCAGGCGTGAGTAGAGCTCGACCGCGCAGCCGTCCGGGGTGATCGCTCCGGGGCCCGTCCCCGCGTATCCGTTTCGCATTTCCAGTCGCATGCCCGTCCAACGGCCCGCTCTCGGTCAGCCGTTCCCCGCTCGCACGGGTTCACTCTTTCGAGCCGCCCTGCGGAAGAGTACGTTTCAAGGGAGGAGTGGTGATCCCGATGCGTACGGGCAGTGAGCCGACGACCGCGCGCAGTGCACTGCGGATGCGTGCCTGGCTGAGCGTGTGGGGGCTGCTGTGGGCGATCTTCGGGACGGCCGCGTTCTCCCTCGCGGGGCGTCCCGGATGGGCGGTCGCCTGCGGGGTGCTCTGGGTGGTGGTCACCGTGGATCTGACGATGATCCTCAGGCACCTCCGGCAGGGCCCGCACTATCAGCCGGGCCGTGACGTCCCGCCGTACCGGCCGCCGGAGCGCCACCCTCCCTGAGCGCCGGGCGCGGTCAGGTCTCGAAGCGGGCCGCCTTGAGGTACTGCGGGTTGGGGTCCAGTGCGGCCGCCAGACGGAAGTGGCGTTTCGCCTGGTCGCCGCGGCCCTGCCGCTCGTAGGTGCGGGCGAGCGCGAAGTGCGCGTACGCGTTGTCCGGCTCCCGCTCCAGTACGACGGTGAACTCCAGCTCCGCGGGCCTGAGTTGCGCGGCGGCGAAGAAGGCGCGGGCGCGCAGCAGGCGGGCGGCGGTGTTCTCGGGGTGGGCGGCTATGACACTGTCGAGCAGTTTCACCGCGCCCCGCGGGTCCCGTGCGGCGAGCAGTTGCTCCGCGGCACGGAAGTCGATGACATGCGTCTCCGGAGTACGTCCGGTCGAACCGCTGGTATCGGGCACGGAAAAATCCTTCCCTTGCTGGGAGGGTTCAACGCGCGGAACGAGCGCCCCTATTCCGAGCGCCCCTCTTCGGTGGACCGCCGCGCTCGGCGGGTGAGCTCGGCCCAGACGTCCTTGACGCGCCGCTCCAGTTCCGGCAGGGGCACGTCGTTGTCGATGACGATGTCGGCGATCTTCCGGCGTTGCTCCCGGGTGGCCTGGGCGGCCATGCGGGCGCGGGCGTCGTCCTCGGTCATGCCGCGCAGCCGGACCAGCCGGTCGAGCTGGGTCTCGGTGGCCGCGTCGACGACGATCACGAGGTCGTAGAGCGTGGCGAGGCCGTTCTCGGTGAGGAGGGGGACGTCGTGGACGACGACGGCGTCCTCGGGGGCGGCGGTCTCCAGTTCGCGGGAGCGGGCGCCGACCAGGGGGTGCACGATCCGGTTGAGGACGGCCAGCTGCTGCGGGTCGGCGAAGACGATCGCGCCGAGCCCGGGCCGGTCGAGGCTGCCGTCCGCGGTCAGGACGTCCTCGCCGAAGGCGTCGACGACGGCCGTGAGTCCCGGTGTTCCGGGGGCGACGACCTCGCGCGCGATGCGGTCCGCGTCGATCAGCACGGCACCGCACTCGACGAGCAGTCGCGACACCTCGCTCTTGCCGGCGCCGATCCCGCCGGTCAGGCCCACCTTCAGCATGAGGGGAAGCTTAGGGCCTGCCGGTGACCGTCGTCCCGGCAGGCCGGGTGCCCGCTTCGCGCTGCGGGGTGGCTCAGTTGTCGCCTTCGCGTTCCGCCAGGAAGCGCTCGAACTCCAGGCCGATCTCGTCCGCCGACGGGATGTCGGCCGGTTCGGCGAGCATGTTGCCCCGGGTCTCGGCGCCGGCGGCGGCGTCGTACTGGTGTTCAAGGCCCTGGACGAGGGAGGTGAGTTCCTCGTCGCCCTCGCGGATCTGGCGGTCGATCTCGGTCTGGGTGCGGTGGGCGTCCGTGCGCAGGCTGTGGGCGATGCCGGGCAGGACGAGGCCGGTCGCCGCGGTGATCGCTTCGAGGACGGTCAGCGCCGCGTCCGGGTAGGCGGAGCGGGCGATGTAGTGCGGGACGTGGGCGGCGACGCCCAGGACGTCGTGGCCGGCCTCCATGAGGCGGTACTCGACGAGTGCCTCGGCGCTGCCGGGGACCTGGGCCTCGTCGAAGGGGCTGCGGTGACCGGGGACCAGGTCCGTGCGGCTGCCGTGCGGGGTGAGGCCGACCGGGCGGGTGTGCGGGACACCCATGGGGATGCCGTGGAAGTTCACCGAGAGGCGTACGCCCAGGCGCTCCACGATCTGCTTCACGGCGGCGGCGAAGCGCTCCCACTCGACGTCGGGCTCGGGGCCGGACAGGAGCAGGAAGGGCGCTCCGGTGGTGTCCTGGACGAGCCGTACCTCGATGGCCGGTTCCTCGTACTCGGTCCAGCGGTCGCGCTTGAAGGTCAGCAGCGGCCGGCGGGCGCGGTAGTCCACCAGCCGGTCGTGGTCGAAGCGGGCGACGAGCTGGTGGGGCAGCGAGTCGAGGAGCCGGTCGACGATCTGCTCGCCGGTCTCGCCCGCGTCGATGTATCCGTCGAAGTGGTAGAGCATGACAAGTCCGGCCGACTCCTGGGCGAGCGCCATGTCGACGACGGCCAGCCCCTTCGGCTCCCATGCGTACAAACCCTGCGGATCAAGCACCTGGACCGCTCCTCCTCGTGTTCCCCCCATGTCAACACGCGTACAGGCGTGGGCATTCCCGCCCTCCGAGTGCTTGCTCAGCGAGGGGCGCCCCCAACCCCCAGGAGCGCGGGGAACTGCGTGAGAAGCCCCAGCGGCCGAAAGCCGGAAAAGCCGAGGGGCCGCACCTCGAAAGGTACGGCCCCTCAGTCAGGAGCTACTGCTCAGTGAGCGATCAGCTCTGGCCGCCGGCCAGCTTCTCGCGCAGCGCGGCGAGCGCCTCGTCCGAGGCCAGGGCACCGGAGGTGTCCGCGCCCTCGGAGGAGTACGAGCCACCGGTCGCGGCCGGAGCCGCAGCCTCGCCGCCCTCGGCGGCAGCAGCCTCGTCGGCCTCGCGGGACTTGATGACCTGCTTCTGGTGCTGCTCGAAGCGGGTCTGCGCCTCGGCGTACTGCTGCTCCCACGTCTCCCGCTGGGTCTCGTAGCCCTCGAGCCAGTCGTTGGTCTCGGGGTCGAAGCCCTCGGGGTAGATGTAGTTGCCCTGGTCGTCGTAGGACGCGGCCATGCCGTACAGGGTCGGGTCGAACTCGACCGAGGCCGGGTCGGCGCCGAAGGACTCGTTGGCCTGCTTGAGGGACAGCGAGATCCGGCGACGCTCGAGGTCGATGTCGATGACCTTGACGAAGATCTCGTCGTTGACCTGGACGACCTGCTCCGGGATCTCCACGTGGCGCTCGGCCAGCTCGGAGATGTGGACCAGACCCTCGATGCCCTCGTCCACGCGGACGAACGCACCGAACGGAACCAGCTTCGTGACCTTGCCGGGCACGACCTGGCCGATCTGGTGGGTGCGGGCGAACTGCTGCCACGGGTCTTCCTGGGTCGCCTTCAGCGACAGGGAGACGCGCTCGCGGTCCATGTCGACGTCGAGGACCTCGACCGTGACCTCCTGGCCGACCTCGACGACCTCGGAGGGGTGGTCGATGTGCTTCCAGGACAGCTCGGAGACGTGGACCAGACCGTCGACGCCACCCAGGTCCACGAAGGCACCGAAGTTGACGATCGAGGAGACCACACCGGAGCGGACCTGACCCTTCTGGAGGGTCGTGAGGAACGTCTGGCGGACCTCGGACTGGGTCTGCTCCAGCCAGGCACGGCGGGACAGGACCACGTTGTTGCGGTTCTTGTCCAGCTCGATGATCTTCGCCTCGAGCTCCTTGCCCACGTAGGGCTGGAGGTCGCGGACGCGGCGCATCTCGACCAGGGAGGCCGGGAGGAAGCCACGGAGGCCGATGTCGAGGATGAGACCACCCTTGACGACCTCGATGACGGTACCGGTGACGATGCCGTCCTCTTCCTTGATCTTCTCGATGGTGCCCCAGGCACGCTCGTACTGGGCGCGCTTCTTCGAGAGGATCAGGCGGCCTTCCTTGTCCTCCTTCTGGAGGACGAGGGCCTCGATCTCGTCGCCGACGGCGACGACCTCGTTGGGGTCGACGTCGTGCTTGATCGAGAGCTCGCGGCTCGGGATGACACCTTCGGTCTTGTAACCGATGTCGAGCAGGACCTCGTCCCGGTCGACCTTCACGATGACGCCGTCGACGATGTCGCCGTCGTTGAAGTACTTGATCGTCTCGTCGATCGCGGCGAGGAAGGCTTCCTCGTTACCGATGTCGTTGACCGCAACCTGCGGGATGGTGGCGGTGGTCTCGGTGCTGCTCGTCATGTGGGAAAGGGCTCCGGTTACGGACAGAAAGTCGTAGGTACTGCTACGCCGGGAGCCCGTATCGCTCTGATGAAGCCGGACAGCTTAGGAAACGCCTCACCGATCGAACCGGTGACGCGCCTCGACAACCGAGGGGACATACAACAGATGCGAGCGCAGCCTGCTCCGTCTGAGGTGCGCAGGCCCGCAGCGCAACTTGTAGCATACGGGGGCAGCCGGGCAGGGTCAATGCGCGAAGGCGCACACCCGGGGCAGAACGCCGCAAACCCGGCACAGAACCTTTCTCCTGAGGTCACGCAGGCCGCAGGAAGCCCCTCCGGTGACACGTCCGTGACCCGGCGGGTTGCACGGAAGAGTACGACGAGGGAGCCGATCATCCAAGAGCCCGCATCGTCCGCGCCCCTGTCCGATCCGGCCGCCGAGCCGGAGGCCACCAGGCGCGACGCCGACATCACGGAGAGCTCCCGGGCCAACCGGGGCTGGTGGGACCGCAACGCGGACGAGTACCAGATCGAGCACGGCACGTTCCTCGGCGACGACCGCTTCGTGTGGGGTCCCGAGGGCCTGGACGAGGTGGAGGCCGAGCTGCTCGGCCCGGCCGAGGACCTCAAGGGCAAGGCCGTCCTGGAGATCGGCGCCGGCGCGGCCCAGTGCTCGCGCTGGCTGGCCGCCCAGGGGGCGCGCCCGGTCGCCCTGGACCTCTCGCACCGCCAGCTGCAGCACGCGCTGCGGATCGGCGGGGCGTTCCCGCTGGTGTGCGCGGACGCCGGGGCGCTGCCCTTCGCGGACGGCTCCTTCGACCTGGCCTGCTCGGCGTACGGGGCGCTGCCCTTCGTGGCCGATCCGGTGCTGGTGCTGAGAGAGGTCCGCAGGGTGCTGCGGCCGGGCGGGCGGTTCGTGTTCTCGGTGACCCACCCGATCCGCTGGGCGTTCCCGGACGAGCCGGGTCCGGAGGGGCTGACCGTCTCGGCCTCGTACTTCGACCGTACGCCGTACGTCGAGGTGGACGAGGGGGGCCGGGCGGTCTACGTCGAGCACCACCGCACGCTGGGCGACCGGGTCCGTGACATCGCGCTGGCCGGTTTCCGTCTGGTCGACGTGGCGGAGCCGGAGTGGCCGGTGTGGAACACCTCCGAGTGGGGCGGCTGGTCCCCGCTGCGCGGCAACCTGATCCCGGGCACGGCGATCTTCGTCTGCGAGCGGGACTGACCCGTCATACGGCACCGGCCGCCGTACGACACTAGGGGCGTGATCCTCCGTGCCGACGCCCTGGACGCGCTGCCCGTGCGCGCCGCCCTGCCCGCCCTGAACGAGGCTCTGGACGGGCACGGCACCGCCGTCCTGGCCGCGCCGCCCGGCACCGGCAAGACGACGCTCGTTCCGCTGGCGCTGGCCGGGCTGCTGGGTGAGGGGCCGGCGCGGCGGGTGCTCGTGGCCGAGCCCCGGCGGATCGCGGCGCGGGCGGCGGCCCGGCGGATGGCGTGGCTGCTGGGCGAGAAGCCCGGCGGGAGCGTGGGTTTCACCGTGCGCGGGGAGCGGGTCGTCGGGCGGCACACGCGCGTGGAGGTCGTCACGACCGGTGTGCTGCTGCAGCGGCTCCAGCGCGACCAGGAGCTGACCGGCGTCGACGTCGTCGTGCTCGACGAGTGCCACGAGCGGCATCTGGACGCGGACACCTCGGCCGCGTTCCTGTGGGACGTACGGGAGACGCTGCGGCCGGAGCTGCGGCTGGTGGCCGCGTCCGCGACGACCGACACCGAGGGGTGGGCGCGGCTGCTGGGCGGGGCGCCGGTGGTGGAGGCCCACGGAGCCTCGTACGACGTGGAGGTGGTCTGGGCTCCCCCGGTGCGCCCGGTACGGCCGCCGCACGGGATGCGGGTCGATCCGGCGCTGCTCGCGCACGTGGCGTCGGTGGTGCGGCGGGCGCTGGCCGAGCGGGCCGGGGACGTGCTGTGCTTTCTGCCGGGCGTGGGGGAGATCGCGCGGGTCGCCGGGCTGCTCGGGGGGCTGGACGGGGTGGACGTGCTCCAGGTGCACGGGCGGGCGCCGGCCGCCGTGCAGGACGCGGTGCTGGCGCCGGGTGAGCGGCGGCGGGTGGTGCTGGCCACCTCGGTCGCGGAGTCCTCGCTGACGGTTCCCGGGGTGCGGGTGGTCGTCGACTCGGGGCTGGCGCGCGAGCCGCGGGTGGACCATGCGCGCGGGCTGAGCGCGCTGGCGACCGTACGGGCCTCGCGGGCGGCGGCGCGGCAGCGGGCGGGGCGGGCCGGGCGGGAGGCGCCGGGGGTGGTGTACCGGTGCTGGACGGAGGCGGAGGACGCGCGTCTGCCGCGTTTCCCGGCACCGGAGATCAAGGTGGCCGACCTCACCGCTTTCGCCCTTCAGGCGGCGTGCTGGGGTGATCCCGGGGCGTCGGGGCTGGCGTTGCTGGATCCGCCGCCGGGTGGGGCGATGGCGGCGGCAGGTCGTCTGCTGACGGCCGTCGGAGCGGTCGACTCCGTGGGCCGGGCCACTGACCGGGGGGTTCGCCTGGCCCGGTTGGGGTTGCATCCGCGGCTGGGGCGGGCGTTGCTGGACGGGGCCGGCGTGGTGGGGGTGGAGCGGGCCGCGGAGGTGGTCGCTCTGTTGAGCGAGGAGGTTCCCCGGGAGTACGGGGTCGATCTGGGGGCCGCTCTGCGGGCGGTTCGGCGTGGGGGTGACGCCTATTCCGGGCGGTGGCGGTCCGAGGTGCGGCGGCTGCGGGGTGTCTTCGCCGACCTTTCCCACCCACCCGCCCATGACGCTCTTTTGACAGGGGTGAGCGTCAGCGGCGTCGACGGCCCCGGTGCCGCCGACGAGCGGCTCGTCGGGCTTGTCGCCGCCCTCGCCTTTCCCGAACGGGTCGCCCGGGTCGACGGTGGTTCGTGGCTCATGGTCTCCGGAACCCGGGCCGAGCTTCCCGAAGGGTCGGCGCTGCGGCACGCGGACTGGCTCGCCGTCGCCGTCGCCGACCGGCCGTTGGGGAAGGGGCACGCGCGGGTGCAGCTCGCCGCGGTGGTGGACGAGGACGTGGCCCGCGGGGCCGCCCGTGCGTTGCTGGACGAGCGGGACGAGGTGTGCTGGGCGGGCGGGGACGTCGTCGCGCGGCGGGTCGAGCGGCTCGGGGCGGTGGAACTGACGGTGCGTCCGCTGCGGGACGCCGACGCCGGTCTCGTACGGGATGCTCTGCTGGAGGGGCTCCGGCAGGAGGGTTTCCGGTTGTTGCGGTGGTCCGCGGAGGCGGAGACGCTGCGGCGGCGGCTGGCGTTTCTGCGGCTGCACCGGGGTGAGCCATGGCCCGAGGTGTCGGACGAGGCGCTGCACGCGCGCGTGGGCGAGTGGCTGGAGCCCGAGCTGGGCCGGGCCCGGCGACGGGCGGACCTCGGGCGGATCGACGCCGGGGAGGCGCTCGGGCGGCTGCTGCCCTGGGCGTCCGGGGAGGCGGCCCGGCTGGACGAGCTGGCGCCGCAGCGGATCACCGTGCCGAGTGGGTCCGCGATCCGGATCGACTACGCGGATCCCGCGCGGCCGGTTCTGGCGGTGAAGCTGCAGGAGATGTTCGGGCTGCAGGAGTCCCCTCGGGTCGCCGGGGTGCCGCTGCTGATGCACCTGTTGTCGCCCGCCGGGCGGCCGGCCGCCGTCACCGCCGATCTCGCGTCCTTCTGGAGGGACGGGTACAAGGGGGTGCGGGCGGAGCTGCGGGGGCGGTATCCGAAGCATCCGTGGCCGGAGGATCCGGCGTCCGCCGAGCCGACGCGGCACACCAACGCGCGGCTCAGGCGGTGACCGGTTCGCGTTGCGTCGTCCTCGCCGGCGGCGGGCCCAGGGGGCGGCGGCCCCGGGCCTCCAGCCAGAGGGCCAGGGCGAGGAGCAGGGCGCCGAGGGTGAGGGCGCCCCGGGGCAGGTAGAACGTCATGAGCAGGACCAGGGTGCGGTTGTGCTTGACGAGGGCGACGGTGTGCTCGGTGTAGTCCTCGCGCATCTTCACGTGGCCCGCGAACGCCGTGACCCGGGCGCGGCCGCCGAGGAGGGTGCCGCCGCGCAGTTCCTCCTTGTGGATCTCCTCGCCGTAGACGGGCGCGCCGGTGAGCGGTTCGACCCAGAACTTGCGGACCGTCGTGTACCAGCGGGTGGTGCCCGTCTTGGCGACGGTCTCGGGGGTGATGCCGGCGACGGGCATCGTCTTCGGCATGGAGACCTTGGTCCAGGGGATGGTCTGCTCGAAGTAGTAGACCTTCACGCCGCGGAAGTCCTGGGTGCCCTTGTAGTGGATGGGGTTGCTGGTGCGGGTCTGGGCGTCGAAGTACTCGTAGTCGCGTTTCTCCGTGAGGAAGGGCCACTTGAACTCGATGCCCTCGCGGCGGACCGGGTCGCCGTCGACGGATTCGCCGGTGGCGTGGACGGGTTCCTGGGTGTGGGCGTCGAAGATGTAGCGCTCGGGGACCTTGGAGACCATCTTGCCGTCGGGGCCCTGGATGTAGGAGAGGCCGTCCCAGACGACGACGTCCCGGCCTGCTGTCTTCTCGATCTTCTCGGAGGCTTCCACGTCGCCCTTGAGGGTCTGCACGATGGTCACCTTCGGGACCGTGCGGGCGGTCATGGTGCCGTAGTCGAGGAGGGTGGCGTTCTTCGCCTCCAGGACCATCGTCTGGTACTCGTTCGCCGGGATCTTGGCCAGGCGCGGGAAGGCGTACCAGCGCACCAGTGGGGCGAGTGCCGCGCAGAACACGGCGAGGGCGAGCAGGACCAGGCTTGTCGTACGGCGCATCTCGGCCTCCCTCCGGGGCGGTTACGGGTGGGCGGGCGGTTACGGGTGGGCGGGCACGGTGGTCAGGAGCGGTTTCGGTGAGGTCTTGCCGGTGGGTGTGCCGATCGCGGAGAGGCCGAGGACGACGACGAGCGCGACGGCGAGACCGGTCGCGGCGGCGATCAGGGCGCGCATACGGGCCTCCCGGCGTGAACGGTCCCGGAGCTGACAGGGCGTCAGCTGCGGCACCGTAGCAACCGGCGGGTGAGATGAGAACACGTCGGACAGCACTGCGGCGCCCCTCCGTCGGGAAGGGCGCCGCAGTGGCCGTACGAGAGGGCGGGGTGCCGGGCTACGACCCGGAGGTGGACGACGACTCGCTCGGCGAGGCGCTGCTGCTCGCGTCCGCGCTCGCACTGGCGCTCGGGGACGGGCTCGTGCTCGACGACTCGCTGGGCGTCGGGTCCGGGGTCGTGGACGCGGCGGCCGTGACGGTCAGTTCGACCGTGAGGGTCGCTCCGCCGGTGGTGGTGATGCGCAGCAGGTAGGTGCCGGCGGTGTCGTCCGCGTACAGCTTCGGCAGCTGGAGCACGCCGTTCGCGTCGGTCTGCAGGTCCGTCAGGGTGCGGACGGGGTTGCCGGAGGCGTCCTTGAAGTAGGGGCCCTTGTCGTTGGCGGTCGGGTCGTCGGCCGACTTGATCAGGGTGGCGGTCGCGGCGACCTTGTCGGCGACGGCGCCCTCGTAGGTGGCCTTCACCGCGACCTGGTCGGCGAACTCGCCGCCGGCGACGCAGGTCAGCGCGGTCTCGGCGGTGCGGGCGAGGGCGTCGGCGGCGCGCGCGGTGACGGTGGCCTTGTAGTCGAGGGCGGTGATCGTACGGCCCGCGATGGTGGCGCGGACGGTGAACGTGCCGGTCTTCTCGCCCGCCTGGAGCGCGGGCGCCACGGCGACGCCCTTGCTGTCGGTGGCGACCGTGGCGACGCTCTCGCCGCCCGCGAACGTCAGGTCGGTGTCGCCGACGATGGTGAAGCGGACCCGGACCTTGGCGACGGCCTTGCCGGCCTCGGTCTCCGCGCGGGTGCTGACCTTCGTGGTGAAGGCGTCGCCCGCCATGGCGGTGAGCTTGGCCGTGCTGCCCGCGTTCTCGAGGTGGTCGACCGTGTCGGTCGGTGTGGGCGCCGGGGTGCTCGGCGTCGAGGGGGTGCTGGGCGTGCTCGGGGTCGACGGCGTGCTGGGCGTCGACGGGGTGGACGGCGTGCTCGGCTCGTCGTCGCTGCGGCCGGAGGGCACAGTGCCGGTGCCGTCGGGGATGGAGTGGGTGCCCTTGCGGTAGTACTCCAGCCACGACATGACGGTGTTGTAGTAGGCCGTCGAGTTGTTGTAGCTGAGGATCGCGCTGCGCATGCCCGAGGTGGTGGACATGTCCCAGTTGTTGCGGCACAGGTAATGGCCGGCGGCGAGCGCGGCGTCGTAGATGTTGTTGGGGTCCTTCTTGCCGTCGTCGTTGCCGTCGCGGCCCGCCCAGGCCCAGGTGGAGGGGATGAACTGCATGGGGCCGACGGCACGGTCGTAGGTGCTGTCGCCGTCGTAGGCGCCGTTGTCGGTGTCGCTGATGTTGGCGAAGCCGTTGCCGTTGAGGACGGGGCCGAGGATCGGCGAGAGGGTGGTGCCGTCGGCGCCGACGTTGCCGCCGCGGGCCTGGCCCGACTCGACCTTGCCGATGGCGGCGAGGAGTTGCCAGGGCAGGTTGCAGCCCGGCTTGGACTGGGCCAGCTCCGCCTCGGCCTTCTTGTAGGCGTCCAGGACGGTCGCGGGGATGCCCGCCTCGGAGCTGCCGGTGCCGACCGGGCTGGTGGTGGCGCTCGCGCTGGGCGCGGGGTTCGGGCTGTTCAGCGGCGGCAGGTCCGTGTAGTACGGCGAGTTGCCGGTGGCGCTGCCGTCGGTGCTCGCGTCCGCGGCCGCCGGGGTGTCGGCGGCCGCCTGTCCGCTTCCGCTGACGCCGGAGGCTGTGACGTCCGGTGCCTGGGATGCGGCCAGGGCCGCGACCGCCAGTGCGGCCACGGTGGTGTTGACCGCTCCCTTGCGCAGCCTGCTGCCGAAATGCGCCGACGACATGAAGCGAACCCCTCCCGTGGACGCCCGGCGTCCGTGTCCGTGTCTGCGCCACGCCCGTGATGGCTGTGGCACCCCTGCGGCTGTTGTGACGATCGACCCGCCCCGAGGGTTGCACCCGGAGCGACCCGTACTGGTCTGTTCTTTTGTTCGACTGCCCGCGGCGGCACGGCAACCCCAGCGACCCTACGACAACTTCTTTTGCACCGGCACCCGTTCGCACCTCCATTTCACCGGTTGGCCGGGTTCCGTTCGTCCGGGAACCACTGCCGCACCCGGGACGTCTTCCGCCTGCATGCCGATCGAGATCTCCACCCTCCGCCCCCGGGAGCCGCGTTGCCGTTCACTCTGAGCCACGCGGCGGCGGTGCTGCCCGGGGTGCGCGCCGACGGGACCGGCCGCGGACGGCTGGTTCCGGCCGTTCTCGTGGCGGGCTCGTTCGCGCCCGACCTGACCTATTACGCGGCGAGTGTCCGGTCCGGGGCGATGGAGTTCGGCGATGTCACGCACTCCTTCCCCGGTGTCTTCACGGTCGACGTGGTCATCGCCTGGACGCTGGTGGGGCTCTGGCTGCTGCTGCGCGAGCCACTGGTGGCGCTGCTGCCCCGGTCCCGGCAGGCGCGGACGGCCGCGCTGACCCGGTGCGGGGCGCCACGCGCGCGCGTGCGGGCCGCCGGCGTGCTGTGGTGGTACGTCTCCGCGGTGCTCGGCGCGTCGACGCATGTGGTGTGGGACGCGTTCACGCACCTGGACCGCTGGGGCATGCGGCTGTTCCCGGTGCTGGGCGAGGAGGTGGCCGGTTCGCCGCTGTACTGGTACCTGCAGTACGGCGGTTCGGCCGTGGCCGCCGTCGTGATCACCGCGTTCGTCGTGCACGCGCTGCGCCGGGCGCCCGCGGGCGGGCCGGTCGGGGTGCCGTCGTTGTCCTCGCGGGACCGGTGGACGGCGGCGGCGGTGATCGGCGGGTGCGGGCTGGCGGGGGCCGTGCAGCGGGTGTCGCGCTGGTGGGCGTACCGGGAGCCGCACGGCGCGAAACCGTGGGAGCTGATCCCGACGGCCTGCTTCGGGGCGGGCGCGGGCCTGGTGCTGGGGCTGCTGCTGTACGCCGTCGGCGTGCGCGTGTGGCGTCCGGTCACCGGGGGTGCGGCGGGCGGGCGGCCGGCGGAGGCCGGTGTGGGGCGGAGCCGTCAGGGCGTGCGCTGAGGGGCGTCGTCGCGACGAAGACGGTGATACGGCGGGCCGGCTTTCGTCGGTGCGGACGGCCCAGGGCGGTCAGGTTGGCCAGGGCGAGGGTGAGGTAGGCGCGGGTCTGCTCGGCCCACAGGCGCGGGGTGCCGCCGGGGGTGCCGGGGACGCGGGCCGTGGAGGCGGCGGGCGCGAGGGCGGGGAGCCGGCGCCCGGGGGGAGCCGCGCCGGGGTCGGCCTGAGTGTCCGCGGCCGCGCTGCCGCGGGTGAGGGCCGCCGTCCGGCGGTGGTGCGTACGTATACCCATGGCGGCATCGTGGCGGGCGGAAGCCGTGCGGGGCGTGTTCTCGGGGGCCACGCGGGTGAGGGCCCTTCGGGGGATGTACCGGGGGTGACGGGCGGGCGGGCACCGCCGGAGAGCGCCGTCGTGGCCGATCGCCGTTGCGGCGGAGGCGGCATGAGAAGGGTGCCCTGTCGATGGGAGAGGGCCCGGTCCCCGCCGACCGGGCCTCTCCATGCAACGTGGGGAGCAAGCCGTCGCTCCCCCGTCGGAGGCTAGTGCGCTGCCGACTCCCAGTCGGGGCCCGCGCCCACCGAGACGTCCAGCGGGGCCCGGAGCCGGACCGCGCCCGTCATCTCGCGGCGGACGATCTCCTCCACTGCCGCACGCTCGCCGGGGGCGATCTCCAGGACGATTTCGTCGTGGACCTGGAGCAGCATGCGGGAGGTGAGGCCCGCCGTGCGCAGTGCGTCGTCCACCTTGAGCATGGCGATCTTGACGATGTCGGCCGCGGTGCCCTGGATGGGCGCGTTGAGGGCCATGCGTTCGGCCGCCTCGCGGCGCTGGCGGTTGTCGCTGTTGAGGTCGGGGAGGTAGCGGCGGCGGCCGAAGAGGGTCGCGGTGTAGCCGGTGGCCCGGGCCTCGTCGACGGCGCGGCGCAGATAGTCGCGGACGCCGCCGAAGCGCTCGAAGTAGGCGTCCATCAGGGCGCGGGCCTCGCCCGCCTCGATGTTCAGCTGCTGGGACAGGCCGAACGCCGACAGGCCGTAGGCCAGGCCGTAGGACATGGCCTTGATCTTGCGGCGCATCTCCGCGTCCACCACGCCCGGTTCGACGGCGAACACCTGGGAGGCGGCCGTGGTGTGCAGGTCCTCGCCGGAGGTGAACGCCCGGATGAGGCCCTCGTCCTCGGAGAGGTGGGCCATCACGCGCAGTTCGATCTGGCTGTAGTCGGCGGTCATCAGGGACTCGAAGCCCTCGCCGACGACGAAGCCGCGGCGGATCGCGCGGCCCTCGTCCGTGCGGACCGGGATGTTCTGCAGGTTGGGGTCCGTGGAGGACAGCCGGCCGGTCGCGGCGACCGTCTGGTTGAACGTGGTGTGGATCCGGCCGTCGGCGGCGATCGTCTTGATCAGGCCCTCGACGGTGACGCGGAGCTTCGCCTGCTCGCGGTGGCGGAGCATGATGACCGGCAGTTCGTTGTCCGTCTGGCCGGCGAGCCAGGCCAGGGCGTCGGCGTCGGTGGTGTAGCCGGTCTTGGTCTTCTTGGTCTTGGGCAGGGCCAGTTCGCCGAAGAGGACCTCCTGGAGCTGCTTGGGCGAGCCCAGGTTGAACTCGTGCCCCGCGGCCGCGTGCGCCTCCTTCACGGCCTGCTGGACGGCTCCGGCGAACATCTGCTCCATGGCCTCGAGATGGGCGCGGTCGGCGGCGATGCCATGCCGCTCCATGCGGGCGAGGAGGACGGAGGTGGGCAGTTCCATGTCCTGGAGCAGGTCGGCCGCGCCGACCTCCTCGAGCTTGCCGCGGAAGGCCTCGCCGAGGTCGAGGATCGCGCGGGCCTGCACCATGAGGGCCTCGGCCTCGGCGCCGTCGTCCGCGCCGAAGGCTAGCTGGCCGTCGGCCGCGGCGGCGGGGGCCAGTTCGCGGCCCAGGTACTCCAGGGAGAGCGCGTCCAGGTCGAAGGAGCGGCGGCCCGGCTTGACCAGGTAGGCGGCGAGGGCGGTGTCCATGGAGACGCCGGCGACCGACCAGCCGTGCTCGGCGCAGACCCGCATGGCGCCCTTGGCGTTGTGCAGGACCTTGGGACGGTCCCCGTCGGCCAGCCAGGCCGCCCACGCGCTCTCGTCGGCCTCGTCGAGCTGGGAGGGGTCGAACCAGGCGGCGGGGCCGTCGGCGGTGGCCAGGGCGACCTCGGCGACCGAGCCGGCGCCCAGCGCCCAGGTGTCGACGGTGGCGACGCCGAGGGGCTGCCCGGCGTGGTCGGCGAGCCAGCCGGCCAGCTCGCCGGTGCCCAGCACGGTGCCGTCGAGTTCCACGCCGGCGGTGACCACCGGGGTGGTCTCGGCCTCGGCGCCACCCGGGTCGACGGCGAGGAGCCGCTCGCGCAGGGAGGGGTTCCTGATCTCCAGGGTGTCCAGGACCATCGCGACGGCCGTCCGGTCGTACGGGGCGCGCTCCAGGTCGGTGACCGTCTTCGGCAGCTCGACCGTGCGGACCATCTCGGTGAGGCGGCGGTTGAGCTTGACCGCCTCCAGGTGGTCGCGGAGGTTCTGCCCGGCCTTGCCCTTGACCTCCTCGACGCGCTCGACGAGATCCGCGAACGAGCCGAACTGGTTGATCCACTTCGCGGCGGTCTTCTCGCCGACGCCGGGGATGCCCGGGAGGTTGTCGGACGGGTCGCCGCGCAGCGCCGCGAAGTCGGGGTACTGGGCGGGCGTCAGTCCGTACTTCTCGACGACCTTCTCCGGGGTGAACCGGGTCAGCTCGGAGACGCCCTTCGTCGGGTACAGCACGGTCGTGTGCTCGGTGACCAGCTGGAAGGAGTCGCGGTCGCCGGTGACGATCAGCACCTCGAAGCCCTCGGCCTCGGCCTGGGTGACGAGCGTGGCGATGACGTCGTCCGCCTCGAAGCCGTCGATCGCGAACCGCGAGACGTGCATCGCGTCGAGCAGCTCGCCGATCAGCTCGACCTGGCCCTTGAACTCGTCCGGGGTCTTCGAGCGGTTCGCCTTGTACTCGGTGAACTCCTCGGAACGCCAGGTCTTGCGTGAGACGTCGAAGGCGACCGCGAAGTGCGTGGGCGCCTCGTCACGCAGGGTGTTGGCCAGCATCGACGCGAAGCCGTAGATCGCGTTCGTCGGCTGGCCCGTCGCGGTGGTGAAGTTCTCCGCGGGCAGCGCGAAGAACGCGCGGTAGGCCAGCGAGTGCCCGTCCATGAGCATCAGGCGCGGGCGGCTGCCGCCGTCGGGGGTCTCGGTCTTCTTCGATGCTGTCTCTGCCACGCCCCCGATCCTGCCACGCCCCACTGACACTCGGCCCCGCCCACCGCCGAGCCGGGCCCGGCCCCGTCGACGCCGGCGGGGCGCTCGGCCCAACCCGTGCGCTGCCACGGCTTTTTCCCGGACGCCCCCGACCGCCTTCGTCGTCACCGCCGCGTGCGAGGATTTGGAAGCGTGTCGCACCCGGCGGTACGCCCCGTGCACGACCGGACACACCGCGCACACGGCAGCCATGAAGGAGAGGGTGCGATGGCAACGAAGCCGCCCAAGGCCGATCCGGTCCAGGACGCGCCGGAGGTCGCCGAGCCGCAGCACTCGGCGGCGGGCCTGCCGGCCGTCGGACACTCCCTGCGGATCGCCCGGCAGCAGATGGGCGTCCGCCGCACCGCGCTGACCCTGCTGCGGGTCAACCAGAAGAACGGCTTCGACTGCCCCGGCTGCGCCTGGCCCGAGCCGGACCACCGGCACGCCGCCGAGTTCTGCGAGAACGGCGCCAAGGCGGTGGCGGAGGAGGCGACCCTGCGCCGGGTCACCCCGGAGTTCTTCGCCGCCCACCCCGTCGACGACCTCGCCACGCGCAGCGGCTACTGGCTCGGCCAGCAGGGGCGGCTCACCCACCCCATGTACCTCCCCGAGGGCGGCACGCACTACGAGCCGGTCGCCTGGGAGCGGGCCTTCGACATCATCGCCGAGGAGACGGCCGCGCTCGCCTCCCCCGACGAGGCCGTCTTCTACACCTCGGGCCGCACCAGCAACGAGGCCGCGTTCCTCTACCAGCTGTTCGCGCGCGAGCTCGGCACGAACAACCTGCCGGACTGCTCCAACATGTGCCACGAGTCCTCCGGCTCGGCCCTGTCGCAGACCATCGGCATCGGCAAGGGCAGCGTCCTGCTGGAGGACCTGTACCGGGCCGACCTGATCATCGTCGCCGGCCAGAACCCGGGCACGAACCACCCGCGGATGCTCTCCGCCCTGGAGAAGGCCAAGGCCGGCGGCGCGAGGATCATCAGCGTCAACCCGCTGCCCGAGGCGGGCCTGGAGCGGTTCAAGAACCCGCAGACCCCGCAGGGCATGCTCAAGGGCGCGGCCCTCACCGACCTGTTCCTGCAGATCCGCATCGGCGGCGACCAGGCCCTCTTCCGGCTCCTCAACAAGCTGGTCCTGGAGACCGAGGGCGCCCTCGACGAGGCGTTCATCGCCGAGCACACCCACGGCTTCGAGGAGTTCGCCGAGGCCGCCCGCGCCGCCGACTGGGACGAGACGCTCACCGCGACCGGCCTCACGCGCGCGGAGATCGAGGAGACCCTGCGCATGGTGCTCGCCTCGGAGCGCACCATCGTCTGCTGGGCCATGGGCCTCACCCAGCACAAGCACTCCGTGCCGACCATCCGCGAGGTGGTCAACCTCCTGCTGCTGCGCGGCAACATCGGCCGCCCGGGTGCGGGCGTGTGCCCGGTGCGCGGTCACTCGAACGTGCAGGGCGACCGCACCATGGGCATCTTCGAGCGGCCGGCCCCGGCCTTCCTGGACGCCCTGGAGCGGGAGTTCGGCTTCGCGCCCCCGCGCGAGCACGGCTTCGACGTGGTGGGCGCCATCCGCGCCCTGCGCGACGGCGAGGCGAAGCTGTTCTTCGCCATGGGCGGCAACTTCGTCGCCGCCTCCCCCGACACCGAGGTCACCGAGGCCGCCATGCGGCGCGCCCGGCTGACGGTGCACGTGTCGACCAAGCTGAACCGCTCGCACGTCGTCACGGGCGCGCGGGCGCTGATCCTGCCGACGCTGGGGCGCACCGAGCGCGATCTGCAGGCCGGTGGCGAGCAGTTCGTGACCGTCGAGGACTCCATGGGCATGGTGCACGCCTCGCGCGGCCGGCTGGCCCCCGCGAGCGACCGGCTGCTGTCCGAACCGGCCATCGTCAGCCGGCTGGCCCGCCGGGTGCTCGGCGAGGACAGCAAGGTGCCGTGGGAGGAGTTCGAGAAGGACTACGCGACGATCCGTGACCGGATAGCCCGCGTGATCCCCGGCTTCGAGGACTTCAACGCGCGCGTGGCCCGGCCGGGCGGCTTCACCCTCCCGCACGCCCCGCGCGACGAGCGCCGCTTCCCGACGGCCACCGGCAAGGCCAACTTCACGGCCGCGCCGGTCGAGTACCCGAAGCTGCCCGAGGGCCGGCTGCTGCTGCAGACGCTGCGCTCGCACGACCAGTACAACACCACGATCTACGGCCTCGACGACCGTTACCGCGGCATCCGGAACGGCCGGCGGGTCGTCCTGGTCAACGCCGAGGACGCGCGCGCGTTGGGGGTGGCGGAAGGCTCGTACGTGGATCTGGTCGGCGAGTGGCGGGACGGTGTGGAGCGGCGGGCGCCGGGTTTCCGGGTCGTGCTGTACCCGACCACGCGGGGTTGCGCGGCGGCGTACTACCCGGAGACGAACGTGCTGGTGCCGCTGGACTCCACCGCCGACACGAGCAACACCCCGGCCAGTAAGTCCGTCGTGGTGCGTCTGGAACAATCGTCGACCGACTGAGCGTTTGCTCAGTGACTGGACCCGGATCGACGAACGGAGCCCGGCCCCATGGGCGAGCAGCAGCATGTGAAGTTCCCACCGGAGGTCATCGAGGAGTACGCCGCGCTCGGCATCGACATCGTGGCCCTGTTCTCGGCCGGACACCTCGGCTCCCGTATGGGCGTGGAGATCGTCGAGGCCTCCGCGGACCGGGTCGTCGGCACCATGCCGGTGGAGGGCAACACCCAGCCGTACGGCCTGCTGCACGGCGGCGCCTCCGCGGTGCTGGCCGAGACCCTCGGCTCGGTCGGCTCGATGCTGCACGGCGGCAGCTCCAAGATCGCCGTCGGGGTCGACCTGAACTGCACCCACCACCGGGGCGCCCGCTCCGGCCTGGTCACCGGCGTGGCCACGCCCGTGCACCGGGGGCGGTCCACGGCGACGTACGAGATCGTGATCAGCGACGAGGCGGGGCGCCGGGTGTGCACCGCGCGGCTGACGTGTCTGCTGCGGGACGCCCCCACGGCGGGCTGACCGGCTCCCCGGACGAAGCACCGCACGGCCCGTTGCCCCTGCTGCCCCGGCGCCCTAGCGTCGGGGCATGACCACGGGAGGGGCGCGCGGAGCGCGGGCGGCGGCACGGTGGGCGGCGGGGGTCCTTCTGGCCTGGCTCGCGGCGACCGCCTGCGACGACGCCGCCCAAGGCCGGGCGGCCACCCCCTCCGCCTCCCCCTCCCCTTCCGTCTCTCCCTCCACCACCTCACCCGAGGAGCTGTGCACGCGCGTGGTCGCCCACTGGTCCCGTGAGGTCCTGGACAGCCACACCTACGGCGACTACCAGTCGATGGGGCTCTCCAACGGCCAGTACGACATCCTGCGGAGCGTCGTGGACGCCGCGCGGGCCGAGAAGAAACGCCAAGGGGCGGACGTCGCCGACGCGTTGATCGAGCGTGAGGCGCGCGCGGGCTGCACCGACCGGTACCGCTCCGGCGGCCCGGGCGGAGGACCCTGGCAGTGAGCGGCATCGGCCCGATCGAGCCCGGCGAGGGCACGCACGCGTGGGACACGCACGCGGCGGAGCCCCCCGACGGCGCCTCCGCTCCCCCGGCGCGTCCGCCCGCCCCCTTCAACCGGCTTCGCCGTCTCCTCTTCTCCCACCGTGGAGCCGCCCTGGCCGCCCTCGCCGCCGTCACCCTGGTGGCCGTCGGTGCCCTCCTCTGGGTGACCCGTCCCCATGGGCGGGAACAGGCCACGCCCAAGCCGCCGTTTCCCGCCCAGGTCGTCGACGTCACCTATCTCGGCGAACGCACCGTGCCACCGGGCACCCGTCCGCACACCCTCGCCTTCGAGGTGCTGCTGACGGTGGAATCGGGGCCCCCGGTCACGGTGACCCGGGTGTCCCAGCCGTACGCCGGCGCCTCGCTGACCTCGGCACCTCGGGCCCCGTTCCGCACGAAGGCGGGGTCCGCCCGCAAGATCGTGATCACCATGCATGTGGCGGAATGCGGGAAAGTACCGGAGAATGCCGGGCTTCCTTTCATCGACGTAACTCTGCGTAATGCGCGTGCAATACAAGTGCAGAGCTTCATCCTGGGCCCCCGGTATGCGCAGGACCTCTCCCAGGCCCTACAGGTCGCCTGTAGCAACGATTCCCCGTAATGACCAAAACGCCTGAGACACCTGAACTCACCGGGGTTCATCCTGCACGTTCTCAGCATGCGGACAGGGCGAATCGGCCTGAAATTCGCTGTTCCACCCGCCAAGTACCGCTCTGCATTACCTCGTGTCATAACAAGAGCGTCACAGCCTGGTTCAGACCCTCCTCCCCGTTCCCTCCACCCGCTTAGAGTCACGCCCAGTCACCGCGCGGCTGGAATACCCCTTCGGCCTCAGCGCTCGACTCGGCCTCTTCCAGGGGGGAGGGCCGCCCAGGGAAAGGACTGGAACGTGCGTCAACGTTCGCTCATCGCCATCACCGCTGCGCTGTCCGCCGGAGCACTCACCCTCACCGCCTGCGGTTCGCGTGACAGCGGCGGCGACAAGGGCTCCGACAGCGGCGGCACCACCGTCACCATCGGCGTGGACGCCCCGCTCACCGGCGACCTGTCCGCGCTGGGCCTCGGCATCAAGAACTCCGTCGACCTCGCCGCCAAAACGGCCAACAAGCAGAAGACCGTCGACGGCGTCACCTTCAAGATCGTCGCCAAGGACGACCAGGCGCAGCCCTCCGCCGGCCAGCAGAACGCCACCGCGCTCGTCGCCGACAAGAGCGTCCTCGGCGTGGTCGGCCCGCTGAACTCCTCCGTCGCCGAGTCGATGCAGAAGGTCTTCGACGACGCCAAGCTGGTCGAGGTCTCCCCGGCCAACACCAACCCGGCGCTCACCCAGGGCACCGACTGGGCGAACACCAAGAAGCGCCCCTACACGTCGTACTTCCGCACCGCGACCACGGACGCCATCCAGGGCCCGTTCGCCGCGCAGTACGTCTTCAACGACGCCAAGAAGAAGAAGGTCTTCGTCATCGACGACAAGAAGACCTACGGCGCCGGCCTCGCGGGCACCTTCACCGAGGAGTTCAAGAAGCTCGGCGGCACCGTCGTCGGCACCGAGCACATCAACCCCGACTCCAAGGACTTCTCCGCCGTCGCCACCAAGGTGAAGACCTCCGGCGCCGAAGCCGTCTACTACGGCGGTGAGTACCCGCAGGCCGGCCCGCTCAGCAAGCAGATCAAGGCCGCCGGCGCCAAGATCCCGCTCATCGGCGGCGACGGCATCTACGCCGACGACTTCATCAAGCTGGCCGGCGCCACCGCCACCGGCGACCTCGCCACCTCCGTCGGCGCCCCCGTCGAGGAGCTCGACTCCGCCAAGGAGTTCGTGGCCAACTACCAGGCCGGCGGCTACAAGGAGGCCTACGGCGCCTACGGCGGCTACGCCTACGACTCCGCCTGGGCCATCATCGAGGCCGTCAAGAAGGTCGTCGACGACAACAACGGCAAGCTCCCCGACGACGCCCGCGCGAAGATCACCGCCGCCACCCAGAACGTCTCCTTCGACGGTGTGACCGGCAAGGTCTCCTTCGACGAGTTCGGTGACGCCACCAACAAGCAGCTCACCGTCTACGCCGTCGAGAACGGTGCCTGGAAGGCCGTCAAGTCCGGTACCTACTCCGGCTGACCCACCCGCACCACTCCTGAGCCGCGCGGGGCGCTGTTCCACTGGCGCCCCGCGCGGACTCACATCCGGCCCCCCGTCGAAACATCCGAACCGTCTCGGAGGACATGCGGTGAACGAACTGCCGCAGCAGCTGGTCAACGGCCTGCTACTGGGATCCATGTACGGCCTGGTCGCCATCGGCTACACAATGGTCTATGGCATTGTCCAGCTCATCAACTTCGCCCACGGCGAGATCTTCATGACCGGAGCGTTCGGCGCTCTCACGGTCTACGTATACATTCTGCCCGACGGCACCTCGATGGCCATCGCCCTGCCGCTCATGCTGGTGGGCGCGGTCATGGTCTCCGTCACCGTCGCCGTGGGAGCGGAACGGTTCGCCTACCGTCCCCTCCGCAACGCACCACGCCTCGCCCCGCTCATCACCGCCATCGGCCTCTCCCTGGCGCTCCAGCAGGCCGTCTGGGCCTGGTACCCCGAGGCCAAGTCCGCCCGCGTCTTCCCCCAGATCGACGGCGGCCCCTTCGAGCTCGGCAGCGTCACCATCCAGACCGGTGACATCTTCCTGCTCATCGCCGCCCCGCTCAGCATGGGCTTCCTCGCCTACTTCGTCATGAAGACCCGCACCGGACGCGGCATGCAGGCCACCGCCCAGGACCCCGACACCGCCAAGCTCATGGGCGTCAACACCGACCGCATCATCGTGATCGCGTTCGCCCTCGGCGCCACCTTCGCCGCCGTCGGAGCCGTCGCCTACGGCCTCAAGTACGGCCAGATCTCCTTCACCATGGGCTTCCTGCTCGGCCTCAAGGCCTTCACCGCGGCCGTCCTCGGCGGTATCGGCAACATCTACGGCGCCATGATCGGCGGCGTCGTCCTCGGCATCGCCGAGACCCTGGCCACCGCCTACATCGCCGACATCCCCGGCATGGACAAGTTCGGCAGCAACTCCTGGGCCGACGTCTGGGCCTTCGTACTCCTCATCCTCGTGCTGCTGTTCCGGCCCCAAGGCCTGCTCGGCGAGCGCGTCGCGGACAGGGCGTGACACCGATGACGACACAGACCACCACACCCGAAGCCTTCGACGACGCCGCACCGCCCGCCACCGCCGGCCTCATCGGCATCCCCGAGACCGCCGCCCGCGCCCTCGCCACCGGCGGCGCGATCCTCACCATCATCTCCACCTTCCTCGCCTGGACCTGGACCTCCGCCTTCCCCGGCGACCTCACCGTCTACGGCTACCCGGGCGGCCTGCAGGTCCTCGTCCTCATCGGCGGCGCCCTCACCACCCTCTTCGCCCTCGCCTCCTACGGCGTCAAGGGCCTCGGCTGGCTCACCCCCGCCGGCGCCGACGGCGCGATCAAGTTCGCCGCGCTCGCCACATTCGCCACCGCCTGGTACACCGTCATCGCGATCAGCGTCGACCTCGGCGGTGCCGTCAACCTCGAACCCGGCGGCTACGTCGTCGCCGTGGCCAGCCTCGCCACCTTCCTCGGCGCCCTGGCCCTGCCCTTCGAGCACCCCGAGCCCGACCCGATCGACCCCGACGACACGTCGTGGGAACACACCAAGCACAAGCTCGGCCACCAGTGGCAGACCGTCAAGGCCGCCTTCGCCACCAGCACCCCGCGCCCCGCCCCGGCCCTGCCCGCGTACGCCGAGATCCTGGTCATCGTCGCCGTCCTCGCCCTCGCCCTCACCGTCTTCACCTACGGCATCGGCACCGAGTACGACGAACTGTTCATCGGCTTCCTGATCACCGCCGGCTTCGGCTTCGCCGCCGTCGGCAAGGCCGGCCTCGTCGCCCAGGCCAGCCAGATCACCGCCCGGCACCAGAACATCACCGTCTGCGGCGCGTTCGTGGCAGCCGCAGCCTTCCCCTTCACCCAGACCGACGACCAGTACGCGACCCTCGGCGTCTACATCCTCATCTTCGCCACCGTCGCCCTCGGCCTGAACATCGTCGTCGGCCTCGCCGGCCTCCTCGACCTCGGTTACGTCGCCTTCCTCGGCGTCGGCGCCTACGCCGCCGCCATGGTCTCCGGCTCCCCCAGCTCGCCGTTCGACGTGCACTTCCCGTTCTGGGCCGCCGCCCTCGTCGGCTGCGCCGCCTCCCTGGTCTTCGGCGTCCTCATCGGCGCCCCGACCCTGCGCCTGCGCGGCGACTACCTCGCCATCGTCACCCTCGGCTTCGGTGAGATCTTCCGCATCACCGCCAACAACCTCGACGGCACCTCCGGCCCCGACATCACCAACGGATCCAACGGCATCTCCTCCATCCCGAACCTGAACATCCTCGGGTTCGACTTCGGAGCCGTCCACAACATCCTCGGCGTCGACATCGGCCGCTTCGCCAACTACTTCTTCCTGATGCTCATCATCACCGCGATCGTCGTGCTGGTCTTCCGGCGCAGCGGTGACTCCCGCATCGGCCGCGCCTGGGTCGCCATCCGCGAGGACGAGACCGCCGCCCTCGCCATGGGCATCAACGGCTTCCGCGTCAAGCTCATCGCCTTCGCCGTCGGCGCCTCCCTCGCCGGCCTCGCCGGCACCGTCCAGGCCCACGTCACCTACACCGTGACGCCCGAGCAGTACCTCTTCGCCGGCCCCATCCCGCCCAACTCCGCCTTCCTCCTCGCCGCGGTCGTCCTCGGCGGCATGGGCACCATCGGCGGACCCCTCATCGGCGCCTCCCTGCTCTTCCTCATCCCCAACAAGCTCCAGTTCCTGGGCGACTACCAGCTCTTCGCCTTCGGCCTCGCACTCATCCTGCTGATGCGCTTCCGGCCGGAGGGCATGATCCCCAACCGCCGCCGCCAGCTCGAGTTCCACGAGGAAGCGGAAGCGCCCACCGTCCTCACGAAGGCAGGGGCCTGACCACCATGACCACCGACACCACCACCACGGTCGCCCCCACCGGCGAGACGGTCCTCGACGCACGCGGCGTCACCATGCGCTTCGGCGGCCTCACCGCCGTCCGCGACGTCAACCTCACCGTCAACAGCGGCGAGATCGTCGGCCTCATCGGCCCCAACGGCGCCGGCAAGACGACCTTCTTCAACTGCCTCACCGGCCTCTACATCCCCACCGAGGGCGAAGTCCGCTACAAGGGCACCGTCCTGCCGCCCAAGTCCTTCAAGGTCACCGCCGCCGGCATCGCCCGCACCTTCCAGAACATCCGACTGTTCGCCAACATGACGGTCCTGGAGAACGTGCTGGTGGGCCGTCACACGCGGACGAAGGAAGGTTTCTGGTCGGCCGTCCTGCGCGGCCCCGGCTTCCACAAGGCCGAGGCGGCCTCCCGCGAACGCGCCATGGAACTCCTGGAGTTCGTCGGCCTCGAAAACAAGGCCGAGCACCTCGCGCGGAATCTGCCGTACGGCGAGCAGCGCAAGCTCGAGATCGCGCGGGCCCTGGCCAGCGAGCCGGGCCTGCTCCTCCTCGACGAGCCGACCGCCGGCATGAACCCCCAGGAGACCCGGGCCACCGAGGAACTCGTCTTCGCCATCCGCGACAAGGGCATCGCCGTCCTCGTCATCGAGCACGACATGCGCTTCATCTTCAACCTCTGCGACCGCGTGGCCGTCCTCGTCCAGGGCGAGAAGCTCGTCGAGGGCGACAGCGCCACCGTCCAGGGCGACGAACGCGTCGTCGCCGCCTACCTCGGCGAACCCTTCGAGAACGCCCCCGGCGACGAAGAGATCGCCGAAGTCGAGGCCGCCGAGGCCAACGCCGAGGCCCCCACGGACGCCGCGCCCGGCAAGGAGAACGACCGATGACCGCACTGCTCGAAGTCGA
The DNA here is from genome assembly GCF_040630255.1 of Streptomyces sp. NPDC005820. Classification (NCBI taxonomy): domain Bacteria; kingdom Bacillati; phylum Actinomycetota; class Actinomycetes; order Kitasatosporales; family Streptomycetaceae; genus Streptomyces; species Streptomyces sp. NPDC005820. Next base: position 94,173 of record NZ_JBEXXE010000001.1, read on the forward strand.
GGACCTCCGGGTCGCCTACGGCAAGATCGAAGCCGTCAAGGGCATCTCCTTCAAGGTCGAGGCCGGCGAGGTCGTCACCCTCATCGGCACCAACGGCGCCGGCAAGACCACCACCCTGCGCACCCTGTCGGGTCTGCTCAAGCCGGTCGGCGGGCAGATCAAGTTCAACGGCAAGTCGCTGAAGAAGGTCCCCGCCCACGACATCGTCTCGCTGGGGCTCGCCCACTCCCCCGAGGGGCGGCACATCTTCCCCCGCATGACCATCGAGGACAACCTCCGCCTCGGCGCCTTCCTCCGCAGCGACAAGGCGGGCATCGAGAAGGACATCCAGCGCGCCTACGACCTCTTCCCGATCCTGGGAGAGCGCCGCAAGCAGGCCGCGGGCACGCTGTCCGGCGGTGAGCAGCAGATGCTCGCCATGGGCCGCGCCCTGATGTCCCAGCCGAAGCTGCTCATGCTGGACGAGCCCTCCATGGGCCTCTCCCCCATCATGATGCAGAAGATCATGGCCACCATCGCCGAGCTGAAGTCCCAGGGCATGACGATCCTGCTCATCGAGCAGAACGCCCAGGCGGCGCTGTCGCTCGCCGACCACGGCCACGTCATGGAGGTCGGCAACATCGTCCTCTCCGGCACCGGCCAGGACCTCCTCCACGACGAGTCGGTCCGCAAGGCCTACCTCGGCGAGGACTGAGGTTCCGCCTCTCCGCGGCATACGACGAGGCCCGCACCCCTTCTCCGGGTGCGGGCCTCGTCGTGTGTGTGGCGGGGTCAGCCCTTGTTGGCCTTCTTCTCCTCGGCGTCCTGGATGACGGCCTCGGCGACCTGCTGCATCGACATCCGCCGGTCCATGGAGGTCTTCTGGATCCACCGGAACGCGGCGGGCTCGGTCAGCCCGTACTCCGTCTGGAGGACCGACTTCGCCCGGTCGACCAGCTTGCGGGTCTCCAGCCGGAGCGTGAGGTCGGCGACCTCCTTCTCCAGCTCCTTCAGCTCGTTGAACCGGCTGACGGCCATCTCGATCGCCGGCACGACGTCACTCTTGCTGAACGGCTTCACGAGGTACGCCATGGCCCCCGCGTCCCTGGCCCGCTCGACCAGATCCCGCTGCGAGAAGGCGGTGAGCATGAGCACGGGCGCGATCCGCTCCTCCGCGATCTTCTCGGCGGCGGAGATGCCGTCCATCTTGGGCATCTTCACGTCGAGGATGACGAGGTCCGGCTGGTGCTCGCGGGCCAGCTCGATCGCCTGCTCACCGTCACCGGCCTCACCGACGACGCTGTAGCCCTCCTCCTCCAGCATCTCTTTGAGATCGAGCCGGATCAGGGCCTCGTCCTCGGCGATGACGACACGGGTCGTCAGCGGCGGCACGTGCGACTTGTCGTCATCGGGCACGTCTACGGGCTGGGGCGACTCGGGGGCGGTCACGGGGGCTCCTCGTTCAGGGCAGGGGCACTGCTGACAAGAGCCTACCTATCTCCTGTATGTTTGAGGCACCGAGGGGCTACACTAACCTTCGGTTCGAAGAGGCTCCGGTAGTCCAATCGGCAGAGACGATACCCTCAAAAGGTATTCAGTGTGGGTTCGAATCCCACCCGGGGCACTTAACCTTCAATTCGAAGGTCGCCAATCAAAAGCGGATGTTCCCATTCTCGTGAACATCCGCTTTTTGCTGCGTGTCGTCGTGATCACCCTCACAGAGTGGCCACATGTACGACGTCAGCACACGCAAGCGCGCACTCGCCCTCGTTGCGCAGGGCCGAAGCCTGAATTCGGTAAGCAAGCAGACCGGTATCTCCCGTGCCGCGATCCGCTCCTGGCAAGACCGCCTAGAGCCCTTGCCTCGTATCGCGCCTCAAGACCCTGGACCACCCGCTGACGAATGCGCATACGCATATCTGCTCGGGCTCTATCTCGGCGACGGATGCATTAGCCCACATCGGCGCAGCGGCTACTACCTGCGCATCGCCTGCGCAGATGCGTGGCCCGGGCTCATCGAACTGTGCCGCGAAGCCATCAGGAAGGTGCGCCCGGGCATCGGCGTGTACATCCTGCAGAGACAGGGCTGCGTCGCGGTGACCTCCTACTCACAGCACTGGCCGCGCCTCTTTCCTCAGCACGGCCCCGGCAAGAAGCACGACCGTCGAATCACCCTTGAGCCTTGGCAGCAAGCCATCGTTGACGCCCACCCCTGGGAGTTCATCCGGGGCCTCATCCACTCTGACGGCTGCCGCATCACGAACTGGACCGAGAAGACCATCGGTGCCGAACGCAAGCGCTACGAGTATCCGCGCTACTTCTTCACCAACCTCTCCGACGACATCCGGCAGCTGTATACCGACACCCTCGACAAGCTGGGCGTCGAGTGGACCTACTGCACCCGCAACGGAACACCGTTCAACGTCTCCGTCGCCCGCAAAGCCTCCGTCGCCCTCCTCGACGCCCACGTGGGCCCCAAGCACTGACCAGCCCCCTACTTCGGACTGTCGTCCTCCCCCACATGGTGGACGCGGACCAGGTTCGTCGCGCCCGAGACACCCGGCGGGGAGCCTGCCGTGATCACGATGATGTCGCCCTTCTGGCAGCGGCCGTACCTCAGCAGCAGCTCGTCGACCTGGTCGACCATCGCGTCCGTGGAGCCCACCGGCGGGACCAGGAAGGTTTCCGAGCCCCAGGTCAGGCTCAGCTGGGAGCGGGTCGACTGTTCCGGGGTGAAGGCCAGGAGGGGGATCGGGGAGCGGTAGCGGGAGAGGCGGCGGGCCGTGTCGCCGGTCTGGGTGAAGGCGACCAGGAGTTTGGCGTTCAGGAAGTCGCCGATCTCCGCCGCCGCCCGGGCGACCGCGCCGCCCTGGGTGCGGGGTTTGTTGCGTTCGGTGAGGGGCGGGAGGCCCTTGGCCAGGATGTCCTCCTCAGCCGCCTCGACGATCTTGGCCATCGTGCGGACCGTCTGGATGGCGTACTTGCCCACGCTCGTCTCGCCCGAGAGCATGACGGCGTCGGTGCCGTCGATCACCGCGTTCGCCACGTCCGAGGCCTCGGCGCGGGTGGGGCGAGAGTTCTCGATCATCGAGTCGAGCATCTGGGTCGCGACGATCACCGGCTTGGCGTTGCGCTTCGCCAGCTTGATCGCTCGCTTCTGGACGATCGGGACCTGTTCGAGAGGCATCTCGACGCCGAGGTCGCCGCGGGCGACCATGATGCCGTCGAAGGCGGCGACGATGTCGTCGATGGCCTCCACCGCCTGGGGTTTCTCCACCTTGGCGATCACCGGGAGGCGGCGACCCTCCTCGTCCATGATGCGGTGGACGTCGAGGATGTCGCGGCCGCTGCGCACGAAGGACAGGGCGATGACGTCGCAGCCCGTGCGGAGCGCCCAGCGCAGGTCCTCCTCGTCCTTCTTGGAGAGGGCGGGGACGGAGACCGCGACACCGGGCAGGTTCAGGCCCTTGTGGTCGGAGATGACGCCGCCTTCGACCACCCGGGTGTGGACCTCGTGGCCCACGACCTCCGTGACCTCCAGGCAGACCTTGCCGTCGTCGACGAGGATCCGTTCGCCCGGGGTCACGTCCTGCGCGAGGCCGGCGTAGGTGGTGCCGCAGCGCTTGCCGTCGCCCGCGACGCCGTCCTCGACGGTGATGGTGAAGGTGTCGCCGCGTTCGAGGAGTACGGGGCCTTCCGCGAAGTGGCCGAGGCGGATCTTCGGGCCTTGAAGATCGGCGAGGACGCCGACGCTGCGGCCGGTCTCGTCGGAGGCCTTGCGGACGCGGTGGTAGCGCTCCTCGTGTTCGGCGTGGCTGCCGTGGCTGAGGTTGAGGCGGGCGACGTCCATTCCGGCGTCGACCAGGGCTTTGATCTGGTCGTACGAGTCGGTGGCGGGGCCCAGGGTACAAACGATTTTTGCTCGGCGCATGAGTCGAGCCTATGACTTACCGGGCAGTAGCGAATCGGGGGGACGTGACCGGCCAACAACCGTTTAGTGAAGGGGAGTTGACAACTGTTGAATTGTGCGGGGTGCCGCTCTTATGAGCATACCGATATCGCGCCCGCATTCCCCGAATGGGTGAATTCACAGGGTCGGCGGCACCATCGTGAATTGCGCGGTCACCTCGGCCCGGACCCGCATCCGCTCCGGTTCGAGGTTCAGGGGCTCGGGTGCGGACTCCATGTCGTCCGCCGCCGCCGACATTCGGCGCATACGGCGGCCGAAGCCGGACTGCGGGCGGCCGGGCGCCGATCCGGTTCCGGTGTCGGCCAGCTCGATCAGGGCGCCGATCGTGGTGCCGAGCGCCTCCGCGTACTCCTTCGCCCGCTGGACGGCGTCCCCTACCGCCTGTCGGCGGGCGCGGCGGTAAACCGGCGAGTCGGGGCGCAGGGTCCACCAGGGGCCGTCGACCCGGGTGAGGTCGAGGTCGGCGAGGCGGGTCGTCAGTTCGCCCAGTGCGGTGAAGTCGGTCAGCTCGGCGGTGAGGTGGACGCGGCCGTGGTAGGCGCGGACGCGTTCGCCCCGGCCGCGTTGCCCGAGTTCCGGGGTGAGGGAGACCGCGCCCGTGGAGACGTCCTCGACGGCGTCGCCGTAGGACTTGATCAGTTCGACGACGGTGGTGTTGCGGCGGGTGAGGTCGTCGAGGGTGGTGCGGCGGTCCTTGCCGCGTGCGGTGACGGTGATGCCGATGCGGGCGAGGTCGGGGTCGGTGTCGAGTTCGGCCTCGCCGCGTACCGCGAGGAGGGGGGTGTCGGGGGTGCCGTACGGGGGAATCTGCGGGGCGGTCATACGCCCCACCTTGTCATGCCTTTCCCCTTTGCGTGGCGGGAGTTGACCGGTCTGGTCACCAGATCGAAACCTCCCGGACCTGTTGCTGTCGGTCATGTCCGGGTCAGAATCTACGCGCGTTTGTCTACGCGCGTTGTTGACCATTCCGCTAGGAGCTCGAGACATGCCGTTGAACCGCCGGAAGTTTCTGAAGAAGTCCGCCGTGACCGGGGCCGGAGTGGCGATCGCGGGGGCGGCTGCGGCTCCGGCGGCGCAGGCTGCGGAGGCGGGGAGGCCGGGGAAGCCCGTCAAGCAGCCGAAGCGGTACGCGCTGACCGTGCTGGGGACGACGGATCTGCACGGGCATGTCTTCAACTGGGACTACTTCAAGAACGCGGAGTACACGGACAAGGCGGGCAACGCCCAGGGGCTCGCGCGCATCTCGACGCTCGTCAACCAGATCCGCGCCGAGAAGGGGCGGGAGAACGTGCTGCTGCTGGACGCGGGCGACACGATTCAGGGCACGCCGCTGACGTACTACTACGCGAAGGTGGACCCGATCACCGCCAAGGGTGGTCCGGTGCACCCGATGGCGCAGGCGATGAACGCGATCGGGTACGACGCGGCGGCGCTGGGCAATCACGAGTTCAACTACGGGATCGAGACGCTGCGGAAGTTCGAGTCGCAGCTGCGGTTCCCGCTGCTGGGCGCGAACGCGGTGGACGCCAAGACGCTGAGGCCGGCCTTCCAGCCGTATGCGATCAGGACGTTCTGCGTGAAGGGCGCGCCGCCGGTCAAGGTCGCGATCCTGGGTCTGACGAACCCCGGTATCGCGATCTGGGACAAGGCCTATGTGCAGGGCAAGCTGGCGTTCCCGGGCCTTGAGGAGCAGGCCGCGAAGTGGGTGCCGAAGCTGAAGGCGATGGGCGCGGACGTGGTCGTGGTCTCGGCGCACTCGGGTTCGTCGGGCACCTCCTCCTACGGTGACCAGCTGCCGTACGTCGAGAACTCGGCGGCGCTGGTGGCACAGCAGGTGCCGGACATCGACGCGGTGCTGGTGGGGCACGCGCATGTGGAGATTCCCGAGCTGAAGGTGACGAACGAGAAGACCGGGAAGACGGTCGTCCTGTCGGAGCCGTTGGCGTACGCGGAGCGGCTGTCCGTGTTCGACATCGAGCTGGTGTTCGAGAAGGGGCGGTGGACGGTCGAGTCGGTGGCGTCGAAGGTGCTGAACTCCAACACCGTGGCGGACGACCCGAAGATCACCAAGCTGCTGAGTGACGAGCACGCGAAGGTCGTGGAGTACGTCAACCAGGTGGTCGGTACGGCGACGGAGACGCTGACGACGGTCGAGGCGCGGTACAAGGACGCCCCGATCATCGACCTGATCACCAAGGTGCAGGAGGATGTCGTCAAGGCGGCGCTGGCGGGGACGTCGTACGCGTCGCTGCCGGTGATCGCGCAGGCGTCGCCGTTCTCCCGTACGTCGGAGATCCCGGCCGGCAACGTGACGATCCGGGATCTGTCGAGCCTGTACGTGTACGACAACACGCTGGTGGCGAAGCTGCTGACGGGCGCGCAGATCAAGGCGTACCTGGAGTACTCGGCGGAGTACTTCGTGCAGACGGCCGCCGGCGTGGTCGTGGACGTCGACAAGCTGACGAACGCGAACAACCGGCCGGACTACAACTACGACTATGTGTCGGGGCTGTCGTACGACATCGACATCGCGCAGGCGGCGGGTTCGCGGATCAAGAACCTGACGTTCAACGGGGCGGCGCTGGACGGCGCGCAGCAGTTCGTGTTCGCGGTGAACAACTACCGGGCGAACGGCGGTGGGGCGTTCCCGCATGTGGCCTCCGCCACCGAGCTGTGGTCGGAGTCGACGGAGATCCGGACGCGGATCGCGGAGTGGGTGACCGCGAAGGGTGTGCTGGACCCGAAGGACTTCGCCTCGGTGGACTGGAAGCTCACGCGGGACGGTACGCCGGTGTTCTGAGCCGTGCTCTGAGCTGAGGTGGCGGCCTCAGATTCCGTCGCGCAGGGGGGTCAGTGTGGGGGGCCGGCGTGCGGGCGGGATCTGGGGCTGTCGTTGTTCGAGGCCGAAGCTGGTGAAGGCGGTGCGGGTGGGCAGGGGGTAGTTGTCCTTGCCGGTGAGGGTGTTGAGGACGGTGGCGCTGCGCCAGGCGGCGAGGCCGAGGTCGGGGGCGCCGACGCCGTGGGTGTGGCGTTCGGCGTTCTGGACGTAGATGTGGCAGCCGGTGGCGGTGACGGCAGGGTCCAGGACGAGTCGGAAGTGTTCGTCGATGCGGGGGCGTTCGCCGCTGTCGCGGCGCAGATAGGGGTCTAGGCCGGCGAGGATGCGGTCGAGGGGGCGTTCGCGGTGGCCGGTGGCGAGGACGACGGCGTCGGTGGTGAGGCGGGAGCGGGTGTTCTGCTGGGTGTGTTCGAGGTGGAGTTCGATGCGGGTGGTGGAGATGCGGCCGGCGGTGCGGACCTGGACGCCGGGGGTGAGGACGGCGTCGGGCCAGCCGCCGTCGAGGGTGCGGCGGTAGAGCTCGTCGTGGATGGCGGCGAGGGTGCCGGCGTCGATGCCCTTGTGGAGCTGCCACTGGGCGCTGACGAGGCGGTCGCGGACGGGTTCGGCGAGGGCGTGGAAGTAGCGGGTGTAGTCGGGGGTGAAGTGTTCGAGGCCGAGTTTGGAGTACTCCATGGGGGCGAAGGCCTCGGTGCGGCCGATCCAGTGGAGTTGTTCGCGGCCGGCGGGGCGGTGGCGGAGGAGGTCGAGGAAGACCTCGGCGCCGGACTGTCCTGATCCGACGACGGTGACGTGGCCGGCGGCGAGGAGGGTGTCGCGGTGGGCGAGGTAGTCGCCGGCGTGCAGGACGGGGACGCCGGGGGCCTCGACGAGGGGGCGCAGGGGGTCGGGGACGTAGGGCTCGGTGCCGATGCCGAGGACGACGTTCCTGGTGTGGGTGCGGCCGAGGGCCTCGGCTTCTCCGTCGGTGTCGAGCTGGGTGAAGTCGACTTCGAAGATGTCGCGTTCGGGGTTCCAGCGGACGGCGTCGACCTGGTGGCGGAAGTGGAGTCCGGGGAGGTGGTCGGCGACCCAGCGGCAGTAGGTGTCGTATTCGGCGCGCTGGATGTGGAAGTGCTCGGCGAAGTAGAAGGGGTAGAGGCGGTGGTGGGTCTTGAGGTAGTTGAGGAAGCTCCAGGGGCTGGTGGGGTCGGCGAGGGTGACTAGGTCGGCGAGGAAGGGGACCTGGACGCGGGCGCCGTCGATGAGGAGGCCGGGGTGCCAGTCGAAGCGGGGGCGTTGTTCGTAGAAGACGGCGTCGAGTTCGGCGAGGGGGTGGGCGAGGGCGGCGAGGGAGAGGTTGCTGGGGCCGATGCCGATGCCGACGAGGTCGCGGGGGGTGTCGGTGTCGGGGGGTGGGGGCGTGTTCATGCGGGGGTGCTTCCTTCTGCCGTTTACACAGGCCGGTTTCGGCGGCCGTTTCAGGGGCCGGTTTCCGAGGCTGTTTTCAGGAGGGCGGCGAGTTCGTGGGGGCTGGTGTGGGGGTTGAGGAGGGTGGCCTTGAGCCAGAGGCGGCCGTCGAGGCGGGCGCGGCCGAGGACGGCGTGGCCGTCGGTGAGGAGGCGGCGGCGTATCTCCGCGACGGCGGTGTCGGGGGCGCCGGTGGGGCGGAAGAGGACGGTGCTGATGGTGGGCGGGGCGTGGAGTTCGAGGCCGGGGTGGTCGCGGACGAGGGCGGCGAAGGTGCGGGCGTGGTCGCAGACCTGGTCGACGAGGGCGCCGAGGCCGTGGCGGCCGAGGGTCCTGAGGGTGACGGCGATCTTGAGGACGTCGGGGCGGCGGGTGGTGCGCAGGGAGCGGCCGAGGAGGTCGGGGAGGCCGGCTTCGGTGTCGTCGTCGGCGTTGAGGTAGTCGGCGTGCTGGTGCAGGGCGGTGAGGTCGGCGGGGTCGCGGACGGCGAGGAGTCCGGCGGCGACGGGTTGCCAGCCGAGTTTGTGCAGGTCGAGGGTGACGGTGTGGGCGGCGTCGAGTCCGGCGAGCAGGGGGCGGTGGCGGTCGCTGAAGAGGAGGCCGCCTCCGTAGGCGGCGTCGATGTGGAGGCGGGCGCCGTGGGCGGCGCAGCGGGCGGCGATGTCGGGGAGGGGGTCGATGAGTCCGGCGTCGGTGGTGCCCGCGGTGGCGGCGACGAGATGGGGGCCGGGCACGGCGGTGAGGGCTGCGTCGAGGGCGGCGGGGTCGAGGGTGCCGGCGGGGGCGGGGACGACGACGGGTTCGGGCAGGCCGAGGAGCCAGGCGGCGCGGGTCAGGGAGTGGTGTGCGTTGCTGCCGCACAGGAGGCGGACGGTGGGGCCGAGGGTCTCACGGGCGAGAAGGAGGGCGAGGTGGTTGGACTCGGTACCGCCGGTGGTGACGAGGGCGTCGGGGTGGGGTGGGTTCGGGGCGTCGGGGTGAGCTGAGGGCGGGGCGTCGGGGTGGAGTGGGTTGCGGGCCTCGGGACGGGCCGATGGTCGGGCGTCGGGGTGGGGTGGGTTGCGGGCCTCGGGATGCGCCGAGGGCCGGGCATCGGGGTGGAGCGGGCTCCGGGCCTCGGGACGGGCCGAGGGCCGGGCATCGGGGTGGAGCGGGCTCCGGGCCTCGGGACGGGCCGAGGGCCGGGCATCGGGGTGGAGTGGGTTCCGGGCCTCGGGACGGGCCGAGGGCCGGGCATCGGGGTGGGGTGGGTTGCGGGCGTCGTCGGCTGTGGGTGCGGGGTGGCTTGTCGCGCCCCGCTGCGGAGCCGGATGTCGGCAGGGTTCCGCGCCCTTGGACAGCTCGGGGTAGACCTCCCTCGCGAGTGCCCGGGTCACCAGCGCCTCCAGCTCGGAGGAAGCCGGGGCCTGGTCCCAGGAGTCGAGGGAGGGGTTGAGGGCGCTGACGGCGAGGTCGGCGGCGGTGGCGACGGCGAGGGGCGGGCAGTGCAGATGGGCGGCGCACCGGGGGTGGGCGGGGTCGGCGGAGCCTTCGGCGAGGGCGCGGACGAGGGTGGGCAGGGCGTGGGGGTCGCCGTGTTCGGGGAGTACGTCGCCGACTGCGGCGCTCAGCCGGGCGGCGACCGCGTCGGGGCCGCCGGGCGGGAGGGGTCCGCCGCGTGCCTGTGCGCCCGCGTCGAGGGCGTCGAGGACGGTGGCGAGCAGGGGCCGTAGTGCGTCGGCGCCCCCGGGGCCCGAGGCGAGCGGCGGTCGGAGAGGGGCGGGGCCTTCGGAGCCCGAGCCGGGCGGCGGTCGGAGAGGGGCGGGGCCTTCGGAGCCCGAGGCGAGCGGCGGTCGGAGAGGGGTGGGGTCTTCGGGGCCCGAGGCGAGCGGCGGCCGGAGAGGGGCGGGGCCTTCGGAGCCCGAGCCGGGCGGCGGGGTGCTCATGGGGTCCTCCGGGCGGGCGCGGGGCAGAAGGGGCTCCAGCTTGTACGCCGATGCGGAGACACGCCCGAAAAGACCAACGATCGGTACCCGAAAGTGGATACCGATCGTCGGGAGGAGAGCGCGGGCTACACGGTGCCGTGCGTGGCGCGCACCTTCAACGCGCGTCGGAGGTCGTCGAGTTGGTCGGTCAGTTTGCGGCGCAGGGCCGGGATGGGGTCGGCGTCGCGCAGGCAGGTCTCGCCGAGGGTGAGGGAGTCGGGGTCGACGGCGTGGGCGGGGAAGGCCCAGTGGCCGGCGGCGTCGGCGATGGCGGGGCCGCGGCGGGCGGCGACGGCGACGGCGTCCTCGTAGTAGCGGGGGACGTACGCGCGGACCAGGTCGGCCTGTTCGGGCTGCCAGAAGCCCTGGGCGGTGGCGGTGAAGAGGTAGTTGGAGAGGTCGTCGGTGGCGAACATGGCGGCCCAGGCCTTCGCCTTGGCGTCCTCGTCGGGGAGGGCGGCGCGGCAGCGGGCGGCGCCCTCGCGGCCGGTGGCGGAGGGGTCGCGCTCGAACTCGGCGGCGATGGCGCTCTCGTCGGTGGCGCCGAGGACGGCGAGCCGGGCGAGGACGCGCCAGCGCAGGTCGGGGTCGAGTTCGGGGCCGCCGGGGACGGTGCCGTCGGCGAGCCAGGCGGCGATGGTGTCGGGCTGGGCGGCGACGTTGATGAAGTGGCGTACGGCGATCAGGCGCAGGCCGGGGTGGTCGCCGTCCTCGGTGCGGCGGATCAGGTCGCGGCACAGGGCGGACAGGGTGGTGAGGGCGGCGGGGCGGTCCTCTGGGGTGAGGTAGCGGCCGGCGACCTGGGCGGTGGCGAAGGCGAGGACGCCCTGGACGAGGGCGAGGTCGGTCTCGTGCGGGAGGTGGGCGCGGGCGGCGTCGAGGTAGGCGCCGGGGGCGAGTTCGCCGTCGCGGACGGCGTCGCGCAGGGCGTTCCAGACGACGGCGCGGGTGAGCGGGTCGGGTAGTCCGCACAGGTGGGCGGTGACGCCCTGGAAGGAGTGGGCGTCGAAGCGGATCTTGGCGTAGGTGAGGTCGCCGTCGTTGAGGAGGAGCAGGGTGGGGCGCTTGCCGAGGGGGACGGGTGCGCTCTGCGGGATGTCGAGTTCGAGGGGGGCGCGGCGGGTGAGGCGGCCTTCGTCGCCGGGGAGGTCGAGGTCGTAGAGGCCGACGGCGATGCGGTGGGGGCGGCTGCCGGTGCGGTCGACGGTGAGGTGGTGCTCGCCGTTGGCGCCGGTGACGACGGGGGTGAGGGTGTCGACGCCGGTGGTGCGCAGCCAGGCGTCGGCCCAGGCGTGGACGTCGCGGTCGGTGCCGGCGGCGAGGGAGTCGATGAAGTCGGCGAGGGTGGCGTTGGCGAACCGGTGGCGGGCGAAGTGGGTGTTGATGCCGGCCAGGAAGTCCTTCTCGCCGAGCCAGGCGACCAGTTGGCGCAGGGCGGAGGCGCCCTTGGCGTAGGAGATGCCGTCGAAGTTGAGGAGGGCGGAGGCGGTGTCGGGGACGTCCTCGGGGGCGACGGGGTGGGTGGAGGGGCGCTGGTCGGCGTCGTAGCCCCAGGCCTTGCGGACGACGCCGAAGTCGGTCCAGGTGTCGGTGAAGCGGGTCGCCTCGGTGAGGGTCTGGTAGCCCATGTACTCGGCGAAGGACTCGTTGAGCCAGATGTCGTCCCACCAGCGCAGGGTGACGAGGTCGCCGAACCACATGTGGGCCATCTCGTGGGCGATGACCATGGCGCGGGTCTGGCGTTCGGTGTCGGTGACGGCGGAGCGGTAGACGAACTCGTCGCGGAAGGTGACGAGTCCGGGGTTCTCCATGGCGCCGGCGTTGAACTCGGGGACGAAGGCCTGGTCGTAGGAGTCGAAGGGGTAGGGCTCCTCGAACTTCTCGTGGTAGCGGTCGAAGCAGGCGCGGGTGATGTCGAGGAGGTCGTCGGCGTCAGCGTCGAGGTAGGGGGCGAGGGAGCGCCGGCAGTGGAGGCCGAAGGGCAGGCCGCGGTGTTCGGTGCGCACGGAGTGCCAGGGGCCGGCGGCGACGGCGACGAGGTAGGTGGAGATGAGGGGGGTGGTGGCGGCGCGCCACTGTCCGTCGCCGAGGTGTTCGGTGACGCCGTTGGCGAGGACGGTCCAGGCTTCGGGGGCCTTGACGGTCAGGTCGAAGACGGCTTTGAGGTCGGGCTGGTCGAAGGCGGCGAAGACGCGCTGGACGTCGTCCATGAAGAGTTGGGTGTAGAGGTAGGTCTCACCGTCGCTGGGGTCGGTGAAGCGGTGCATGCCCTCGCCGGTGCGGGAGTAGCGCATGCGGGCGTCGACGTGGAGTTCGTGCTCCCCGGCGGCGAGGTCCTTCAGGGCGATCCGGTTGCCGTCGAGGCTGTCGGGGTCGATCGGCTGTCCGTCGAGCGTGACCGTGTGCAGGTCGGCGGGCTTGATCTCGACGAAGGTGTCCCCATCGGTGCGTGCGGTGAACCTGATGGCGGTGCGGGAGCCGAAGGTCTCGTCGCCGGTGGTCAGGTCGAGCTCGATGGTGTAGCGGTGGACGTCGAGGAGCCGGGCACGGCTTAGCGCTTCGTCGCGCGTCAGTACGGACATGCACGACATGCTGCCTGATACCGCAGGCCGGGCACAGGGGCGGATCGTTACGCGCCCAATGTCCCTTCTCGCGCCGGAGGCGCCGGGCATCGCTCGTGGTGGGGGGCACCGCCCGGCCGGATCGCGCCGCCGGTGGGCGGGTGGGTGCGGGTCAGCGGGACGACGGGGTCGCGGCGTCCTCGGCGATGCGCTCGTGGTGGCGGATCACCTCGGCGATGATGAAGTTGAGGAACTTCTCCGCGAACGCGGGGTCGAGTTTGGCGTTCTCGGCGAGGGTGCGCAGTCGCTCGATCTGGCGGGCCTCGCGGGTGGGGTCGGCGGCGGGCAGCCGGTGGCGGGCCTTGAGGTGGCCGACCTGCTGGGTGGCCTTGAAGCGCTCGGCGAGCATGTGGACGACGGCCGCGTCGATGTTGTCGATGCTGTCGCGCAGCCGGTCGAGTTCGGCGCGGACGGCGGGGTCGACGTCTCCGGTGCCGGTTCCGGGGGTGTTGCGGGTGGTCATGGGCGATCACCCTAGTGCGTCGCCTTCGGCGGCCCGTCACCGGCGGCGCCCTCGCGCCGTCACCTCGCGCGGCGGGGTCCTCGTACAGTGGAGTCGGGTGCAGACGTCTTGGGGGTGCGGGCGTGGCCAACGGCGGACCGGTCGAGCACGGCTTTCCGCATCTGGAGACGGTGCGGGATGCTGTCACGGCGCTGTACCGGCGGTTGTCGTACGACACGATCCACCAGTTCGCGGCGAGTGTGCCGCCGGTCGACGTGGCGTTCTGCGACACCGACGATCTGCATCTGGGGGCGCAGCGGGTGGCGCGGGAGCTGGTGCGGCACTACCGGCTGCCGGACGCGCGGATGATCGTGGCGTTCCGGGAGATGGAGCACGCGGCGCATGTGGAGCTGGCGGCGGGTCCGGAGTACTTCGTCGAGCTGAACGACCGTTTCCGGACACACCGGCGGGACATCGGGGCGGCGCTGGCGCACGAGATCATGCATGTGTATCTGCACCGGCTGGACCTGTCGTTCCCGGGGACGCGGGACAACGAGATCCTCACGGACACGGCGACGACGTATCTGGGTGCGGGCTGGCTGCTGCTGGACGCGTACCGGGAGGACGCGGCCTCCTCGCAGAAGCTGGGGTATCTGACGCCGGAGGAGTTCGGGTACGTGCTGGCGAAGCGGTCGCTGGTGTTCGGGGAGGATCCGTCGGTGTGGTTCACCAGTGCGCAGGCGTACTCGGCGTATGTGCGGGGGCGTGAGCGGGCTCTGCACGACGGGCGGCAGCCGCCGCTGACGGCGGCGGGGTGGGCGGGGCGGCGCCGGTACGCCCGGGACCGGCGGCATGCGCAGGGCCATGGGCAGGGTGGGGACCACCGGTCGGCGGCGGCCTCGGAGCCGTCGTACGCGTTCGCGCCGGACCCGCGGGGGCCGTTGCGGGTGACGTTTCCCTGCCCGACCTGCCACCAGCGGATCAGGGTGCCGGTGAAGGGGCGGGTCCGGGCGCGGTGCGGGCTGTGCCGGACGGTGCTGGAGTGCGACACGTAGGGCGGTGTACGGGGCGGCGTACGGGGACCGGCGGGCGCAGTCCGCCGTGCGCAGACGGGTGTGCGCAGACCGGCGTACAGCGCGGTCAGGCGCCGGAGATCGCTGTGCGCGGCAGCGCCGTGCACAGCGCCGCGCACAGGACGAACCCGCCGGTCACCCAGGGCATCGCCGTCCCCAGTGCCTCGGTGAGTCCTTGGTCGGCGTGGCCGAAGAACACGGTGCCGAGGGTGGCCGCGCCGAGGGCGCCGCCGAACTGCTGGGCGGTGGAGAAGATCCCGGAGGCGCCGCCGGCGAGGTCGGCGGGTACGGCGGACAGGACGACGTTGACGAGGGGCACCACGAGGAAGCCGAGGCCGGCGCCGGCGACGGCCAGGCCGGGGGCGAGCGGCCAGGCGCCGGTGTGGACGGCGGCGGCGCCGTCGACCGCGGCCCACACCCAGCCGAAGCCGCCGGCCATGAGCAGCGCTCCGGCGGCCAGGACGAGCCGTCCGTGGCGCACGGCGAGGGTGTCGGCGGCCGGGGCGGTGAGGAAGCCGCCGACGGAGAAGGCGACGGTGAGCAGGCCGGCCTGCAGGGGGGTGTAGCCCTGGCCGGACTGCAGCCAGACGGCGAAGACGAGGAAGAAGCCCTGCATGCCGACGGAGAAGAGGAGCTGGACCAGGACGCCGACGGAGAACGCGGGGAGCCGGAAGGCGCGGGCGGGGAGGAGGGGGACGGTGGTGGTGGGGTGGCGTCGGGCCTGGAGGACGCCGAGGCCGGTGACGGTGAGCACGCCGGCGGCCAGGCAGAGCCAGCCCCACAGCGGCCAGCCGTTCTCGCGGCCCTGGACGAGGGGCAGCACGATCGCGACGAGGCCGGCGGCGAGGGCGAGGCTGCCGAGGGTGTCGGGGCGGCCCGCGGAGCGTTCCCGGGTGGCGGGGACGAGGAGGGCTCCGGCGACGAGGGTGATCAGGGCGACGGGCACGTTCACCAGGAACACCGACCGCCAGCCCCAGCCGAACAGGTCGGCGTCGGTGAGGACTCCGCCGAGCAGCAGTCCGACGGCGGAGGCGAAGCCGGCGACGGCGCCGTACATCCCGAAGGCGGCGCCGCGTTCGCGGCCCTGGAAGAGGGTGCGGAAGGAGCCGATGACCTGGGGGATCAGGACGGCGGCGAGGACGCCCTGGACGGCTCGGGCGGCGATCAGCTGGCCGGGGGTCCGGGCGATGCCGCAGGCGAGGCTCGCCAGTCCGAAGCCTGCGGTGCCGAGGAGGAAGAGGGTGCGGCGGCCGTAGCGGTCGCCGAGGTGGCCGGAGACGATCAGGGCGGCGGCGAAGCCGAGGAGGTAGGCGGAGACCGTCCACTGGAGCGCGTCCGGGGAGGCGTGCAGGTCGTCCGCGATGGAGGGGATCGCGACGTTGACGATGGTGGTGTCGACGAGGTCCATCAGGGCGGCGACCGTCATGACGACGGCGGCGGCCCAGCGGTGCGGGTGCGGTGGCGGCGCGAGGGTCGGCGGGGTGGTGAGGGGGGCGGTCATGGGAGCCTCCGGATCTCGTCCGGATCCCGTGCGGATCTCGGGATCTCGTGCGGATTTATTTCGTTCGACCTAACGAAAGACTTGCACCGGGAGGCCTGCCCGCGCAAGTCGTTAGTTCGTCCGAACGAAATATTTGTTATCCTGGCCCCCATGACCGACGAACGGCGGGCCGCCGCCCTGGAACGGCTGATGACCGTGGGCCGGCAGCACAGCATGGTCACGGTGATGTTCCACTCGGCGATCGCGGCGAAGCAGGGGCTGAACGCCACGGAGGAGAAGACCCTCGACGTGCTGCAGCGCCGGGGCCCGCTCACCGCGAAGGACCTGGCCGAGCACACCGGTCTGGCCCCGGCCTCCGTCACCGGCATGCTCGACCGGCTGGAGGCCAAGGGGTTCGTCCGCCGGGTCAGGCACCCCACGGACAAGCGGCGCGTGCTCGTCGAGCTCGACGAGGCCAAGCTCGCCGAGCTCGCGGGGTTCTTCGAGGAGTGGGCCCGCGACATCGTCCGGGCGTGCGAGGAGTTCGACGCGCAGGAGCTGGAGACGGTGAACCGGTTCCTGGAGGTCATGACCGAGGCCCAGAGCCGGGCGACGGCCCGGCTCACCGGCTGACGCGCTACGCCCCGTACACGGCGCCGGGCGGTTCGGCCGTCGCCAGCAGCTTCTGTACGGCCTCCCCCGCCTCCGCCGGGCTCCAGCGCGCGCCCTTGTCGGCGGTCGGGCCCGGCCGCCAGCCCTCCATCACGGTGATCCGGCCGGCCTCCGCCTCGAAGACCCGGCCGGTGACCCCCGCGCTCGCGGCGGAGCCCAGCCAGACGACGAGCGGCGAGACGTTCTCCGGGGCCATGGCGTCGAAGCCGGACTCGGGAGCCGCCATGGTCTCGGCGAAGGTCCGTTCCGTCATCCGGGTGCGGGCGGCGGGGGCGATCGCGTTGACCTGGACTCCGTAGCGGGCGAGTTCGGCGGCGGCGACCAGGGTCAGGCCGACGATCCCGGCCTTCGCGGCGCTGTAGTTGCCCTGCCCGACCGAGCCCAGCAGCCCGGCCCCGCTGCCGGTGTTGACGATGCGGGCGACGGGTGTGCGCCCCGCCTTGGCCTCGGCGCGCCAGTGCGCGGCGGCGTGCTTCAGCGGCAGGAAGTGGCCCTTGAGGTGGACGCGCAGGACGGCGTCGAAGTCGTCCTCGTCCAGGTTGACCAGCATCCGGTCGCGCAGGAAGCCCGCGTTGTTGACGAGGGTGTCGAGCCGGCCGTACGTCTCCAGGGCGATGGCGACCAGGGAGGCGGCGCCCTCGGGCGTGGCGATGTCGCCGCCGTGGGCGACGGCCTCGCCGCCGGCCGCGCGGATCTCCGCCACGACCTGTCCGGCCGGGCTGCCGGGGTCCGGCGCGCCGTCCAGGCCGACGCCCAGATCGTTGACGACGACCCGCGCGCCCTCCGCCGCGAACGCGCGCGCGTGCGCCCGCCCGAGCCCGCGTCCCGCGCCGGTGACGACGACCACCCGTCCGTCGCAGAGTGCTGTCATCTCACGCCTCCTCGCTGTCCTTGTCGGCTGTCGCGGCGTCCTTGTCGGCTGTCGCGGCGTCCTTGTCGGCTGTCGCGGCGCCCTTGTCGGCTGTCGCGGCGCCCTTGTCGACTGTCGCGGCGTCCTTGTTGGCTGTCGCGGCGTCCTTGTTGGCTGTCGCGGCGTCGAGGAACGCGGGCCGCTCCCCTCCCCCGTGCACGAGCAGACTCGCCCCGCTGATGTACGCGGCCGCGTCGGAGGCGAGGAAGACGGCCGCCGCGCCCACGTCGGCGGGCTGTGCGAGCCGGCCGAGCGGGATCGTGCGGGAGACGCCCTCGACGCCCTCGGGGCCGCCGTAGTGCAGGTGCGCCAGCTCGGTGTGGACCATGCCGACGACCAGGGTGTTGACCCGCACCTGCGGCGCCCACTCGACGGCCATCGAGCGGGCGAGGTGCTCCAGACCGGCCTTGGCCGCGCCGTAGGCCGCCGAGCCGGGCGAGGGACGGCTGCCGCTGACACTGCCGATCATCACCACCGCGCCGCGGGCCCGCCGCAGGTGCTCGTGGGCGGCGAGGGAGACGGTCAGCGGGGCGAGCAGATTGAGCTCGATCACGCGCGCGTGGCGCTCGGCCGGAGCGTCGGCGAGTCGGCGGTACGGCGCGCCGCCCGCGTTGTTGACCAGCACGTCGCACCGGGGCAGCCCGGCGAAGAACTCCCGTACGGCGTCCGCGTCCCGCACGTCCAGGGCCGTGAACTCGGTCCTGGGCAGCGGGACTTCCGGGGGCCGGCGGGCGACGACGACCACCTCGGCGCCCGCGCGCGCGAAGGAGCGCGCGATGCCGGCGCCCACGCCCCGGGTGCCGCCCGTGACGACGGCGACCTTCCCGTCAAGCTCCATTCGCTGCTACCTTTCTACCTAACAAACGTTTGGTGGAAAGGTAGCTGATGCTTCCATGGGTGTCTCCACCTCGTCCCCGGAAAAGGGGATTTCACTGGTCACGGTCGACGTCCCGCCGGTCAACGCGCTGCCGGTGAGCGGCTGGTTCGCGCTGGCCGACGCGGTGCGCGCGGCCGGCCGGGACCCGGGGACCCGGTGCGTGGTGCTGGCCGCCGAGGGGCGGGGGTTCAACGCGGGCGTGGACATCAAGGAGCTCCAGAAGCAGGGGCCGGGCGCGCTCGTCGGCGTCAACCGCGGCTGTTTCGAGGCGTTCGCGGCGGTGTACGAGTGCGAGGTCCCGGTGGTCGCGGCGGTGCACGGCTTCTGTCTGGGCGGCGGTGTCGGGCTCGTCGGCAACGCGGATCTGATCGTGGCGAGCGAGGACGCGGTGTTCGGGCTGCCCGAGCTGGACCGGGGCGCGCTCGGCGCGGCGACCCATCTGGCCCGGCTGGTCCCCCAGCATCTGATGCGCGCCCTGTACTTCACCTCGCGCACGGTCACCGCCGCCGAGCTGCACGGACACGGCTCGGTGTGGCGGGTGGTCCGGCGCGAGGAGCTGCGCGCGGCCGCGCTGGAGGTGGCGCGGGAGATCGCCGCCAAGGACGGGGAGCTGCTGCGGCTGGCGAAGGCGGCCCTCAACGGGATCGACCCGGTCGATGTGCGCCGCAGCTATCGATTCGAACAGGGGTTCACCTTCGAGGCGAGTGTCTCGGGGGTGGCCGACCGGGTCCGTGACACGTTCGGAAGGGACGGTGGCTGAGTGGCCGACAAGACGATGACGGCCGAGGAGGCCGTCTCCCGGCTGGAGAGCGGCATGACCCTCGGCATCGGCGGCTGGGGCTCGCGCCGCAAGCCGATGGCCCTGGTGCGGGCCCTGCTGCGGTCCGGGATCACCGATCTGACCGTGGTGTCGTACGGCGGCCCGGACGTCGGCATGCTGGCGGCGGCCGGGCGGATCCGCACCCTGGTCGCCGCCTTCGCCACCCTCGACTCGATCCCGCTCGAACCGCACTACCGCGCGGCCCGGGAGCGCGGTGCGTTCGAGCTGATGGAGATCGACGAGGCGATGTTCATGTGGGGGCTGCGCGCGGCCGCCAACCGGCTGCCGTTCCTGCCGGTGCGGGCGGGGCTCGGCTCGGACGTCATGCGGGTCAACCCCGCCCTGCGGACGGTGACCTCGCCGTACGAGGACGGGGAGACGTTCGTCGCGATGCCCGCCCTGCGCCTGGACGCGGCCCTGGTGCACGTCAACCGGGCCGACCGGCTGGGCAACGGGCAGTATCTGGGCCCGGACCCGTACTTCGACGACCTCTTCTGCGCGGCGGCGGACACGGCGTATCTGTCCTGCGAACGGATCGTCGACACGGCCGAGCTGACGAAGGCGGCGCCGCCGCAGACCCTGCTGATCAAGCGGCATGCGGTGACCGGGGTGGTGGAGGCTCCGGGCGGCGCGCACTTCACGTCCTGCGCCCCCGACTACGGCCGGGACGAGGCGTTCCAGAAGCGGTACGCGACCACTCCGTGGGAGGAGTTCGCGGCGCGGTATCTGGCCGGGGACGAGGCGGCGTACCAGGCGGCGGCCCGGGGGGACTCATGACCACGCGTGCCGAGTACTGCGTGATCGCCTGCGCCGAGGCCTGGCGGGACGGCGGCGAGATCCTGGCGAGCCCGATGGGTCTGGTCCCCTCCGTGGGGGCCCGGCTGGCCCGGCTCACGTTCGCGCCGGACCTGCTGCTCACCGACGGCGAGGCGACGCTGGTCCGCCCGGACGGCACGGCCGAGGGCTGGCTGCCGTACCGGCAGCACCTGGAGCTGGTCACCGGCGGGCGGCGGCACGTGATGATGGGCGCGAGCCAGATCGACCGGTACGGCAACCAGAACATCTCCTGCGTCGGCGACTGGGCGCGGCCGCGGCGCCAGCTGCTCGGGGTGCGCGGGGCGCCGGTCAACACCCTCAACAACCCGACCAGTTACTGGATCCCGAAGCATTCCCGGCGGGTGTTCGTCGAGCGGGTCGACATGGTGTGCGGGGTCGGGTACGACCGGGCGGCCGGCGCCCGTCACCACCGCATCCCGCGGGTCGTCTCCGACCTGGGCGTGTTCGACTTCGCCACGCCCGACCGCGCGATGCGGCTGGCCTCGCTGCATCCGGGGGTGACGGTGGAGCAGGTGCGGGAGGCGACGGGGTTCGCGCTCGTGGTCCCGGACGAGGTGCCGTGCACCCGCGAGCCGACCGCCGCCGAGCTGCGGCTGATCCGTGAGGTGATCGATCCGGGGAACACCCGCGCGCGGGAGGTGCCGGTCTGATGGAGACGGCGCTGACGCGGCTGGTCGGGGTGCGGCATCCGCTCGTGCAGAGCGGGATGGGCTGGGTGGCGGGCCCCCGGCTGGTGTCGGCGGTGGCGGAGGCGGGCGCGCTGGGTGTGCTCGGCTCGGCGACGATGACCGTGGACGGGCTGCGGGAGGCGGTACGGGAGGTCAAGTCCCGTACGGACGCGCCGTTCGGGGTTAATCTGCGGGCGGACGCGGGGGACGCCGGGGACCGGGTGCGGATCGTCGTCGACGAGGGGGTGCGGGTGGCGTCGTTCGCGCTGGCGCCCTCGCGGGAGCTGATCGCCGAGCTGAAGGAGGCCGGGGTCGTCGTGATCCCCTCCGTGGGGGCGCGCCGACACGCCGAGAAGGTCGCGGCGTGGGGTGCGGACGCGGTGGTGGTGCAGGGCGGGGAGGGCGGCGGGCACACCGGCGAGGTGGCGACGACCGTGCTGCTGCCGCAGGTGGTGGACGCGGTGGACATCCCGGTGGTGGCGGCGGGCGGCTTCTTCGACGGCCGGGGCCTGGTCGCGGCGCTGGCCTACGGGGCGGCGGGCGTGGCGATGGGCACGCGCTTCCTGCTGACGTCGGACTCGACGGTGCCGGACCCGGTGAAGGCCCGCTATCTGGCGGCGACGGTCCGGGACGTCACGGTCACCCGCGCGGTGGACGGTCTGCCGCACCGCATGCTCCGCACGGACCTGGTGGACGCCCTGGAGGGCTCGGGGCGCGCGCGCCGTCTGCTGCACGCGGTGCGCCGGGCGGCGGCGTTCCGAAAGCTGTCGGGGCTGTCCTGGCCGGGCATGGTCCGGGACGGCCTCGCCCTGCGCCACGGCAAGGAGCTGTCCTGGAGCCAGGTCCTGCTGGCCGCCAACACCCCGATGCTGCTGCGGTCGGCGATGGTGGACGGCCGCACGGATCTCGGGGTGATGGCCTCGGGGCAGGTCGCCGGGGTGATCGACGACCTGCCGTCGTGCGCGGAGCTGGTGGAACGGATCGTGCGGGAGGCCGAATCGGTGAGGGTACGGCTCACAGCCTCTCGATGATCGTCACATTCGCCTGGCCGCCGCCCTCGCACATCGACACCACCCCCGACGGCCCCCTCGCACCACTCGGCCCCAGGGGGCCTCACAGGCTTCGGGAGCCTGCGCCGGACTCCGTCCGCCGAAGTGGGCGGCCGAGCTGCATCGCCGCCGTCACAGCCTCTCAATGATCGTCACATTCGCCTGACCGCCGCCCTCGCACATCGACACCACCCCCGACGGCCCCCTCGCACCACTCGGCCCCAGGGGGCCTCACAGGCTTCGGGAGCCTGCGCCGGACTCCGTCCGCCGAAGTGGGCGGCCGAGCTGCATCGCCGCCGTCACAGCCTCTCAATGATCGTCACATTCGCCTGACCGCCGCCCTCGCACATCGACACCACCCCCGACGGCCCCCTCGCACCACTCGGCCCCAGGGGGCCTCACGGGCTTCGGGAGCCTGCGCCGGACTCCGTCCGCCGAAGTGGGCGGCCGAGCTGCGTCGCCGCCGTCACAGCCTCTCGATGATCGTCACGTTCGCCTGGCCGCCGCCCTCGCACATCGTCTGGAGGCCGTAGCGGCCGCCGGTGCGTTCCAGTTCGTGGAGGAGGGTCGTCATCAGTTTGGCGCCGGTCGCGCCGAGGGGGTGGCCGAGGGCGATGGCGCCGCCGTTGACGTTGACCTTGTCCGGGTCGGCGCCGGTGTCCTTCAGCCAGGCGAGGACGACGGGGGCGAAGGCCTCGTTGATCTCGACGAGGTCGATGTCGTCGATGGTCAGGCCGGTCTTCTTGAAGGCGTACGCCGTCGCCGGGATGGGCGCGGTCAGCATGCGGATGGGGTCCTCGCCGCGTACGGAGAGGTGGTGCACGCGCGCCCGGGGGGTGAGCCCGTGTTCGCGGACCGCCCGCTCGGAGGCGAGGAGCAGGGCGGCGGCGCCGTCGGAGACCTGGGAGGAGCAGGCGGCGGTGACGGTCCCGCCGCCGATGACGGGCTTCAGGGCGGCCATCTTCTCCAGGGTGGTGTCGCGGCGCGGCCCCTCGTCGGCCGTCACGTCGCCGTGGGCGACGGTCTCCCGCGCGAAGCGGCCCTCGTCGATCGCCCGGACCGCCCGCTGATGGGAGCGCAGCGCGAACTCCTCCTGGTCGAGGCGGCTGATGCCCCATTTCGCGGCGATCATCTCGGCGCCGGCGAACTGGTTGACGGGCCGGTCGCCGTAGCGGGCGCGCCAGCCCTCGCTGCCCGCGAAGGGGCCCTGGGTGAAACCGAGCGGCTCGGCGGCCTGGCGGGTGGCGAAGGCGATGGGGATCTGCGACATGTTCTGCACGCCGCCCGCGACGACCAGGTCCTGGGTGCCGGAGAGCACGGCCTGCGCGGCGAAGTGGACGGCCTGCTGGGAGGAGCCGCACTGGCGGTCCACGGTCACGCCGGGCACCTCCTCGGGCAGCCCCGCGGCGAGCCAGCAGGTGCGGGCGATGTCCCCGGCCTGCGGGCCGACGGCGTCCAGGCAGCCGAACACGACGTCCTCCACGGCCGCCGGGTCGACGGCGGCGCGGGCGACCAGTTCCTTCAGCACGTGCGCGCCCAGATCGGCCGGGTGGACCGCGCTCAGTCCTCCCCCGCGCCGCCCGACGGGCGTACGGACCGCTTCGACGATGTAGGCCTCGGCCATGGCAACTCCCCAGTGGGTTACGTGCGTACGGCGATCCCGTCCAGCACCATCGACAGGTACTGCCGGGCGATCTCCTCCGGGCTGTGCTGTCCGCCGGGCCGGTACCAGGACGCGGCGACCCAGACGGTGTCGCGGACGAACCGATAGGTGAGGCGGACGTCGAGGTCGGCGCGGAAGACCTGGAGCCCGACCCCGCGTTCCAGCGTGGCCAGCCACGCCTTCTCGAATCTGCGCTGGGACTCGGCGAGGAACGCGAACCGTTCCTGCGCGACCAGCTGCCTGCTCTCCTTCTGGTAGATCGCGACGGCGGCGCGGTGCCGGTCGATCTCCCGGAACGACTCGGTGACCAGGGCCTCGAGGGTCTCGCGCGGGCCGAGACCGGCGTCGAGGACGGTGTCGTAGCCCTTCCACAGCTCGTCGAGGAAGGTGCGCAGGATCTCCTCCAGCATCGATTCCTTGGAGTCGAAGTGGTAGTAGAGGCTGCCGGCGAGCATGCCCGCGTGGTCGGCGATCTTACGGACGGTGGTGGCGTTGTAGCCCTGCTCGGCGAAGACCTCGGCGGCGGTGTCGAGGAGTTCGCCGCGGCGGTCGCGGGCGGCGGCGGCCGCGGGCGGCTCGGCGGCGGTCACCTGGGGCTTCTTCTTGGTCGGCACGGGCCCATTGTCGTCCTACGCGTGCTGGCTGCTGACGGAGACGGTCTCGCCCGTCAGGTACGAGGAGTAGCCGGACGCGAGGAACACGATCACGTTGGCGATCTCCCAGGGTTCGGCGTACCGGCCGAAGGCCTCGCGCGCGGTGAGTTCCTCCAGTACTTCGGGGGTCGTGACCTTCGCCAGGTGCGGGTGCAGGGCGAGGCTCGGTGCGACGGCGTTGACGCGGACGCCGTAGGCGGCGGCCTCGATCGCCGCGCAGCGGGTCAGGGCCATCACGCCGGCCTTGGCGGCGGCGTAGTGGGCCTGGCCGGCCTGGGCGCGCCAGCCGAGGACGGAGGCGTTGTTGACGATCACGCCCCGGCCGTTCCCGCGCATCAGGCGGAGCGCCGCCCGGGTGCAGCGGAAGGTGCCGTTCAGCGTGACGTCCAGGACGCGGGTCCACTGGTCGTCGGTCATGTCGACGAGGGGTGCGGTGCCGCCCAGTCCGGCGTTGTTGACGACGACGTCGAGCCGTCCGTGCGTGTCCACGGCCGCCTGGAACAGGGCCCGGACCTGGCTGTCGTCGGTGACGTCACAGGGGGTCGCGGCGACGGAGGCCGCGCCGAACTCGGCGGCGAGTGCGGCCTCGTACTCCTTCAGGCGCCGGGTGTGGGCGTCGCTGATCAGGACGCGTGCGCCCTCCTCGAGGAAGCGCCGGGCGGTGGCGCCGCCGATGCCCGCGCCGGCCGCCGCGGTGATGACGGCGGTGCGGCCCGTGAGCAGTCCGTGGCCGGGTACGTACGCCGGAGTCTCGACGTCTGTCATACCGCCACGCTAACCTACCAAACACTTGTTAGAAAAGGTTCGCCGCACACGGAAACGGAAAGGAGGGCCGCCCATGGATCTCGCCCTCACCCGGGACGAGGAGGCGTTCCGCGCCGAGGCCCGTGCCTGGCTGGAGGCGCATGTGCCGGCCGTCGCGCCGCCCTCCCTGGAGACGGCGGAGGGGTTCGCGGCGCACCGCGCGTGGGAGGCCGAACTGGCCGCGGACGGCTGGTCGGTGGTGGACTGGCCCGCGCGCTACGGCGGCCGGGAGTGCGGGCTGATCCGCTGGCTGCTGTTCGAGGAGGAGTACTACGCGGCGGGCGCCCCGGGGCGCGTCAACCAGAACGGGATCAGCCTGCTGGGCCCGACCCTGCTGGAGCACGGCACCGAGGAGCAGCGGGCCCGGGTGCTGCCGCCCATGGCGCGCGGCGAGACGGTGTGGGCGCAGGCCTGGTCGGAGCCGGAGGCCGGTTCGGACCTGGCCTCCCTGCGCTCGCGGGCGGTCCGCGCGGAGGGCGGCTGGCGCTTGAGCGGCCAGAAGACCTGGTCGTCCCGCGCGGCCTTCGCCGACCGGGCCTTCGGTCTGTTCCGCAGCGACCCGGACGCCCCGAAGCCCCACCAGGGGCTCACCTACGTCATGTTCGACCTGGACGCGCCCGGGGTGACCGTGCGTCCGATCGGCCGGCTCGACGGGAAGCCGGCGTTCGCCGAGCTGTTCCTGGACGAGGTGTTCGTGCCGGACGAGGACGTGATCGGCGAGCCCGGGCAGGGCTGGCGGATCGCGATGTCGACGGCGGCGAACGAGCGTGGGCTGACCCTGCGCTCCCCCGGCCGCTTCCTCGCCTCCGCCGACCGGCTGCACGAGGTGTGGCGTGCGAAGGGCGGCCCCCCGGAGTCGGCCGCGCGGGTCGCGGACGCCCTGATCGGGGCCCGCGCCCACCAGCTGTTCACCTACGCGGCCGCCTCCCGCTTCCTGGCGGGCGAGCGGCTCGGCCCGGAGTCCAGCCTGAACAAGGTCTTCTGGTCCGAGTACGACATCGCGCTGCACGAGACGGCGCTCGACCTGCTCGGCGAGGAGGGCGAGCGGGCGGACACCGACTGGGCGGAGCGGTATGTGTTCTCGCTCGCCGGTCCGATCTACGCGGGCACCAACGAGATCCAGCGCGACATCGTCGCCGAGCGGCTGCTCGGCCTGCCGAAGGGACGCCGCTGATGCGCTTCCTCCTGGACGCCGAGCAGCGGGCGTTCGCCGCCTCCCTGGACGCGCTGCTGACGGCGGCCGACACGCCGAAGGCGGTGCGGGCGTGGAGCCGGGGGGAGCACGCGGGCGGGCGGGCGCTGTGGTCGCGGCTCGCCGACGCGGGGGTGTTCGCGCTGGCGGTCCCGGAGGAGTACGAGGGGCTGGGGCTCCGACCGGTCGACCTGGCCGTGGCGTTCGTGGAGCTGGGGCGGCACGCGGTACCGGGTCCGCTGGTGGAGACGGTGACCGCGGCGGCCCTGCTGCGCGCACCGGGTCCGGCGAAGCGGCTGCTGCCGGCGCTGGCGGCGGGCGGGTCGGTGGCGACGGTGGCGTACGAGGGGGCGTACGCGCTCGACGGGGACCTGGCGGACGTACGGCTGTCCGTGGCGCCCGACGGGGTGCGGCTGGCCCCGGGCCATGACCCCGTACGGCCTTCCCTGGACCCGGCGCGGCGGCTGACCCGGCTGCGGCCGGGCGGAGAACTGCTCGCGGCCGGGCCGCCCCCGCCCGAGGCCCTCCTGCTGGCCCGGCTCGCCACCGCCGCCCAGGCGCTCGGCGTCGGTCTGGCGCTGCTGGAGCGGACGGTGGGGTATGTGCGGCAGCGCACCCAGTTCGGGGTGGCGGTGGGCTCGTTCCAGGCGGTCAAGCACCGGCTGGCGGACGCGCGCATCGCACTGGAGTTCGCCCGGCCGCTGGTGCTGGGCGCCGCGGTGACGATGGCTCCGGCGGATGTGGCGGCGGCGAAGGTGAGCGCCTGCGAGGCGGCGTACGCCTGCGCGCGGACGGCGCTGCAGCTCCACGGCGCGATCGGGTACACGGAGGAGTACGACCTGTCGCTGTGGCTGACCAAGGCGCGGGCGCTGCGCACGGCGTGGGGCACGCCCGAGGAGTGCCGGGCGGCGGTCCTGGCCGCGCGGGGCTGAGCGTCAGCCGGTGACCCTGGCGACGAACGCGGCGAGGTTCGTCACCGTCCGCCGGATCTTCTCCTCCAGGGTGATCGTCTCGGGCAGCCGGGCGCCGATGCCCGCGTCGCGCAGTCCGCGCAGGTAGAGCGAGCAGGCGAGGTCGGCGCAGAGGTAGGCGCCGACCGAGTTGCCCTGCTGGCCCGCGCGGCCGGCCTTGGGGGCGACCATCAGGGCGACGCCGCCGGAGTGGGTGGTCAGGCACATCGAGCACATGCTGCGCCGGGCCTGTCCGACGGCTCCGGCGGTGGCGCGCAGGGCGAGGGCCGTCGGACGGCCGTCGAGCGCGGTGACGAGGTAGGCCCGGTCGGGGGCCTGGGGGTCGCGCCAGCCGAGGTAGTCCAGGTCGTCCCAGGGCCGCTCGGCCAGGTCGCGCGGGACGGACAGGCGTTTGGCCTCGCCCTTGGTGCAGTTCACGAAGGCGGCGCGGATCTGTTGCTCGGTCAGAGGCTCCATAAAGGTGACGGTAATTTGCCTAAAGCTTTTAGGCAAATGCATACTTGCTTCAGGCGAAGGGTGAAGAGTGAGGGGAGAGGCGACATGGTGCGGGTCGGGCTGACCACGGAACGTCTGGTGCGGGCGGGCGCCGAGCTGGCCGACGAGGCCGGCTTCGACGAGGTGACCGTCTCGGCGCTGGCCAGACGGTTCGACGTCAAGGTGGCGAGTCTGTACTCCCATGTGCGCAACTCCCAGGACCTCAGGACCCGTATCGCCCTGCTCGCCCTGGAGGAGCTCGCCGACCGGGCCTCCGATGCGCTGGCCGGACGAGCCGGCAAGGACGCCTTGAGCGCACTGGCCAACGTCTACCGCGACTACGCCCATGAGCACCCCGGCCGCTACGCCGCCGCCCAGCTCCGGCTCGACCCGGAGACGGCGGCCGCGAGCGCGGGAGTCCGCCATGCGCAGATGACCCGGGCGATCCTGCGCGGCTACGACCTCGCGGAACCGGACCGGACCCACGCGGTCCGCCTCCTCGGCAGCGTCTTCCACGGCTATGTCAGCCTGGAGCTGGGCGGCGGCTTCAGCCACAGCGCCCCGGACACGGACGAGACCTGGACCCGCGTCCTGGACGCCCTCGACGCGCTGCTGCGCACCTGGCCCGCCGCATGACCGGGCCCGCGTGGATCACCACGCCGATCACCTCGGACCTGCTGCGCGGCGCCCTGGACATCGAGCGCACCGCGCACGGCGTGCTGCCGCACCGGCTGCCGGCCCGGGCCCGCGCCCAGTGCTCCGACGGGCAGCTGCTCATGGCCGAGTCCCAGCCCTCGGGCGTACGGCTGGTCTTCCGCAGCGCCGCCACCACCGTGGAGCTGGACGCGCTGCCCACCCGGCGGGTCTACCCGGGCGCGCCGCCCCGGCCGGACGGCGTGTACGACCTGCTCGTCGACGGCCGCCCGGCCGGGCACGCGAGCGTGACGGGCGGCGGCCACACGCTGACCGTCGACCTGGCCGCCGGCACCGGCGACCTCCGCCCCGGGAAGCCGGGCACCGTCCGTTTCGCCGGCCTGCCGGGCGGGACGAAGGACTTCGAGATCTGGCTGCCGCACAACGAGACCACCGAGCTCGTCGCCCTGCGCACCGACGCCCCGGTCGAGCCGGCCCGGCCCTCCGGCCGCCGGGTCTGGCTGCACCACGGCAGTTCGATCAGCCACGGCTCCGACGCGGCGAGCCCGACGGGCGTCTGGCCGGCGCTCGCGGCGAGGCTCGTCGGGGTGGAGCTGATCAATCTCGGCCTGGGCGGCAGCGCCCTGCTCGACCCGTTCACCGCCCGCGCCCTGCGTGACACGCCCGCCGATCTGATCAGCGTCAAGATCGGCATCAACCTGGTCAACACCGATCTGATGCGGCTGCGCGCCTTCGGCCCCGCCGTCCACGGCTTCCTCGACACGATCCGCGAGGGCCGGCCCACCGTCCCGCTGGTGGTCGTCTCACCGATCCTGTGCCCCATGCACGAGGACACCCCCGGTCCGACCGCCCTGGACTTCACCTCGGTCGCCGAGGGGCAGCTGTGGTTCCAGCCGATGGGCGACCCCGCCGAGGTGGCGAGCGGGAAGCTGACCCTGCGCGTCATCCGCGACGCGCTGGCCCGCATAGTGGAGCAGCGCGCGGCCGACGACCCGAACCTGCACTACCTGGACGGCCGCGAGCTGTACGGCGAGGCCGACGCCGCCGAACTCCCCCTCCCCGACGGCCTCCACCCGGACGCGGCCATCCACCGCCGCATGGGGGAGCGCTTCGCCGAGCGGCTGCTCACCTGGTAGCCCGCTACGGCCGTACGATCCCCACCGCCCGCGCCGCCACCAGCCACTTGGGGAACTCGCCCACCAGCCGGTCGTAGAGCTCCGCGTCGGAGACCCGGCGCGGATCCGGACCCGCGTGGAAGAAGCCGGCGTTGTCGACCACCCGCTTGCCGGGCACGGCGAGCTCGTCGAGCTTGCGCAGGAAGTCGAACTGCTTGCTGCCCCGGTCGCCGAAGCCGACGAACTGCCAGAACAGCGGCAGCCGGGCCGCTTTGCAGAGATAGCGTTCGGCGGCGAGCTTGTTGATCGGGCCGCCGTCGGTCTGGAAGACGACGAGGGCGGGCTCGCGCGCGCCGCTGTCGAGGTAGTGGTCGATGACCGCGTCCATCGCCAGGTGGTAGCTGGTCTTTCCCATGTGCCCGAGCCCGGCCGCGATCCGCTCCACCCGGCCCTGGTGGGAGGCGAGTTCGATGTCGGTCACGGCGTCGACGTCGGTGGAGAAGAACACCACGGGGACCCGGCCGTCGTCGTCGAGGTGCGCGGACAGGCCCAGCACCCGGTCGGCCAGCGCCTGCACACTGCCGTCCTGGTAGTACGGCTTCATCGACCCCGAGTAGTCGACCACCAGGTAGACGGCGGCCCGTTGCCCGTCGAGACCGTGCTTCGTGAGGGAGACCCCGGCGCTCTTGTAGAGGTTCACCAGCGCGGGAGCGGTCTCCTGGACCTTGCTCAGACTGATCGCGACCATGGCCCCCACCCTCCCACATCCAGCGGTGTTCGCTATTTTGTTCGCTCTTGCCGAGATGCGCCCAGCCGCGAAGCGCCCAGAGGAGCCGGTCCGTGGAGTCCGAGTCCACCGTCACCACCTGCTACCGCCATCCCAAGGTGGAGTCCTACGTCCGCTGCACCCGCTGCGAGCGGTTCATCTGCCCGGCCTGCATGAGGGAGGCGGCCGTCGGCCACCAGTGCCCCGAGTGCGTGAAGGAGGGCGCGCGGTCGGTGCGCCGGGCCCGCACCGTCGTGGGCGGCCGGGTGTCGGCGGTGCCGCTGGTGACGTACGTGCTGATCGGGCTCAACGTGCTCGCGTATCTGGCGGAGGTGGTGGACGAGGACGTCGTCGACCGGTTCGCGATGCTCGGCAGCACGCCGCGGGGTTACGTCCCCTGGGGCGTCGCCCACGGCGAGTGGTACCGGCTGCTCACCGGCGCGTTCCTGCATCAGCCGCCCACCCAGGGCACGTTCGGGATCCTGCACATCGTGATGAACATGGTGTCGCTGTGGAACCTGGGCCGCGTGGTGGAGGCCCAGCTCGGCCGGATCCGCTATGTCGCCCTCTACCTGCTGTCGGCGCTCGGCGGTTCGGTGCTGGTGCTGCTGATCACCCCCATGGTCTTCACGGTCGGCGCCTCCGGCGCGATCTTCGGCGTCGGCGCCGCCTACTACGTCCTGGCGCGACGGCTCGGCGCCGACATGGGCCAGGTCAACCGGTTCATGGCGGGCCTGCTGCTGTGGCTGGTGATCTCCGCGGGCCTCACCTCCTGGCAGGGACACCTCGGCGGGCTGCTGACGGGCGGTGCGGTGGCCCTGGCCTTCGCCCACGCGCCCCGGGACGAGCGGCGGCCGTGGATCCAGGCGGGGGTGTGCGTGGCGCTGCTGGTGCTGCTGGTGGTGTGCGCGTGGGCGAAGGTCCATCAGCTCACCTGATCAGGGGCTCTCGACGACCTCGCCGTCGGCGAGCTCCAGCACCCGGTCCGCCAGCCCCAGGAGTTGCGGGTCGTGGGTGGCGACGAGGGCCGTGACGCCCTCGCTGCGCACCACGGCCCGCAGCAGCTCCATCACCGCGAGGCCGGTGGCGGCGTCGAGCTGACCGGTCGGCTCGTCGGCGAGCAGCAGCGCGGGCCGGTTGGCGAGGGCGCGGGCGATGGCGACCCGCTGCTGCTGGCCGCCGGACAGCTCGGCCGGCCGCTGTGTCTCGTGGCCGGCGAGCCCCACCAGGGCCAGCAGCAGGGCCACCCGCTCCTCGCGTTCGCGCGACTCGGCACGGCTGAGGCGCAGCGGCACCCCCACGTTCTCGGCGGCGGTGAGGATGGGGATGAGCCCGAAGGACTGGAAGACGAAGCCGATCCGGTCGCGGCGCAGCTCCAGCAGCCCGCTCTCGCCGAGCTGCGACAGATCGGTGTCGTCGAGGACGATCCGGCCGCGCTGCGGGGAGTCGAGGCCGCCGATGAGATGCAGCAGGGTCGTCTTTCCGGAGCCCGAACGGCCCTTGAGGGCGACCAGTTCGCCGCGCCGGACGGCGAAGGACGCCCCGCGCAGCGCGTGGACGGCGGCGGCGCCCGTGCCGTAGGAGTGGTGCAGATCCTCCACCAGCAGCATGGGGTCCGCCGCACGATCGGTGGTGCCGGTCGCGAGGGCGGCGGTGTTCTCCGTCATTCCGGCATCACATCCGGTGCCCGCCCACACCGTCAAGGGCCGTAGGCATCCGGCACCGCACACATGTGCCCGACCGGTAACTCCGTGATATGCATGCCGCGTAGGGGACTTCGGGGGGAGCGGGGGGCGCGTGACGGGCTTCTTGGTGCTGCGCGTGCGCGCGCACCGGCTGCTGCTCACGGCCGCCCTGCTCGCGGTGCTGCTGACCGCCTCGGTGCTCGCCGCCCTCGCCGCGTTCTCCGGTTCCGTCGGCGACGCCGCCCTGCGCACCACGCTCAGCGGCCGGGCGGCGGCCTCGGCGGCGCTGGTGGTCGAGACCGACGTACCCCGGGACGAGGCGGCGCGGACCGTGACCCGGCGGGCGCGGGAGGCGTTCGGCGGGCTGCCGGTGACCGTGCGGGCGCTGGAGCACTCGACGGCGTACGCCCTGCCCGGGACCCCGCGGGCCGGGCAGCCGGACCTCACCTTCCTCGCCGCCCTGGACACCTCCCGGATCCGGCTGGTCGCGGGCGCGCTGCCCGGACCGGCGGCCGGGACCGCGCCGGTGCCGGTCGCGCTGCCCGACGCGGCCGCCGACCGGCTGCGGCTGAAGCCGGGGGCGCGGGTCGAGCTCACCGACCGGCTGACCGGGAAGCCCTTGACCGTCCGGGTGACCGGCGTCTACCGGGCGGCCGACACCGCCGACCCGTACTGGCAGGCGGACACCCTCGCCGGACACGGGGTGCGCACGGTCGTCTTCACCACCTACGGCCCGCTGCTCACCGACGCCTCCGTGCTCGCCTCGGGCCGCGCCGCCGTCGACGGCACCACCTGGGTGGCGACGGCCGACTACCGCTCGCTCACCACCGCCGGCATCGACCGGCTGAGCGCGGCGAACGCACGGGCCGCCGGGGAACTGCGCACGGCGCTCGGGGAGAGCGCGTCCGTGCACAGCGAACTGCCCGCCCTGCTCGACCGGACCGCGCGGGCCCTGCTCGTCTCCCGCTCCACCCTGATGATCGTCTCGGTGCAGCTGGTACTGCTCGCCGGGTACGCGCTGCTGCTGGTGGCCCGGCTCCTCGACGGCGAGCGGGCGGGCGAGACCGAACTGCTGCGCGCCCGGGGCGGATCGCGCGGCCGGATCGCCGGACTCGCCGCGCTGGAGGCGCTGCTGCTGGCGGTGCCGGCCGCGGTCGGCGCCGCGCTGCTGTCCGGTCCGCTGGCCCGGCTGCTCGCCCACTGGTCCTCGCTCGACCGGATCGGGCTGCGCCTCGACGCGGCCCCCGCGGGCCGGGTGTGGCTGGTCGCGGGCGCGGTGGCCGCGGCCTGCGCGACGGCGGTCGTGGCGCCCGCGCTGGCGGCGACGGCCCAGGCGCCCGTCCGGCTGCGGCGGATCCGGGCCACGGCCTCGGCCGCGCCGGTGCGCGCCGGAGCCGATGCCGCGCTGCTGCTGATCGCCGGGATCGCCTACGGGCAGCTCGGCCGGCGGACCGACGCGAGCGGCGGCGGCGCGCTCAGCCGGGACCGGTCCGGGGAGCTGGGCGTGGATCCGCTGCTGGTCGCCGCGCCCGCGCTGGCGCTGCTGGCGGGCACGGTGCTGACGCTGCGGCTGCTGCCGCTCGCGGCCCGGCTCGCGGAGCGTCGGTCGGCGAGCGGCCGGGGGCTGCCGGCGGCGCTCGCGGGCTGGCAGTTCAGCCGGCGTCCGCTGCGCGGGGCGGGTCCGGTGCTGCTGCTGGTCGTCGCGGTGGCGACGGGGATGCTGGCGATCGGGCACGGTGCGTCCTGGGACCGGTCGCAGGACGACCAGGCCGACTTCCACACCGGTGCCTCCGTGCGGGTTCTCGACACCCGGCCGGGGAGCCCCGGCCAGACCGGTCTGTACGCCGCGCTGCCCGGGGCCCGCGACGCCGCCCCCGCGCACCGCACCACCCTGGACCTCTCCGGCGGCCGGACCGCCACGGTCCTCGCCCTGGACACCGCGCACGCCGGGGAGGATCTGCTGCTGCGCGGCGATCTCGCCGGGGAGCCCCCGGCCCGGCTGCTGCGGGCGCTGGCCCCCGCCGGGCAGGACACCGACCGCGCGATCCGGCTGCCCGACGGCACCCGGCGGCTCGCGCTCGACCTGCGGATCACCGACGTCACGGACCCGAAGAACCGCCCCTCCGGCCTCGCGGCGCAGCTCACCCTGGTCGTCGAGGACGGCTACGGCATCGCGTACCGGATGAGCGCCGGGAAGATCCCCGTCGACGGCCGGGTGCACCGGGCCGCCGTGGACCTGGACCTGACGGCGACCGGCGGCCGGGCCGCCCCGGCCGGGCCGGTGCGGCTGACCGGGCTGCAACTCGACGGCACCTCTCCCGAGGGTCGTCCCCAGGGCCACCGGCTCACCGTCGAACGCCTGCTCGCCACCGGCCCGGACGGCGCCGCGCGGACCGTCCCGGCGCCCGCCGGACTGCGCTGGTCGGGTGGCTGGACCGTGGCGGAGAACGGCGCGGTCATGGCCCGTACGGTCCTGAGGCCCCTGACCGCCCGGGCGCCGCTGACCGTCGAGTACGCCACGGGCGTCGACAACGGCCTCGGCCTCGCCCCGCCGACGTTCACCGTCCGCGTCGACACGGCCGGCGCCCCGGCCGCGGCGAGCCTGCCCGGCCTGGCCACCGAAGGGTTCCTGCGCTCCGCCGGCGCGAAGGTCGGCGACGGCATCGACGTCACGCTGGCCGGGGAGCGGCTGCGGGTGCGGATCGTCCGGTCCGTCGAGGCGCTGCCGACGACCGCGGCCGACGCGGACGGACGGGCCGTGGACGGCGGGGCGCTGCTGCTCGATCTGCGGGCCGTGGACGCGGCGCTGGCCCGGCGGGCGAGTGTGCCGCTCACCCCGAACGAGTGGTGGGTGGACGCCGCCCCCGGCCGGGCCGCCCGGGTCGCCGCCGCGCTGCGGGCACGTCCCGATCTCGCCGCGGACCAGGTGCTGGTGCGCGACGAGACCGCCGCCGCACTGCTGCGGGACCCGCTCGGCGCCGGGCCCCGCTCGGCCCTGACGGCGGTCGCGGTGGCCGCCGTGGCCCTGGCGGCCGGGGGGTTCGCGGTGAGCGCGGCCGGGGCGCGGCGGGAGCGGTCCGCGGAGTTCGCGGTGCTGCGGGCGCTGGGCGCGCCGCGCCGGGACCTCGCCCGGCTGGTCGCGACCGAGCAGAGCCTGCTCGTCGGGGCCGGACTGCTCGCCGGGCTGGGGCTGGGGACCGTGCTGACCCGGGCCGTCGTCCCGCTGATCGTGCTGACCTCCGACGCGGCGACGCCCGTCCCGCCCGTCCTGGTCGAGCTGCCGCTGCCGAGGGTGGCCCTGCTGCTCGCGGGGGTCGCCGCCCCGCTCCTGCTGATCACCGCCGCCTCCGCGCTGCGCCGGACCGAGCCGGCGGTCGCGCTGCGCCACCAGGGAGAGGACTGAGATGCGCCCGGACCCGCACGGCGCGCCCTGGGTGCGGACTCGGCTGCGCACCGCGCCGGTGGCAGCCGTCGCCTTCGGTGCGCTGGTGCTGCTCACCGCGTTCCTCGCGGCCCTGCTGCCCCGGGCCGTCGAGTCGTACGGGACGCGGGGGCTGCGCGAGGCCGTCGCCGACGCTCCCCCGCCGTCCACGGTGCTGGAGCTGAAGGCCCCGCAGCCGGGGCTCGAACTACCGCGCGAGGCCCGCGAGGAGGCCGTACGGCCCGGGGCGCTCGCGGCCGTCGACGCCAAGGCCTCGGCCGCGCTGCCCGGACCGCTGCGGGCGGACCCGGCCGAGTCCGCCTACGGCGTGCGGACCGCGAAGAGCCTGGAGGCGCAGGAGGCGTCCCTCCCCCGGCCCGACGGACTGCCGCCCCGGTTCACCCTGCTGACGCAGTCGGGGATCGCCGGGCACGCCACCGTACGGGAGGGCCGGCTGCCCGCCGCCGAGGAGCCGGTGACGACGGACACGCGGGTGCTGGAAGGCGCCGTGACCACCGAGACCGCCCGGACGCTGAGGCTGCGGACCGGCTCCACCGTCACCCTCGACGGGTTCACCGACGCACCGCTGACTGTCCGGATCACCGGGATCCTCGCGCCCCGGCATCCGCAGGGGAGTTACTGGGCGGTGGAGCCGACCCTGCGCACCCCCGCCCTGGCCTACATCAAGGAGACTCCGCCCCAGTTCTACTGGGAGGCGGCCCTGCTGCTGCCGCCCGAGGCGGCGCCGGCGCTGCTGGGCGGCCGGGGCGAGCCGGAGAAGTACTGGCGGATCGCGCCCGCCACCGCGGGGCTCACCGGGCGGGACGCCACCCCGCTCGTCGACGCGGTCGCCTCCCTCGAAGGCGGGCCCGGGCTGCTGCGGCTGCGCGCGGCGGCCGGTCCGACGGCCGCGCTCTCCACCGGGCTGGAGCAGGTCGTCGGGGCCGGCACCGCGGTCCGTGACGCGATCGCGCCCGTGGTGGCCGTCGGCGCCGTCGGGATCGCCGCGGTCGCCGTCGTCGTCCTGGTCATGAGCGCCGGTCTGGCGGCCGCCCGCCGTGAGCGGGAGCTGGCCCTGCTGCGGGCCCGGGGCGGCTCCCTGCGCGGTATCGCGGGGCGGCTGCTGGGCGAGACGGCCGTGGTGGCGGTGCCCTCGGCGGCCGGCGGACTGCTGCTCGCCGTGGTCGCGGTGGACGGGGCGCGGCTGCTGCCCGCGGTGCTCGGCGCGGGCGTCGTGGCGGTGCTCGCCTGTGCGGCGCTGCCGGTGCGCGCGGTCGTCGCCCACCGCAGGCCGCAGGCGCATCAGGAGCGGGACGACCTCGCCCACGCCCGGCCCGGCGCACGCCGCACCGTCGCCGAACTGACCCTGCTGGTGCTGGCCGTGGGCTCGGTGGCGGCGCTGCGCCGCCGGGGCACGGGCGCGTCGGGCGATCTGCTGGTGAGCGCGGCGCCGGTGCTGGTCGGGCTGGTCGCGGCGCTGATCCTCGTACGGCTGTATCCGCTGCCGCTGCGTTGGGCCGCCGGGCCGGCCGCGCGGCTGCGGGGGGTGGTGGGGTTCCTGGCGCTGGCCCGGGCGGGCCGCTCCTCGGCCGGGGTCGCGGCGCTGCCGCTGCTCGCCCTGCTGACGGCTTTGACGACGGCGGCGTTCGGGGGGTCTGTGCTGACGGGGGTCGCGGACGCCCGGGACCGGGCCGCGCTGCTGACGACGGGCGCCGACGCGCGGATCGCCACGGCCGACGGCACCCCGCTCTCCACGGGCCTGGTGCGCGCGGTGCGGGGCGTGGCGGGGGTACGGGAGGTGGCGGGCGTACGGATCGAGCGGGCCTCGACGAGCGCGTCCGACGAGACGCATCCGCTGACCGTGGTCGGGGTCGAGCCGGACGCGTACGCGGGGCTGGCCCGGCGGGTCGGGCTCGGCGGTTTCCCGGACGGGCGGCTGACGTCGGCGGGCGGGGTGCTGGACGCCGTCGCCTCGCCCGGGGTCGCCGAGCGGCTGGGGCGGGCGGCGCGCCGGATCGTGACGCCGGGCGGAGTCGTCACGGTGCGGATCACGGCGGTGCGCGACCGTACGCCCGCCGTGCCCGACGGCGAGTTCCTGCTGGTCGACGCGGCGGGGCTGAAGGGTTCCGGCGGTCCTACGACCCTGCTGGCGGCCGGTGCCGGGCTCGACGCGCGGGCGCTGCGGGCGGCCGTGCGCGGGGCGGACCTCACGATGACGCTGCGCGCCGAGGAACGCGCGGCGCTGTCCGACACACCACTGCAGGAGGGGGCCGGGCGGATCTACGGCTGGGCGGTCGTCGCGGGCGCCGGGTACGCCGTACTCGCCCTGGTGCTCTCGCTGCTGCGGGCCGCGCCGGAGCGGGCCGCACTGCTGGCCCGGCTGCGCACGCTGGGGCTGACGACCCGCCGGGGCCGGCGGCTGCTCGGTCTGGAGGCGCTGCCGCAGGCGCTGATCGCGGCCGGCGGGGGTGTGGCCGTCGGCTGGGCCACCGTCCGGCTGCTCGCGCCGGGCGTCGACCTCGACCGGCTGGCCCTGCCGGCCGGCTCCACCGTGCATGGCGCGGCCCTGCGGACCGACCTGTGGTCGCTGGTGCTGCCCGCCGCGGGCGCGGTGCTGCTGGCGGGCGCGGTGGCCGTCGGGCAGGCCTGGTGGGCGGGGCGCCGGACACCGATCACCCATCTCAGGGCGGGAGACATGCGATGAGCGGGACCACGGAGTCGCTGGCGGAGCTGGAGCGGCGGGCGGCCGACCGGCGCGACCGGCCCGCGTACGGGCACGACGCGCTGATCGCCTGCGACCGGCTGGTGCGGATCTTCGCGGGGCACGGGGGCGGGCGCGGCAGCGGGGACGCGGTGGAGGTGCAGGCGCTCCAGGGGCTCGATCTGCTGGTCCGGGAGGGCGAGCTGATGGCGCTGGTCGGCGCGTCCGGCAGCGGCAAGTCGACGCTGATGAACATCCTCGCGGGCCTGGACGTCCCCACCGCGGGCGCGGCGCGGGTGGCGGGCCGCGATCTGCTGGCGATGGACGCGAAGGCGCGGCTGCGGTACCGGCGTGAGGTGGTGGGCTTCGTGTGGCAGCAGACGGCGCGCAATCTGCTGCCGTATCTGACGGCCGCCCAGAACGTGACGCTGCCGATGCAGCTGGCGGGGGTGCGGCGCGGGAAGCGGGCCGGGCGGGCGGCGGAGCTGCTGGCGCTGCTCGGGGTCGCCGACTGCGCCGAGCGGTATCCGCGGCAGCTGTCCGGGGGCCAGCAGCAGCGGGTCGCGATCGCCGTGGCCCTCGCCAACGCGCCCTCGGTGCTGCTCGCCGACGAGCCCACCGGTGAGCTGGACTCGGCGACCGGGCAGCAGGTGTTCGCCGCGTTCCGGCGGGCCAACGAGGAGCTGGGCACGACGATCGTCGTGGTCACCCACGACCAGGCGGTGGCCGGCGAGGTCCGGCGCACGGTCGCGATCCGTGACGGCCGCACCTCGGCGGAGGTGCTGCGGCGCACCGAGGTCGACGAGGAGGGCCGGGAGTCCCTGGTGGCGCGGGAGTACGCGATGCTCGACCGGGCCGGGCGGCTTCAGCTGCCCGCCGAGTACACGGCCGCGCTGGACCTGGCGGACCGGGTGCTGCTGGAGCTGGAGGAGGACCACATCCAGGTGTGGCCGGACGGGAACCGCTGAGGGGACGGCTGAGAAGACATGCGGCGGCGCCTGCCAGTTCGTCCGGTCGGGGACAGTGAGGCAGGCGCCGTCCTGTGTTCCGTACGCCGTTGTACGTCACGTGTGCGGGGCCCCGGTGTCGCACCGGGGCCGGTGGGGTGACCGTCAGACCATCAGCGAGCGGTCCGTCGGGCGGATCGGGGCCGGCAGGTCGCTGGCGCCGGTCAGGAAACGGTCGCAGCCGCGGGCGGCCGAGCGGCCCTCGGCGATCGCCCAGACGATGAGCGACTGACCGCGGCCCGCGTCACCGGCGACGAAGACGCCCGGCACGTTGGTCTGGAAGTCGGCGTCGCGGGCGACGTTGCCGCGCTCGTCGAGCTCCAGGCCGAACTGCTCGACCAGACCGTTCTCGCGGTCGGTGCCGGTGAAGCCCATGGCGAGGGTGACCAGCTGGGCGGGGATCTTGCGCTCGGTGCCCGGCTTCGGGGTCAGCCTGCCCTCGATGAACTCCACCTCGGTGAGGTGCAGCCACTGGACGTTGCCGTCCTCGTCGCCCTCGAAGTGGGTGGTGGAGACGGAGTAGACCCGCTCGCCACCCTCCTCGTGCGCGGAGGTGACCTTGTAGAGCATCGGGAAGGTCGGCCACGGCTGGTGCGTCGCCCGGTCCTCGCCCGGCCGGGGCATGATCTCCAGCTGGGTGACGGAGGCCGCGCCCTGGCGGTGGGCGGTGCCCACGCAGTCGGCGCCGGTGTCGCCGCCGCCGATGACGACGACGTGCTTGCCCTCGGCCGTGATCGGGGAGGTGACGTAGTCGCCCTCCTGGACCTTGTTGGCCAGCGGCAGGTACTCCATCGCCTGGTGGACGCCCTTGAGCTCACGGCCGGGGACCGGGAGGTCACGGGCGGTCGTGGCGCCGGCGGCGATGACGACGGCGTCGTACCGCTTCTTCAGGTCGGTCGCCTTGAGGTCGCGGCCGATCTCGATGCCGGTGCGGAAGCGGGTGCCCTCCGCGCGCATCTGCTCGATACGGCGGTTGATGTGCCGCTTCTCCATCTTGAACTCGGGGATGCCGTAGCGGAGGAGGCCTCCGATGCGGTCCGCGCGCTCGTAGACGGCGACGGTGTGGCCGGCCCGGGTCAGCTGCTGGGCGGCGGCGAGACCCGCCGGGCCCGAGCCGATGACGGCGACGGTCTTGCCCGACAGGCGCTCGGGGGCCTGCGGGGCGACGGTGCCCGCGTCCCACGCCTTGTCGATGATCGAGACCTCGACGTTCTTGATGGTCACGGCCGGCTGGTTGATGCCGAGCACGCACGCCGACTCGCAGGGCGCCGGGCAGAGGCGGCCGGTGAACTCCGGGAAGTTGTTCGTGGCGTGCAGACGCTCCGACGCGGCCGACCAGTCCTCGCGGTAGGCGTAGTCGTTCCACTCGGGGATGAGGTTCCCGAGCGGACAGCCGTTGTGGCAGAACGGGATGCCGCAGTCCATGCACCGGCTGGCCTGCTTGCTGATGATCGGCAGCAGCGAGCCGGGGACGTAGACCTCGTTCCAGTCCTTGAGGCGCACGTCGACGGGACGGGACTTGGCGACCTCACGGCCGTGGTTCAGGAAGCCCTTCGGGTCAGCCATTGGTCGCCGCCTCCATCATCTTCTCGGTGATCTCGGACTCGGAGAGTCCCGCCTGCTCGGCGGCGTCCTTGGCGGCGAGCACTGCCTTGTACGTGCTGGGGATGATCTTGCTGAAGCGCGCCACGGACGCGTCCCAGTCCACGAGGAGCTTCTCGGCGACCGTGGAACCGGTCTCCTCGGCGTGGCGGCGCACCACGTCGTGCAGCCACTGCTTGTCCGCGTCGTCCAGCGCCTCCACGGCGTCCAGGTTGCCGACGTTGACGTTGTCGCGGGCGAGGTCGATCACGTAGGCGACACCGCCGGACATGCCGGCCGCGAAGTTGCGGCCCGTCTCGCCGAGGACCACCGCGCGACCGCCGGTCATGTACTCGCAGCCGTGGTCGCCCACGCCCTCGGAGACGACCAGCGCGCCGGAGTTGCGGACGCAGAACCGCTCACCGGTGCGGCCGCGCAGGAACAGCTCGCCGCCGGTCGCGCCGTAGGCGATGGTGTTGCCCGCGATGGTGGAGTACTCGGCGAGGTGGTCGGCGCCCCGGTCGGGACGGACGATCACCCGGCCGCCGGAGAGGCCCTTGCCGACGTAGTCGTTGGCGTCGCCCTCCAGGCGCAGCGTGACACCGCGCGGCAGGAAGGCGCCGAAGGACTGGCCCGCGCTGCCGGTGAAGGTGATGTCGATGGTGTCTTCGGGCAGGCCCGCGCCACCGAACTTCTTCGTCACCTCGTGGCCGAGCATGGTGCCGACCGTGCGGTTGATGTTGCGGACCTTGACCTGGGCGCGCACCGGCTGGGCCTCGGTGGCGTCGGAGGCGGCGAGCGCGTCGGCGGCGAGCTTGATCAGCTCGTTGTCGAGCGCCTTCTCCAGACCGTGGTCCTGGGCGACGGCGTGGTGGAGCACCGCGCCCTCGGGCAGCTCGGGCACGTAGAACAGCGGGGCGAGGTCGAGGCCCTGCGCCTTCCAGTGGTTAACGGCGCGCTGCACGTCGAGGACCTCGGCGTGGCCGACGGCCTCCTCGATGGAGCGGAAGCCCAGCTCGGCGAGGAGCTCGCGGACCTCCTCGGCGATGAACTTGAAGAAGTTCACCACGTACTCGGCCTTGCCGGAGAAGCGGTCGCGCAGGACCGGGTTCTGGGTGGCGATGCCGACCGGGCAGGTGTCCAGGTGGCAGACGCGCATCATGACGCAGCCGGAGACGACGAGCGGCGCGGTCGCGAAACCGAACTCCTCGGCGCCGAGCAGCGCGGCGATGACGACGTCACGGCCGGTCTTGAGCTGACCGTCGGTCTGGACGACGATCCGGTCGCGCAGGCCGTTGAGCAGCAGGGTCTGCTGGGTCTCGGCGAGACCGAGCTCCCAGGGGCCGCCCGCGTGCTTGAGCGAGGTCAACGGGGAGGCACCGGTGCCGCCGTCGTGGCCGGAAATCAGCACGACGTCCGCGTGCGCCTTGGACACACCCGCCGCGACCGTGCCGACGCCGACCTCGGAGACCAGCTTCACGTGAATCCGCGCCTGCGGGTTCGCGTTCTTCAGGTCGTGGATCAGCTGGGCCAGGTCCTCGATGGAGTAGATGTCGTGGTGCGGCGGCGGGGAGATCAGACCGACACCCGGGGTGGAGTGCCGGGTCTTGGCGACCCACGGGTAGACCTTGTGGCCGGGCAGCTGGCCGCCCTCGCCGGGCTTGGCGCCCTGGGCCATCTTGATCTGGATGTCGTCCGCGTTGACCAGGTACTCGCTCGTCACGCCGAAGCGGCCGGAGGCGACCTGCTTGATCGCGGAGCGGCGCGCCGGGTCGTACAGGCGCTCCGGGTCCTCGCCGCCCTCACCGGTGTTGGACTTGGCGCCCAGCTGGTTCATGGCGATCGCGAGGGTCTCGTGCGCCTCCAGCGAGATGGAGCCGTACGACATGGCGCCGGTGGAGAAGCGCTTGACGATCTCGGAGACCGGCTCGACCTCGTCGACGGGGATCGACGGGCGGCCGGAGGAGAAGCCGAACAGGCCGCGGAGCGTCATCAGGCGCTCGGACTGCTCGTTCACCCGGTCCGTGTACTTCTTGAAGATGTCGTAGCTGCCCGAGCGCGTCGAGTGCTGGAGGCGGAAGACCGTCTCCGGGTCGAACAGGTGCGGCTCGCCCTCGCGGCGCCACTGGTACTCGCCGCCGATCTCCAGCGCGCGGTGCGCGGGAGCGATGCCGGAGGCCGGGTAGGCCTTGGCGTGGCGGGCGGCGACCTCCTGGGCGACGACGTCGATGCCGACGCCGCCGATCTTGGTGGCGGTGCCGTTGAAGTACTTCTCCACGAAGGCGTCGTCGAGACCGACGGCCTCGAAGACCTGGGCGCCGCGGTAGGAGGCGACGGTGGAGATGCCCATCTTGGACATGACCTTCAGGACGCCCTTGCCGAGGGCGTAGATCAGGTTGCGGATGGCCTTCTCGGACTCGATGTCCGACAGGAAGGTGCCGGCGCGGACCAGGTCCTCGACGGACTCCATCGCCAGGTACGGGTTGACGGCGGCGGCGCCGAAACCGATCAGCAGGGCGACGTGGTGGACCTCGCGGACGTCACCGGCCTCGACCAGCAGGCCCACCTCGGTGCGCTGCTTGGTGCGGATGAGGTGGTGGTGGACGGCCGCGGTGAGCAGCAGCGACGGGATCGGCGCGTGCTCGGCGTCCGAGTGGCGGTCCGACAGGACGATCAGCCGGGCGCCGTTGTCGATGGCGGCGTCGGCCTCGGCGCAGATCTCGTCGATGCGGGCGGCGAGGGCGTCACCGCCGCCGTGCACCCGGTACAGGCCGGAGAGCGTCGCGGCCTTGAAGCCGGGCATGTCGCCGTCGGCGTTGATGTGGATGAGCTTGGCCAGCTCGTCGTTGTCGATCACCGGGAAGGGCAGGGTGACCGTACGGCAGGAGGCGGCCGTCGGCTCCAGCAGGTTGCCCTCGGGGCCCAGCGACGAGCGCAGGGAGGTGACCAGCTCCTCGCGGATCGCGTCCAGCGGCGGGTTGGTGACCTGCGCGAACAGCTGGGTGAAGTAGTCGAAGAGCAGGCGCGGGCGGGAGGACAGCGCGGCGATCGGCGAGTCGGTGCCCATGGAGCCGATCGGCTCGGCGCCGGCCTTGGCCATCGGCGCGAGGAGGACGCGCAGCTCCTCCTCGGTGTAGCCGAAGGTCTGCTGGCGGCGGGTGACCGAGGCGTGGGTGTGCACGATGTGCTCACGCTCGGGCAGGTCGCCCAGCTCGATCTCGCCGGCCTCGAGCCACTCGGCGTACGGGGCCTCGGCGGCGAGCTGCGCCTTGATCTCGTCGTCCTCGATGATGCGGTGCTCGGCGGTGTCGACGAGGAACATCTTGCCGGGCTGCAGACGGCCCTTGCGGACGACCTTGGCGGGGTCGATGTCGAGGACGCCGACCTCGGAGCCGAGGACGACGAGGCCCTCGTCGGTGACCCAGTAGCGGCCGGGGCGCAGACCGTTGCGGTCGAGGACCGCGCCGACCTGGGTGCCGTCGGTGAAGGTGACGCAGGCCGGGCCGTCCCAGGGCTCCATCATCGTGGAGTGGAACTGGTAGAAGGCGCGCCGGGCCGGGTCCATGGAGTCGTGGTTCTCCCACGCCTCCGGGATCATCATCAGCACGGAGTGCGGCAGCGAGCGGCCACCGAGGTGGAGCAGCTCGAGCACCTCGTCGAAGGACGCCGAGTCGGAGGCGTCCGGCGTACAGACGGGGAAGATCCGCTCGATGGCGTTCTCCTGCGAACCGAACAGGTCGGAGACGAGCTGCGACTCACGGGCGCGCATCCAGTTGCGGTTGCCCTTGACGGTGTTGATCTCACCGTTGTGCGCGACGAAGCGGTACGGGTGCGCGAGCGGCCACGACGGGAAGGTGTTCGTGGAGAAGCGCGAGTGGACGAGCGACACGGCCGAGGCGAAGCGGCGGTCGGACAGGTCCGGGAAGAAGGGCTCGAGCTGGCCGGTGGTCAGCATGCCCTTGTAGACGATCGTGCGGGCGGAGAGCGACGGGAAGTACACGCCGGCCTCGCGCTCGGCGCGCTTGCGCAGCACGAACGCCTTGCGGTCGAGGGCGATGCCCTGGCTGCCGCCGTCCGT
This sequence comes from Streptomyces sp. NPDC005820, assembly GCF_040630255.1. NCBI lineage: Bacteria > Bacillati > Actinomycetota > Actinomycetes > Kitasatosporales > Streptomycetaceae > Streptomyces > Streptomyces sp. NPDC005820. The sequence continues at coordinate 138,588 of NZ_JBEXXE010000001.1, forward strand.
CACGAAGATCTGCCGGAAGGCCGGCATGGTGGAGCGGGCGGTGGCGCCGAGCAGCTCGGGGGCGACGGGGACCTCGCGCCAGCCGAGGACGGTCAGGTCCTCTTCGCCGGCGATCGTCTCGATCTGCGAGACGATCTCCTGGGTGCCCTCCTCGGGCAGGAAGGCGATGCCGACGGCGTAGGAGCCGGCCTCGGGCAGCTCGAACCCGGCCACCTCGCGCAGGAACGCGTCGGGGACCTGGGTGAGGATGCCCGCGCCGTCGCCGGAGTCCGGCTCGGAGCCGGTGGCGCCGCGGTGCTCGAGGTTGCGCAGAACGGTCAGCGCCTGCTCGACCAGCGTGTGGCTCGCCTCGCCCGTGAGGGTGGCCACGAAGCCGACGCCACAGGCGTCGCGCTCGTTGCGGGGGTCGTACATACCCTGCGCAGCAGGGCGAGCATCCATGAAGGACCAGTTCTGGCCATTCGCGGAATGCTGGGACGGCTGGCGCGGCGTACGCATCGGCTCTCCCGTCGTCGTCTCAAGTGGCATATCTGCGTGCCGAGGGACGACGTTGGCCCTCTGCGTGTGCGCAAAATTTCGTGCAGGTTACATGATGGAGCGGTTCTCGGGAACCGGATACTCCGTTCCAACATGCGGACGCCACGGGCGTGCGGCGGGGGTACCGCGCGCATGGCTGAAAGTGTGTGGGGATCGAACGGGACAGATCCATGTCCGCCGACCCGAGGGCGGGAAGAGCGTCGCCGTTCACCCCGCGAGTGCGCCGCAGGCGTCATTGCCCACAGCGCTTACGGCTCATGCCCACTGGTCAAACACTCGAAACCAGTCGGTAACGGCTACTTATGCGGCCCATCGCATAAGTAGCAGTCGTACTATCCTACGGCCGTACCGAACAAACTGCCCAGGGCGTACGTCACACCGGCCGCGGCGCCACCGAGGGCGAGCTGCCGCAGCCCGCTGTACCACCAGGTCCGCGCGGTCACCCGGGCCACCACGGCCCCGCACGCGAACAGCCCGAACAGCGCCAGCAGCACGGCCGGCCACAGCGTGCTCGCCCCGAGCAGATACGGCAGTACGGGCAGCAGCGCGCCGAGCGCGAACGAGCCGAAGCTGGATACGGCGGCGACCAGCGGCGAGGGCAGGTCGGTGGGGTCGATGCCCAGCTCCTCCCGGGCGTGGATCTCCAGCGCCTGCTCGGGATCACGGGAGAGCTGCGCGGCGACCCGCCGGGCGAGATCGGCGTCGACGCCCCGCGCCTCGTACAGCGCGGCGAGCTCGGCCTCCTCGTCCTTCGGGTGCTTTCTCAGCTGTACGCGCTCGACATCCAGCTCGGCCTCGACGAGTTCGCGCTGGGAGGCGACGGAGGTGTACTCGCCGGCGGCCATGGAGAAGGCGCCGGCGGCGAGCCCGGCCAGCCCGGTCAGCACGACGGTCTGCTGACCGACGGCCCCGCCGGCGACACCGGTCATCAGGGCGAGGTTGGAGACCAGGCCGTCCATCGCACCGAACACGGCGGGGCGCAGCCAGCCGCCGTTCACATCACGGTGCGTGTGGTTGTCACGGTGCGCCTCGTGGAGCGGCGCCTCGATGTCGATGATGGCCATGGAATCCCCCAGGAAAGGTGAGCGACAGGGCGAGCGAAGATAGGTGAGCCAAAGCTAACTTTGGACAGATTCTAATTTCCGACAACGCCAAAGTACGTCTCTTTCTTCCCCCTCGCCAGCAAGGAAAGGCTCGGCTAACCTGCGCTTTTGCACTCGCGCGCTCATTCGATCGGGAGTCTGCACAAATGTCGACCGGGTGATATGAGGGGATTCCAGGCTCGGGTCAACCGCCGATGGTGGGACACATCCGCAAACGGTTCCGCGCCCGTGCGGAGCCTGCGGAGGAGAGGCCCTGTATGCCAACCATCCGTGAACGAGCCCGCGGCGCCCTGCTCGGCCTCGCCGTCGGAGACGCCCTCGGGGCACCGGCCGAGAACATGAAACCGTCCGAGATCCGCGCCCGTTGGGGCCGTATCACGGGCTATGTCACCGACCGGCCGGCCGGCACGGACGACACCGAGTACACGATCTTCTCGGGCCTGCTCCTCGCCCGGCACGGCTCGGCCCTCACCCAGGCCCATGTCGAGGCCGCCTGGCACGAGTGGATCGCCGACCGCGACGAGGGCCCCTTCCAGGGCGCCGGCTTCAGCGAGCGCGGCACGCTGGAGAACCTCCGCCGGGGCCTGGCCGCCCCGATCTCCGCCCAGCACCGGCACGCCTGGAGCGACGGACTGGCCATGCGCGCGGCCCCCTTCGGCGTCTTCGCGGCGGGCCGCCCGGCCGAGGCGGCCCGACTGGTCGCCATCGACGGCGCGGTGAGCCACGACGGCGAGGGCATCTACGGCGGCCAGGCGGTCGCGGCCGGCGTGGCGGCGGCGATGGCGGGCGCGCCGACGACCGCCGTGGTCGCCGCCGCCCTCGCCGTCGTCCCCGAGGACTCCTGGACGGCCCGTTCCCTGCGGCGCGCGGTGGCCGTCGCGCACCGGGGCGAACGCGCGGTCCGCTCCGCCGTCGTCATCGGCGGCTACCCCTGGACCGACCTCGCCCCCGAGGCCGTCGCCCTCGCCTTCGGCGCGTACGCGGCGGCGGACGGCGACTTCCCGCAGGCGGTGCTCACGGCCGTCAACATGGGCCGCGACGCCGACACCACGGCAGCGGTGGCCGGCGCCCTCGCCGGCGCCACCCAGGGCGCCTCGGCCGTCCCCACCACCTGGGCAGCGGCGATCGGCCCCGCCCGCGGCACCTGCCTCCCCGCCATGGCCGGCCACCACATCCTCGACGTGGCGGACCTCCTGGTCCCCGACGACGGCGCCAAATGGGGAGAGGGCCTGGTACCCCCGGAATCGATCACCGACCTCCTCCACCGCATCCACCACACCACCGAAACGGAGGTAGGCGCATGAACCCACCCGCCCCATGGGACGAGGCCACCCCAACCGGAACGACACCGGGGGACGAGGGGGCACCGGCTGGAACGGTGAGAGAGGACGAAGGGGCACCGCCTCGAACGGCGAGGGAGGACGAAGGGACACCGGCTGGAACGGCGAGGGAGGACGAAGGGACACCGGCTGAAACGGTGAAGGGGGACGAGGGGCGAGCGGCTCGAACGGCGAGGGAGGACGAAGGGACACCACCTGGAACGGCGCGGGAGGACGAAGGGCGAGCGGCTCGGACGGCGCGGGAGGACGAAGGGCGAGCGGCGAAGCCGAGCGAACCCGCAGGCGCCGACGGTGGGGGCGCCCCGCCGGGGCCACCCGCACCTGACGACGAAACCCGCACGGGTGGTGCGGGTGGGAAACGGCGGGCCGACGGCGAAGCCGAGGCCCGCATCCACGGCCTCCTCCTCGGCCTCGCCGCAGGCGACGCCGCCGGCTGGCCTGCCGCCCGCCACCGCGCCTCCCGCATGCCCGACTGGACCCGCCGCCTCACCCGAGAACTGGACACCTTCGCCGAACACAACGCCACGACCACCCTCCCCGTCCCCATCGCCCTCAACCAACCCCCCGAACCCCTCCGCCTCGGCCCCTCCGACGACGCCGAATGGGCGGCCTTCGCGGCGGAGGCGGTCCTCAGGGCCGGCGACGACACCGCCCTCGGCGACCTCAGCCGAGAACGCCGTATGCGCGCCGCCATCGACCTCACCTGGAACGCCCTCGCCTGCGAGGTCGCCGCCGCAGCCGACCGCGCCCCCGAGATCGAGTCCGCCGTCCTCCCCCTGCGCGCCCGTATCTCCGTCCGCGCCGGCCTCGGCAACCTCGCCACCGGCCTACGGCCCCCCGCCACCGGCCACGACAACCCGCACTACTTCGACGACGCCGCCTGCGTCCGCGCCTGCGTCCTCGCGGTCGCCCACCCCGGCGACCCCCGACTCGCCGCCGAACTGGCCGAGTTCGACGCCCGCTACACCCAGGACGGCGACGGAGTGCACGGCGCCCGCGCGATGGCGGCGGCCGTCTCCCTCGCCCTGACCGGCGCACCCCCCGAGGCCTGCACCACCGCGGCCCTCGCCGAACTCCCCGAGCACACCGAGATCGGCCGCAACGCCCGCCACGCGCTGAAACTCGCCCACGACGCGGACGGCGCCTTCGCCGTCATCCCCCTCCTGGAACACCAGATCGTCGACCACGTCTACAGCTACGGCATCGCCGCCGCCGAGACGGTCCCGGTGGCCCTGGCCCTGGTCAGCGCCGCCAAGGGCCGTATCCACGAAGCCGTACCGGCGGCGGCCTGCCTGTCCCGGGTCGCCGACTCGGCCCCCGCGCTCGCGGGCGCGCTGGCCGGCGCGCTCGGCGGCAAGGACGCGATCCCCGCCTCCTGGCGCGACGCCTGCCGCGTCCTCTCCGGCTGCGCGCTCCCCCGCCTCACCGGCACCGACCTGGTGGAACTCGCCGAACTCCTGGAAGCCACACAACCGGCGCCACCAGGAGGATGATTCGGGGCATGACGCCCAAAGATTCAGAAAGCACCAAAGGTCCGGACAGCACGAAGGGATCCGACAGCACTCTGGAAGACCGGATCACCGGAGCCCTCGTGGGCGCGGCGGTCGGCGACGCCCTGGGCGGCCCCGTCGAGGGCTACTCCCCCGACCAGATCGTGGAACGCCACGGCGGCCGCGTCCACGGTGTCGTCGGCCCCTGGAACGGCGACGCCTGGCGCACCGCCCGCCCGATCGCGCCGTACCACAAGGGCGACGGACACGTCACCGACGACACCTTGATGACCCACGCGCTGATCAGGGTGTACGACCGGGTCCGCGACCACCTGGACGCGTACGCCATCACGGACCACCTGGTCCCGGACCTGATGACGACCCCCCGCTGGATCCCGGAACTGGAGACCGAGGCGCTCCCCCTGCAGCGGCTCTTCCTGGCGGAGAAGTGGCTGGTGACCAGGCTCCACTACGGCCACGCGGACCCCCGCGAGGCCGGCGCCGGCAACATCGTCAACTGCGGCGCGGCGATGTACATGGCCCCGGTCGGCCTGGTCAACGCCGCCCACCCGGCGGGCGCGTACGCCGAGGCCCTGGACATCGCGGGCGCCCACTCGTCCTCGTACGGCCGTGAGGCGGCGGGCGTCTTCGCGGCGGCCGTGGCGGCGGCCTGCGCCCCGGACGCGACCCCCGACTCGATCGTCGCCACCTGCCTGTCCCTGGCGAAGGACGGCACGCGCAGCGCGATCGAGAAGGTCTGCGAAGAGGCGTCCCGTCACCGGGACTTCGAGTCGGCGCTGCTCCCGCTGCGGGAGGCGGTGGCCCCGTACGACACGGTGGGCCCCGACTACCGACAGCCCTCCCTGGCCGCCCGCCGCCCCTCCCGTCTGCACGCGATCGAGGAACTCCCCGTCGCCCTGGGCATGTTGCTGGTGTCGAGCGGCGACTATCGCCACGCGGTCCTCGGCGCGGTCAACTACGGCCGGGACTGCGACTCGATCGCCACGATGGCGGGCGCGCTCGCGGGCGCCCTGGGCTCCCCCGTCCCCGAGGACTGGTCGAAGCAGGTCGCGGAGGCCAGCCGCCTGGACCTCTGGGAACCACCCCGCACGCTGGCCCGGGTCGCCCGCGAGATCTTCGCGAAGGACGTCCGGGCCCGCCGCTCCCACGAGACGGCGTTCACCACCCTGCTCGGAGGCCGGGAATGCTCCGCCTGACCTGGGTCCAACCGGAGGACCTCCTGGGCCACGAACTCCGCCAGGCAACGGAGGACGGCCGCGAGCCCTGGGCCATCGCAGCCCGCTGGAAAGCAGCGGGGGGCCCGGAAGCCCCGGACAGAGCTGGCTCATCCCCCCACAGAGCCTCCCGCTACCTCCGGCAACTGGCAGAAGACCTGCTGGACGAACTGGCGGACCTCCCCAGCAGATTCGGGGAGGACGAGCCGACGGACTGGCATGAAATCCTTTTGAGCTGCGGCGGGTCTCGCCCAGCCGCGGGCAGGGTGGGCGCGGGCGGCACCCCGCCAACGCCGGGCCGCGCGACCCACCCCCGCCCAGCCCCCACCCAAGCCGCCCTGGAAGCCGCCTGGCTCGGCAGAGCAACAGGCTGCCTCCTGGGCAAACCAGTGGAAAAACTCCCCCTGGACGCCATCCGTCAACTGGCCAGAGCAGCAGGCAACTGGCCCCTCACCACCTACTTCACCGCCCAAGGAGTCCCCCAGACCCTCCTCACCGACCACCCCTGGAACCGCCGCTCGGCAACCACCTCCCTCGCCGAGAACATCGACGGCATGCCCGAGGACGACGACCTCAACTACCCGCTCCTCAACCTCCTCCTGCTCCAACGCCACGGCCCCCGCTTCACCCCCACCGACGTGGCGAAACTCTGGCTCGACGAACTGCCCCCCGGCCGTACCTTCACCGCCGAGCGCGTCGCCTTCCGCAACCTCCTCTCCGGTATCGAACCCCCGCACACCGCCCGCCACCGCAACCCCTTCCGCGAATGGATCGGCGCCCTCATCCGCGCCGACGTCCACGGCTGGACCAACCCCGGCGCACCGGAAGCGGCCGCGGAGCAGGCCCACCGCGACGCCACCCTCACCCACACCGCCAACGGCGTCTACGCGGCGATGTTCACGGCGGCCACCATCGCGACGGCCGCCACCGGAGCCCACGACGTCCACGCCTGCCTCCGCGCCGGCCTCACGGTGATCCCGCCCCGCTCCCGCCTCACGAAGGCCGTCACCCACGCGATCCAACTAGCCCAGACGCACCCCGACTTCGACACGGTCGTGGACGAACTCCACACCACCCACAAGGACCTGCACTGGGTCCACGCGATCCCCAACGCCGCCCTGATCGCCGCCGCCCTCACCCACGCCGACGGCGACTTCACCGGCTCCATCTGCCGTGCGGTGTCCGGCGGTTGGGACACCGACTCCAACGGCGCGACGGCGGGCAGCATCGCCGGCCTCCTCACCGGCGACCCCACCGCCCTCCCCGCCCGCTGGACGGCCCCCCTGAAGAACCGCCTCGCCACCTCCGTCACCGGCTTCGACGGCATCGGCTTCGACGACCTCGCCCACCTCACCTGGTCCCTCACCCACCGGGAGGCATCCCGCCCATGACCGACATCGTCGTGCTCGGCAGCACGAACATGGACCTCGTCGCCTACGTCGAGAAGGCCCCGCAACGCGGGGAGACCGTGACGGGACGGGAGTTCCGTACGATCCCCGGCGGCAAGGGCGCCAACCAGGCGATCGCAGCCGCCCACGCCGGAGGCACCGTCTCCATGATCGGCGCGGTCGGCAACGACTCCTTCGGCGCCCGCCTGCGCTCCACCCTGGAGCACTCCGGCGTCAACACCGACCATCTGCGCACGGTCGAGTTCCCCTCCGGCACCGCGCACATCGTCGTGGACGACGAGGGCGGCAACGCGATCGTCGTCGTCCCCGGCGCGAACGGCACCGTCGACCATCTCGCCCCCGGCGACGAGGGCCTGATCGCCTCCGCCGACGCGCTCCTGCTCCAACTGGAGATCCCGCTGCCCGCGGTCGTCGCGGGCGCCCGCGCGGCCCGCGCCCACGGGGTCCGTACGATCCTCACCCCGGCCCCCGCCCAGCCGCTGCCGCCCGAGCTCCTCGCCGCCGTCGACCTGCTGATCCCCAACGAGCACGAGGCGACCGCGCTCACCGGCCGCACGGACCCCCGCGAGGCCGCCGCCGCGCTGCTGGACCTCGTCCCGGAGGTCGTCATCACGCTCGGCGCGGCCGGCAGCCTGCACGCGGCCCGTGGCGCCGACCCGCTCACCGTGCCCGCCCCGCAGGTCACCGCCGTCGACTCCACCGGCGCGGGCGACACCTTCGTCGGAGCCCTCGCGGATGGGGGCGCCCCCGCTCGAGCGAAGCCGAGAGTGGGGGACCTCGGCGAGGAACGCCCCGTGCGGGAGGCCCTGGCCTGGGCGGCCGCGGCGGCCGCGCTGTCGGTCCAGCGGCCGGGTGCCTCCGCCTCGATGCCGTACCGCTCCGAGATCGAGAAGCAGTACGCCTCATGACCGCGACCACCACCACCCCGCTGCACGGCCTGCGCGTCCTCGACCTCGCCACGCTCTTCGCCGGCCCGCTCGCCGCCACCCTGCTCGGCGACTTCGGCGCGGAGGTCGTCAAGGTCGAGCACCCCACGAAACCCGACCCGTCCCGCGGCCACGGACCCGCCAAGGACGGCATCGGCCTGTGGTGGAAACTCCTCGGCCGCAACAAGCGCACGATCACCCTGAACCTCTCCACCCCCGGGGGCCGCGCCACCCTCCTGCGGCTCGCCGCGGGCGCCGACGTGATCATCGAGAACTTCCGCCCGGGCACCCTGGAGAAGTGGGACCTCGGCTGGGAGGAGCTGTCCGCCGCCAACCCCCGGCTGGTCCTCACCCGGGTCACCGCCTTCGGCCAGTTCGGGCCGTACGCGCATCGCCCCGGCTTCGGCACCCTCGCCGAGGCGATGAGCGGCTTCGCCGCGATCACCGGGGAACCGGACGCGCCGCCGACGCTCCCGCCCTTCGGCCTCGCCGACTCCATCACCGCCCTCGCCACCGCCTACGCCGTCATGACCGCCCTCGCCGCCCGGGAGCGCACGGGCCGGGGCCAGGTCGTGGACATGGCGATCATCGAGCCGATGCTCGCGGTCCTCGGTCCGCAGCCCCTCTGGTACGACCAACTCGGATACGTCCAGAAGCGCACCGGCAACCGCTCCGCCAACAACGCCCCGCGCAACACCTACCGCACGGCCGACGGCACCTGGGTCGCCGTCTCCACCTCGGCCCAGTCGATCGCGGAACGCGTGCTGCGCCTGGTCGGCCGCCCCGAGCTGATCGACGAGCCGTGGTTCGCGACGGGCGTCGGCCGGGCCGCGCACGCCGACCTCCTCGACCGGGCCGTCGGCGGCTGGATCGCGGCCCGCTCCCGCGCCGAGGTCCTCGCCGCCTTCGAGAAGGCGGAGGCGGCCGTCGCCCCGATCCAGGACGTACGGGACGTGATGGACGATCCCCAGTACCAGGCCCTCGGCACGGTCACCGCCGTCGACGACCCGGAGCTGGGCCGTATCCGGATGCAGAACGTCCTCTTCCGGCTCTCCGCGACCCCCGGCGCGATCCGCTGGGCCGGCCGCCCGCACGGCGCCGACACCGACGAGGTCCTCACCGAGCTGGGCCTGACCCCCGCCGAGCTGTCCGCCCTGCGCGAGGAGGGCGCCCTGTGACCGCGCCCTTCCCGCTGACCTGGCTGTACGCCCCCGGGGACCGCCCGCACACCGTCACCAAGGCCCTCGCCTCCGGCGCCGACGTCGTGATCATCGACCTGGAGGACGCGGTCGCCCCCGACCGCAAGGCCTACGCCCGCAAGGCCACCGCCGAACGCCTCGCCGAACCCCAGCCCGTTGCGGTGCACGTCCGGGTGAACGCCCTCGACGGCCCGCTGGCCTCCGCCGACCTCCGGGCGGTGGCCGCGCTGCCGGGCGTCACGGGACTGCGGCTGCCCAAGGTGACGGCCCCGCACCAGATCGCCCGGATCGCCGAGACCACCGCCCCCGCCGACGGCGGCGCACCCCCGCTTCACGCCCTGCTGGAGAGCGCCCTCGGCGTCGAACACGCCTACGCGATCGCCTGCGCGCACCCGGCCCTGCGGGGCATCGCCCTCGGCGAGGCCGACCTCCGCGCCGACCTCGGCATCCGCGACGACGTGGGCCTGGACTGGTGCCGCTCCCGGCTGGTCGTCGCCGCCCGTGCCGCGGGACTCCCCCCGCCGCCGCAGTCCGTCCACCCCGACACCCGGGACCTCAACGGCCTCGCGGCCTCCTGCGCCCACGGCCGCGCCCTCGGCTTCCTGGGCCGCGCCGCGATCCACCCCCGCCAGCTCCCCATCATCGAGCGCGCCTACCTGCCCACCGAGCAGGAACTGGACGAGGCCGAGACGATCGTCAAGGCAGCGGTGACGGAACAGGGCGCCCAGGCCCTCCCCGACGGCCGCTTCATCGACGCGGCGGTGGTGGCAGCGGCCCAACGCACCCTGTCCCTCGCGACACGCAGCGGCTGACTTCTTCCACGACGGAGGGCGCCCGGGAAACCCGGGCGCCCTCGACGTCGTAGAACCTGCCGTCAGCTCTTCTTACCGGCCGACTCGGCCTCGTCCTTCTCCTCGACCTCGGCCTCGTCTTCAGCCTCAGTCTTGTCCTCGGCCTCAGTCTTGTCCTCGGCCTTGTCGGCAGCCTCGGCAGCCTTCTCCTCGGTCTTGCTCTCGGACGCGCCCTCGCCGTCGGCAGCCGCCTCGTCGCCGGAGGCGAGAGGCTCGACCACCTCTTCCCGGCCCGGGCGCTTCTTCGCCGACACCACGATGTACGTCACCGCGAGCAGGCCCACGATGATCGCGGTCCAGACGTTGAGCCGGATGCCCAGGATGTGGTGGGCGTCGTCGATACGCATGTACTCGATCCAGCCGCGCCCCGCGCAGTACGCGGCCACGTACAGCGCGAACGCCCGGCCGTGCCCCAGCTTGAAGCGGCGGTCCGCCCAGATGACCAGGAGGGCGACGCCGATGCACCACAGCGACTCGTACAGGAACGTCGGGTGGTAGTAGCCCGGCACCCGGCCGTCCGCGGAGGACGTGATGTGCAGGGCCCAGGGCAGGTCGGTCGGCTTGCCGTACAGCTCCTGGTTGAACCAGTTGCCCCAGCGGCCGATGGCCTGCGCGAGGGCGATGCCGGGGGCGATGGCGTCGGCGTAGGCGGGCAGCGGGATGCCCCGGCGGCGGCAGCCGATCCAGGCGCCGACCGCGCCGAGGGAGATCGCGCCCCAGATGCCGAGGCCGCCCTCCCACACCTTGAAGGCGTCCACCCAGTCACGGCCCTCGGTGAAGTAGAGCTCGTAGTCCGTGATCACGTGGTAGAGCCGGCCGCCGACCAGTCCGAAGGGCACCGCCCAGACCGCGATGTCGGCCACCGTGCCGACCCGCCCGCCCCGGGCGAGCCAGCGCCTGTTGCCGAGCCAGACCGCGACGAAGACGCCGATGATGATGCAGAACGCGTAGCCGCGCAGCGGAATGGGGCCGAGGTACAGCACCCCGCGTGACGGGCTGGGAATGTAGGCAAGTTCCATGGCAGGTCCGACGCTACCCTGCCGCACCGGGCCCACGGCAGGCACCCCGGCTACGGCTCCATAACGGGCCGGTGAGAAACACTCACCCCTGGTTGGCCTCCTCCACCATCTGCTTGAACTTCGCCGGTGTCATCGTCTGGTCCTGGTAGATGTTCTTGCCGTTGAACAGGACGGTCGGCGTGCCGCCGAAGCCGCCACTCTGGAAGGCCTGGTTGGACTTCACGACCCAGCTGTTGTGCGTGCCCTTCTCGACACAGGCGCGGAACGCCGGCGTGTCGAGTCCGTCGACCTTGCCCGCCAGCTCGATCAGCTTGCCGTTCTTGCTGAAGGCGTCGTCCGTCTCCTCCGGCTGGTTCTCGTACAGCACGTCGTGGTAGGCGGTGAACTTTCCGGCGCCCTGGGCGCAGGCCGCCGCGTTGGCCGCGTTGCGGGAGCCGCTGCCGCCCATGTTGCCGTCGATGAGGGTGGCCAGGTGGTACTCGACCCTCAGCTTCCCGGCGTCCGTCAGCTCGTGGATCGTCGGTCTGTACGCCGTCTCGAAGGCCTTGCAGGCCGGGCAGCGGAAGTCCTCCCACACGGTGAGCGTGGCCTTGACGTCGTCCTTGCCGACCGGGATCGCCAGGGAGTCCTTGCCCACGGCCCCCGAGGGCGCCACGACCGGGCCGGACTTGGCGCTGTCCTCGTCCTTGCCGGAGTTCGCGGCGACGATGCCGATCACCGCGGCCAGGCCCAGCACACAGACGACGCTCGCGCCGACGATCAGTGTGCGCCGCCGCCGCTCGGCGGCCTTCTGCTTCTCGCGCTCCACCGCCAGTCGCTCCCGGGCGGTGCGCTTTCCCTCTCGATTCTTCTCGCTCACACCCCCAGAACGAACCGGGGAGGCCCAATGAGCCTCCCCGGTCCCAGGTCCACCCGTACGGGTGAACCGAGCGAAATGTCCCGCTCTGCTACACCTGTCCGCGCACGCCCTTCGCCAGCTCACCGGCGAGCGCCCGGACGGCCTCGACGCCGGCCGCGTCGTCCGGGGCGTCCAGCATCCGCTTGACGAAGGCCGAGCCGACGATCACGCCGTCGGCGAAGCCGGCGACCTCGGCGGCCTGCTGGGCGTTGGAGACGCCGAGGCCGACGCAGACCGGCAGTCCCGAGCCGGTGGCCCGGGTACGTTCGACGAGGTCGTGGGCCTGTGCGCCGACCGACTCACGGGTGCCGGTGACGCCCATCAGCGAGGCGGCGTAGACGAAGCCGCTGCCCGCCGCGGTGATCTGCGCGAGCCGCTCGTCCTTGCTGCTGGGCGCCACGACGAAGACCGTCGCGAGGCCGTGCTTCTCGGCGTGCTCCCTCCACAGCCGCGCCTCCTGCACCGGCAGGTCGGGCAGGATGCAGCCCGCGCCGCCCGCCTCGGCCAGCTCGGCGGTGAACCGCTCGACGCCGTAGCGGTCGATGGGGTTCCAGTACGTCATGACGAGCACCGGCTTCCCGGTGGCCTCGTGGGCCTCCTTGACCGTGCGCATGACGTCCGCGATCTTGACGCCGCCGCGCAGGGCGATGTCGTCGGCGGTCTGGATGACCGGACCGTCGAGGACGGGGTCGCTGTGCGGCAGACCGACCTCGACGATGTCCGCGCCGCCGTCGAAGACGGCCTTGATCGCCTCGATCCCGCCGTCCACGGTCGGGAACCCGGCCGGGAGGTAGGCGATGAGCGCGGAGCGGCCCTCGGCCCTGGCGGCGGCGAGGGTGTCCGACAGCAGTTGGATGGTCCCGCTCACTTGGCGTCCCCCTCGATCTCGGCGGTGTCGGCGGCGTTGGCGGCGACCTCGGCGTCGGTGTCGTACAGCCCGAAGTAGCGGGCGGCCGTGTCCATGTCCTTGTCGCCACGGCCGGACAGGTTGACGACGATCAGGCCGTCCTTGCCCAGCTCCTTGCCGACCTCCAGGGCGCCGGCGAGGGCGTGCGCGGACTCGATCGCCGGGATGATGCCCTCGGTGCGCGACAGCAGGCGCAGGGCCTGCATGGCGGCGTCGTCGGTGACCGCGCGGTACTCGCCGCGGCCGCTGTCCTTGAGGTAGGAGTGCTCGGGGCCGATGCCCGGGTAGTCCAGGCCCGCCGAGATGGAGTACGGCTCGGTGATCTGGCCCTCGTCGTCCTGGAGGACGTAGGAGCGCGAACCGTGCAGGATGCCGGGCTCGCCGGCGGTGAGGGTCGCGGCGTGCTCGCCGGTCTCCACGCCGTGGCCGGCCGGCTCACAGCCGATCAGGCGGACGGAGGCGTCCGGGATGAAGGCGTGGAAGAGGCCGATGGCGTTGGAGCCGCCGCCGACGCAGGCGACCGCCGCGTCGGGCAGGCGTCCGGCGCGCTCGAGGAGCTGGCGGCGGGCCTCGACGCCGATGACGCGGTGGAAGTCGCGGACCATCGCCGGGAAGGGGTGCGGGCCGGCGACCGTGCCGAAGAGGTAGTGGGTGTGGTCGACGTTGGCGACCCAGTCGCGGAACGCCTCGTTGATGGCGTCCTTCAGGGTGCGGCTGCCGGACTTCACGGCGACGACCTCGGCGCCGAGCATGCGCATGCGGGCCACGTTGAGGGCCTGGCGCTGGGTGTCGATCTCACCCATGTAGATCGTGCACTCGAGGCCGAACAGGGCGCAGGCGGTGGCCGTGGCCACGCCGTGCTGGCCGGCGCCGGTCTCGGCGATGACCCTCGTCTTGCCCATGCGCCTGGTGAGCAGGGCCTGGCCGAGCACGTTGTTGATCTTGTGGGAGCCGGTGTGGTTGAGGTCTTCCCGCTTCAGGAAGATCCGCGCGCCGCCGGCGTGTTCGGCGAAACGGGGGACCTCGGTGAGGGAGCTGGGGCGGCCGGTGTAGTGGACCAGCAGGTCGTCGAGCTCGCGGGCGAACTCGGGGTCGTGCTTGGCCTTGTCGTACTCGACGGCGACCTCGTCCACGGCGGCGACGAGGGCCTCCGGGATGAACTTGCCGCCGAAGGCGCCGAAGTAGCCTTCGGCGGTGGGGACTTGACCCTCGGGGTCGGGAATGAAGAACTCGCTGGGCATACCGAAACCTCACGGTGAGTGTTGGTGGAGAAACACGATTCGCCGTGGGGGCGGGGGTTGTCGGACGGCCTCAGGCCGTCGGTGACTGGTCGCGCTCGCGCGGCGGTAGCCGCACATCGAACAGAGCCCCGCGCCCCTGAAGGGCGCGCTGCCATCGACGTCCGTTGACCTGTCCCGGTTCGTCTCCGATGACGTACCGCACCCGGCGGCCGTGGACGCGCCTCGCCGGGGCTCGGCAGCCCCTGGGGCGGCAGCCGCGCGCGAGGCGGGCGTACCGGTCCACGGTCGTCACGGTGAGAGTCATCGGGGCAAGCCTAGCGGGTGATCAGCCCCGGCCGTGGCGCAGTGCGGGGTGCTCGCCCGCCGCGACCAGGTCGGCCACCGCCGTCTTCGGGTCGCGGCCCGTCACCAGGGACTCGCCGACCAGGACCGCGTCGGCGCCCGCGTTGGCGTACGCGATGAGGTCGTGCGGGCCGCGGACGCCGGACTCGGCGACCTTGACGATGTGGTCGGGGATCTCGGGGGCGACCCGCTCGAAGGTGGTGCGGTCGACCTCGAGGGTCTTCAGGTTGCGCGCGTTGACGCCGATGATCCGGGCGCCCGCGTCGACGGCGCGCTCGACCTCCTCCTCGTCGTGCACCTCGACGAGCGGGGTGAGGCCGATGGAGACGGCACGCTCGATCAGCGACTCGAGGGCCGACTGGTCGAGGGCGGCCACGATCAGCAGCGCGAGGTCGGCGCCGTGCGCACGGGCCTCCCACAGCTGGTACGAGGTGACGATGAAGTCCTTGCGCAGGACCGGGATGTCCACCCGCGCGCGGACGGCGTCCAGGTCGGCCAGCGAACCGCCGAAGCGGCGCTGTTCGGTGAGGACGGAGATGACGGCGGCGCCGCCCGCCTCGTAGTCGGCGGCGAGGCCGGCCG
This sequence comes from Streptomyces sp. NPDC005820, assembly GCF_040630255.1. Lineage (NCBI taxonomy): Bacteria > Bacillati > Actinomycetota > Actinomycetes > Kitasatosporales > Streptomycetaceae > Streptomyces > Streptomyces sp. NPDC005820. The sequence continues at coordinate 153,667 of NZ_JBEXXE010000001.1, forward strand.
GGTCGGCGATGGCGGCCAGCGCGCCCTTGGACGGGCTGGAGCGCTTGACCTCGCAGATCACCTTGACGCCTTCGCCCTTGAGCGCGGCGGCGCCGTCCTTGGCGGCGGGCGCCTTGGCCGCGCGCTCCTTGAGCTCGTCGAGGCTGACGCTCGCCTGCCGCTCCGCGAGGTCGGCACGGACTCCGTCGATGATCTCGTCGAGCACACTCACGCGAGCGGCCCCCTTTCGGCAACCAGTGGAAAACGATGGTCACTGCGATGGTATCCGCAGGAGGGGTGCGGCCTCACATCCGGTGGAGCGCGGTCCCAGTACCTGGACATTCCCCGGTTGATCAAGGGTGCAGCCAGCCACCGACCGGCAGGTTCCGGACAACCGTGAAGACCAGCACCAACGCGCCCAGCGACCACAGGGTGACCGGGGCGAGGTCGATCCGCAGGGGCCGTCCGCGGGCCGCGCGGACCACCCAGACGGTCCACAGGACGGCGAAGAGCAGATAGCCCGCCACCGCGAGCGCGTTGGCGTGCAGGGCGGCAAGGAAATCCCCGTGGACGAAGGCGTGCGCGCTGCGCAGACCGCCGCAGCCGGGGCAGTACAGGCCGGTGACGCGCAGCAGGGGGCAGACGGGGTAGTGGCCGGGTTCGTTGGGGTCGACGGCGCCGACGTAGGCGAAGGCCCCGGCGACGGCGGCGAGGATCCCGGCGGGTACGGCCAGGCGTCCCACGGCCGTGGACGTCACCCTCTGGCTGTCGGCGTTCACGTCTCGCATTGTGCCCCGCGCGGGACGCACACGCGCGTGAGGGGCGGCCGGTGCGCTCACCGGCCGCCCCTCACGGGGAGTCGTACGGGCGATCAGCCCTCGGCGACGACGGGCTCGGGCTTCGCCGTCGCCGTGACCTTGTGTACCGGGTGGACTTCCTTCGGCTGGCCGAGACCCGCTGCGCGCATGGCGGCACCGACGACCCCGCTGAGGGCCACGATCACCATGCCGGCCCAGAAGCCCACGGGCTGGGCCATCACCATGAACGCGCCCGCGACGCAGAAACCGATGATGGCGATGGTGACACCGGTCCAGGCGGCCGGGGTGTGTCCGTGGCTGCTGCCCGCCATGACTTGCTCCTCATTGCTGTCTAAGTGTCGCTGGCTGTGTGTCCGTGCGAGCCGGGGCTCGTGGTCCATTGTCCCGTACGCACACGCGTGGCGGACGCGGGGGTGGCTTCCGTTCGCGTCTGATTCACCACATCGGGAAGCCGTGCTCCGGTCCGTCAGACCGGGTCGGCGCCCGTCGGGTCCTCGCCGCGGTCCAGGGCCTTCCAGATCTCCTCGGGCCGCTCGGGGTCGACCGGCCTGGCCGCACGCCGCTGCCGGGGGGCGCCATTGCGTTCGTAGCGGCCGGACATGGCGGGCCACTGGCGGCCGTAGCGCAGGGCCAGCAGGCCCGCCAGGAGGATCAGGACTCCGCCGACGACCGCGACGTAGGGCCAGGCGGTGTGGGTGAAGGAGGCGACGGTCGCGGAGGTGTCGCCGGAGGCCCGCGCGGCCTGTTCGTCGAGCGCGGAGTCGTCGGAGGCGCCGGTCAGGGCGGCGACGGCGATACCGACGCCGGAGAGCGCGAGGAGGGCGGAGACCGCGAGGCGGCCGGCCTTGCGGACGGCGAAGACGGCGACGAGCGCGGCGAGGCCCACTATGGCGAGCGCCGCGGGCACGCCCGTGACGTCGCTGCCCTTGGCGGTGAGGGCGAAGGGGCCGCCGGCCACCGTCGCCGTGCCCTCGGACCAGCGCTGCCGGGTGGAGAGCAGGGCCACGGCCGCGCCCAGCGCACCGGACAGCAGGGCGAGGCCGAGGCTCAGTCGGCCGGCCCGGGCGGAGGCGGCGGATACGGAACGGGGGTGAGGTACAGCAGTCACGGAGTCCACTATCGCCTGAACCCCGGGCGAACCGTCACCCGGGGCTCAGTGATTCGCGCCCCACCGCGCGGGAGGGCTACTTCACGAGCCGGTTCGCGGTGTGGACCGCGCGCAGGACCGCGGCGGCCTTGTTGCGGCACTCCTGGTCCTCGGCGACGGGGTCGGAGTCGGCGACGATGCCCGCGCCGGCCTGGACGTAGGCGGTGCCGTCGCGCAGCAGGGCGGTGCGGATGGCGATGGCGGTGTCGGAGTCGCCCGCGAAGTCCAGGTAGCCCACGCAGCCGCCGTACAGGCCGCGCCGGGACGGCTCCAGCTCGTCGATGATCTGCATGGCGCGGGGCTTGGGGGCGCCGGAGAGGGTGCCGGCGGGGAAGCAGGCGGTCAGGACGTCGAAGGCGGTGCGGCCCGGGGCGACCTTGCCGGTGACCGTCGAGACGATGTGCATGACGTGCGAGTACCGCTCGATGGACATGAAGTCGACGACCTCGACCGAGCCGGGCTCGCAGACCCGCCCCAGGTCGTTGCGACCGAGGTCGACGAGCATGAGGTGCTCGGCGCGCTCCTTGGGGTCGGCGAGGAGTTCGTCGGCGAGGGCCTGGTCCTCCTGCGGGGTGGCGCCGCGGTGCCGGGTGCCGGCGATGGGGTGGACCATGGCGTGCCCGTCCTCGACCTTGACCAGGGCCTCGGGGGAGGAGCCGACCACGTCGAACCCGTCGAAGCGGAAGAGGTACATGTACGGCGAGGGGTTGGTGGCCCGCAGGACGCGGTAGACGTCCAGCGCGCTCGCCGTGCACGGCGTCTCGAAGCGCTGCGAGGGGACGACCTGGAAGGCCTCGCCCGCGCGGATGCGCTCCTTGATGTCCTCGACGGCCTCCTGGAAGTCGGGGCCGCCCCACAGCGCGGTGTACTCGGGCAGCTCGGAGGGCGGCAGCACGGCCGGGGGCTGGGCCACCGCGCGCGAGAGGTCGGCCTCCATGGTGTCGAGGCGGGCCACCGCGTCCGCGTAGGCCTCGTCGACGCCGGTGTCGAGGTCGTTGTGGTTGATCGCGTTGGCGATCAGCAGGACCGAGCCCTCCCAGTGGTCCATGACGGCGAGGTCGCTGGTGAGGAGCATGGTCAGCTCGGGCAGCCCCAGGTCGTCCCGCTCGCCGGGGCCGATCTTCTCCAGGCGGCGCACGATGTCGTAGCCGAGGTAGCCGACCATGCCGCCGGTGAAGGGCGGCAAGCCCTCCTGGTGGGGGGTGTGCAGGGCCTCGATGGTGGCGCGCAGGGCGGCGAGCGGGTCGCCGTCGACGGGGACGCCGACGGGCGGGACCCCGAGCCAGTGGACCTGTCCGTCGCGGGCCGTCAGGGTCGCCGCGGACCGGACGCCCACGAAGGAGTACCGAGACCATTGAAACGCTGTGCGGCCGTTCTCCGCGGACTCCAGCAGGAAGGTGCCGGGGCGCTCGGCGGCGAGCTTGCGGTAGAGCGCGACCGGGGTGTCGCCGTCGGCGAGGAGCTTGCGGGTGACCGGGATGACCCGTCGGTCGGTGGCCAGCTTGCGGAACGTCTCGAGGTCCATGGCGGCTGACCTTACTGATCCGAGGCGGTTACGCCGGAATCGGCGTCCTTGAGGAGCACGTCGGCGTCGAAGCAGGTGCGCGCGCCGGTGTGGCAGGCGGCGCCGATCTGGTCGACCTTGACGAGCAGGGTGTCGGCGTCACAGTCCAGCGCCACGGACTTCACCCACTGGAAGTGGCCGGAGGTGTCGCCCTTGACCCAGTACTCCCGACGGCTGCGCGACCAGTAGGTGCAGCGGCCGGTGGTGAGGGTGCGGTGCAGCGCCTCGTCGTCCATCCAGCCGAGCATTAGCACCTCACCGGTGTCGTACTGCTGGGCGATGGCGGGGACGAGCCCGTCGGCGCTGCGCTTCAGGCGCGCGGCGATCTCGGGGTCCAGACTGCTGGGCGGGGGCGTGCTGGTCATGGGTGCCATTGTGCCGCGCGCCACTGACAGTGACGGGTCCCTGTCCACTGTGCGGACCCTGTACGCAGTCGTAGGCTGACCGCATGTCGACTTTCGCCAAGCGTGAACGGCTCCTTCTCGCCGACCTCTTGGAGACCGCCGGTCCGGGTGCCCCGACCCTCTGCGAGGGCTGGGAGACACAGGACCTGGCCGCGCACGTGGTGGTGCGCGAGCGTCGTCCGGACGCCGCCGGCGGCATCCTGATCAAGCAGCTGGCTCCCCGGCTGGACAAGGTGATGGCGGAGTTCGCCGCCAAGCCGTACGAGGAGCTGATCCAGCTGATCCGTACCGGTCCGCCGCGGTTCTCACCCTTCCAGCTGAAGCAGATCGACGAGGCGTCCAACACGATCGAGTTCTACGTCCACACCGAGGACGTACGGCGGGCCCAGCCCGACTGGACGACCCGGGAGCTGGACCCGGTCTTCCAGGACGCGCTGTGGTCCCGGCTGGAGCGCACGGCCCGGCTGATGGGCCGCGGCGCCCCGACCGGTCTGGTGCTGCGCCGCGCGGACGGCCGTACGGTGGTCGCGCAGCGCGGCGCGCCGGTGGTGACGGTCACCGGGGAGCCGTCGGAGCTGCTGCTGTTCCTGTACGGCCGGCAGAGTGCCGCGAAGGTGGAGCTGGACGGCGACGAGGACGCCGTCGAGAAGCTGCACAGCGGCAGGCAGCTGGGCATCTGAGCGGGCTGAAAGGGCACCTCCGTGATCAAAGTAGCCATGACCAGCGTGTACGTCGACGATGTCGCGAAGGCCCACGCGTTCTACACGGACGTCCTGGGGTTCGAGACCCGGATGCACATGGATCTGGGCGGCGGCACGCTGTTCGTCACCGTGGGTGCGGCCGAGGGCGCGCAGCAGGATCTGCAGCTCCTGCTGGAGCCCGGGCAGGGTCCCATCGCGGAGCCGTACCGCACGGCCGTGAAGGGGGCGGGGCTGCCGTGCATCGTGTTCTCCGTGGACGACGTCCAGCAGGAGTACGACCGGCTGCGCGGCCTGGGCGTCGAGTTCGCGCAGGCCCCGACGGAGCAGGGTCCGGTGATCACGGCCGTGCTGGACGACACGGTGGGCAATCTGGTGCAGCTGGCGCAGCCCAAGGGCTGATCAGCGGGGCAGCTGCGCGCGGCGCAGGGCGGGGACGCCGAGGGTGACGACTCCGCCGAGGCCGCAGACGGCGGCGCTGACGACGAAGACCGGTCCGGTCCCCCAGGCCCCGATCGCGGCTGCGGACAGCGGCATGCTGAGCGGGGTGAGGCCGAGGCTGACCAGGCTGGCCACGGCGGTGACCCGGCCCAGGTAGGCGGGGTCGGCCCGGGTCTGCAGGAGGGCACCGCACATCGCGCCGCTGAGCCCGGCGAACAGCCCGACCAGCAGGGCGGTGCCGACGGCGGCGGCGACGGTCGGGGCGTACGCGAGGGCGCCGATCGCCAGCGAACCCGCCAGGATGGACCAGCCGGCCACCTGTCCGGCGTGCGGGAGCCTTCCCCGCACGGTCAGCAGCAGCGAGGCCGCGCCCGCGCCGACCCCGAACCCGGCGAGCACCCAGCCCATGCCGGAGGCGCCCCATCCGCGCTCGTCCGCCAGGAGGGTCAGGCCCACGTTGAGGGGCGCGACGAAGCCCAGGTCACCGAGGGCGATGGCCAGCATCAGCGGCGCGAGCACGCGGTGGCGGCGGATGTAGCGCAGACCGACCACCAGGTCGCGCCGGGCGGTGCCGCCCGAGGCGCCCGCCCTGTCGTCGGCGGGCAGTTCCCGCATCCGGACGGACACGAGCAGCGGCACGGACACCGCGATGAGGAGGCCCGCGAGCCCGAACGCGGCCGCCGCGCCGCCCACCGCGACGCCGAGGCCGCCGAGCGGGGCGCCGACGACGCTCGCGAAGCGGATCGCGAGCCCCCGCATGCCCTGCACGCGCGCGAGCTGGTCATGGCTCGCCACGCGCGCGGGCAGCGCGCCGACGGCCGGTACGAACACGGCGTCGACGGCGCCGAAGACCAGGGCGAGCAGGGCCAGTGGCCACAGCCCGGGGCTGGTGAGGAACAGGAGCGCGGCCACGGCCAGGACGGCCGCGCAGCGAACGGCGTCGCTTCCGATGACGATCCGGCGCGGGCCGAACCGGTCGGCGATCACTCCCCCGCCCAGCATCAGCAGCGCTCTGGGCACGGCACTCGCCGTCATCACGAGCCCCGCCTGCGTGGGCGTACCGGCCTGGACGGCGGCCCAGGACAGGGCGAGGTAGTACACACTGTCGCCGACCATGGAGGCGGTGTACGCGCCGAGCCAGCGCAGCACGTGCGGGTCGCGGTGGGCGGGGCGCGCCGCGGCGGGGGCCGGCCGGTGCAGGGCCGTGCTCATGGCGGGCTCCTTCTCAGATCCGGAACGGGAACGCGTACGTGTGCACCGCGACGTTCTCGCGGCCCTCGCGGTCCCCTGCCTCGTCGGCGGCCCGGCCCCGCTCCTCGTAGCGGCGGATCAGGGCGAGGACCTCGCGGTTGAGTTCGGTGAGTTCGGCCGTGGTGAGGCGCAGGAGGGACTCGGAGGACTCGGCGGCGGAGTTCCACGCCTCGCCCCAGTGGACGCGCTCGTCGAGGAAGCGGCGGAACATGTCGGCGCGCTGCTCGAAGAAGAGGCGGCTGGCGGCGGTGTGCGCGGCGGCCTTCTCGGGGGCGTCGCGGAAGTCCTCGTCGCGGATGCTCACCCCGTCGGAGGAGGGCTGCCACCAGCGCTCGCGGCCGTCGGCGCGCTGCGGCTCGGCCTCCTCGACGAGCCCGTGCTCGGCGAGTTTGCGCAGGTGGTAGCTGACGAGGGAGACGGCCTCGTCGACCTGCTCGGCGAGCTGGGAGGCGGTGGCCACGCGGGCGACGGTCAGCGCTCGGTAGAGCTGCATCCGCAGGGGGTGGGCGAGCGCCTTGAGGGTGCCGAGGTCGGTGATGCGGCGGTCTCTCTCCTTGCCTGTCATGCCCCCACCGTAGATACGCAAGAAAAGTTGCGCAATCTATTTTGCGCAACTTCTCTTGCGCAACTTCTCTTGCGCAATATTCCTTTCGCATCTGCCCACAGGTAAGCCCCGGCCACCAGGTGACCGGGGCTTACCTCAAGCCGGGCGCGGCGTCACCGCACCGGGTGGCCCGCCTCCCTCAGCGCCTGCTTCACTTCCCCGATCCGCAGGTCGCCGAAGTGGAACACCGACGCGGCGAGTACCGCGTCCGCGCCCGACGCGACGGCCGGAGCGAAGTCGCCGAGCTTTCCGGCGCCGCCGGAGGCGATGACCGGGACCGTGACGCGCTTACGGACGGCGGCGATCATCTCCAGGTCGTAGCCGTCCTTGGTGCCGTCCGCGTCCATCGAGTTCAGCAGGATCTCGCCGGCGCCCAGCTCGGCCGCCCGGTGCGCCCACTCGATCGCGTCGATGCCGGTGCCCTTGCGGCCGCCGTGGGTGGTCACCTCGAAGGAGCCCGAGGCGGTGCGGCGCGCGTCCACCGACAGCACCAGGACCTGGCTGCCGAAGCGTTCGGCGATCTCCTTGATGAGTTCCGGACGGGCGATGGCCGCCGTGTTGACGCCCACCTTGTCGGCGCCCGCCCGCAGCAGCTTGTCGACGTCCTCGGGGGCGCGCACGCCGCCGCCGACGGTCAGCGGGATGAACACCTGTTCGGCGGTGCGGCGCACCACGTCGTAGGTGGTCTCGCGGTTGCCGGACGAGGCGGTGATGTCCAGGAAGGTCAGCTCGTCGGCGCCCTCGGCGTCGTACACCTTGGCCATCTCGACGGGGTCGCCCGCGTCGCGCAGGTTCTGGAAGTTGACGCCCTTGACGACCCGGCCGTTGTCCACGTCCAGGCAGGGGATGACTCGGACCGCCAGGGTCATGAGTTCACGGCTCCTCTGAATGCCTCTAGTTCCACTTCGACCAGGATGCGCGGGTCGACGAACCCCTCCACCACCAGCAGGGTGGAGACCGGGCGCACCGCGCCGAAGATCTCCTGGTGGGCCCGGCCCACGTCGTCGACGTCCCGCTGGTGCGTCAGATACATCCTGGTACGGATCACGGACTCGACGCCGAGCCCGAACGCGCCGATCGCCTCGACCGCGCTGGTGAAGGCCACCCTGGCCTGCTCGTAGGGGTCGCCCTCCCCATGGAGCACGGTGCCCTTGAAGGACGTGGTGCCCGCCACCAGCACACGGTCTCCCGCCGCGACGGCGCGTGCGAATCCGAAACTCTCCTCCCAGGGACTTCCGCTCTGCACCCGCCGTACGGCTTCGGACGTCATGACGACACTGCCTCCAGTGCTTCTTCCAGGGTGAACGCCTTCGCGTAGAGCGCCTTCCCGACGATGGAGCCCTCGACACCGAGGGGTACCAGCTCGGCGATGGCGCGCAGGTCGTCGAGCGACGACACGCCGCCCGACGCCACGACCGGCCGGTCCGTCGCCGAGCAGACGTTCCGCAGCAGCTCCAGGTTGGGGCCCTGCAGGGTGCCGTCCTTGGCGATGTCGGTGACGACGTACCGGGCGCAGCCCTCCTGGTTGAGCCGCTCCAGCGTCTCGTAGAGGTCGCCGCCGTCGCGGGTCCAGCCGCGGCCCTTCAGGGTCGTGCCGCGCACGTCCAGGCCGACCGCGATCCTGTCGCCGTGCTCGGCGATGACCTTGGCGACCCACTCGGGGGTCTCCAGGGCGGCGGTGCCGAGGTTGACGCGGGTGCAGCCGGTGGCGAGCGCGGCGGCGAGCGAGGCGTCGTCCCGGATGCCGCCGGACAGCTCCACCTTGATGTCCATGGCGCGCGTGACCTCGCGGACCAGGTCCCGGTTGTCGCCGGTGCCGAACGCGGCGTCCAGGTCCACCAGGTGCAGCCACTCGGCGCCCGCCCGCTGCCAGGCGAGGGCCGCCTCCAGCGGGGAGCCGTACGAGGTCTCCGTGCCGGACTCGCCGTGGACGAGGCGGACGGCCTGGCCGTCGCGGACGTCGACGGCGGGGAGGAGTTCGAGCTTGCTCACAGGGTTCCGATCCAGTTGGTGAGGAGCTGGGCTCCGGCGTCGCCGGACTTCTCGGGGTGGAACTGCGTGGCCCACAGGGCGCCGTTCTCCACGGCGGCCACGAAGGGCTTGCCGTGGGTCGACCAGGTCACCCTGGGCGCGAGCATGGCCGGGTTGTGCGTCTCCAGGGACCAGTCGTGGACGGCGTAGGAGTGCACGAAGTAGAACCGGGCGTCGGCGTCGAGGCCGGCGAAGAGCTCGGAGTCGGCGGGCGCGTCCACGGTGTTCCAGCCCATGTGGGGCACGACCTCGGCCTGGAGCGGCTCGACCGAGCCGGGCCACTCGTCGAGGCCCTCGGTCTCGACGCCGTGCTCGATGCCCCGGGCGAACAGGATCTGCATGCCGACGCAGATGCCCATCACGGGGCGGCCGCCGGCGAGCCGCCGGTCGATGATCCAGTCGCCGCGCGCCTCGCGCAGGCCGGTCATACAGGCGGCGAAGGCGCCGACGCCGGGCACCAGCAGCCCGTCGGCGTTCATGGCCGTGTCGAAGTCACGGGTGATCTCGACCTCGGCCCCGGTGCGCGCAAGGGCGCGCTCGGCGGAGCGGACGTTGCCGAAGCCGTAGTCGAAGACGACGACCTTCTTGCTCACCGCGCTCAATTCCACACCTCCAGCCGCAGCACACCGGCGACCAGACACATCCCGGCGCCGATCGACAGCAGCACGATCAGGCTCCTCGGCATGTCCTGCTTGACGAAGGAGTAGATACCGCCGGCCAGGAACAGACCGACGACGATCAGAAGGGTCGACAGACCGGTCATGGCTTTACAGCGCACCCTTCGTGGAGGGGAGGATGCCGGCCGCGCGGGGGTCGCGCTCGGAGGCGTACCGCAGGGCCCGGGCGAGCGCCTTGAACTGGCACTCCACGATGTGGTGGGCGTTGCGCCCGTAGGGCACGTGCACGTGCAGCGCGATCTGGGCCTGGGCGACGAAGGACTCCAGGATGTGCCGGGTCATCGTGGTGTCGTACTCGCCGATCATCGGCGCCATCTTCTCGGGCTCGGTGTGCACGAGGTACGGGCGGCCGGACAGGTCCACCGTCACCTGGGCGAGGGACTCGTCCAGCGGGACCGTGCAGTTGCCGAAGCGGTAGATGCCCACCTTGTCGCCGAGGGCCTGCTTGAAGGCGGCGCCGAGGGCGAGGGCGGTGTCCTCGATGGTGTGGTGCGAGTCGATGTGCAGGTCGCCGTCGGTCTTCACGGTCAGGTCGAACAGACCGTGCCGGCCGAGCTGGTCGAGCATGTGGTCGTAGAAGCCGACGCCGGTCGACACATCGACCTTGCCGGTGCCGTCGAGGTTGATCTCGACGAGGACCGAGGTCTCCTTCGTCGTGCGCTCTACACGTCCTACGCGGCTCATGCGCTCTGCTCCTTCTTGACTTCACGGACCGCGTCGAGGAACGCGTCGTTCTCTTCGGGGGTTCCGGCGGTGACCCGCAGCCAGCCCGGCACGCCGTTGTCGCGGACCAGGACGCCCCGGTCGAGGATCCGCTGCCAGACGTCGTGGGCGTCGGCGAACCGGCCGAACTGCACGAAGTTGGCGTCGGACGCCGTGACCTCGTAGCCGATCGCCAGCAGCTCGCTCACCAGCCGGTCGCGCTCCGACTTCAGCTGCTCGACGTACTTCAGCAGCGTGTCGGTGTGCTCCAGGGCGGCCAGCGCGGTCGCCTGGGTGACGGCCGACAGGTGGTACGGCAGCCGTACGAGCTGGACGGCGTCCACCACCGCCGGGTGGGCGGCGAGGTAGCCGAGGCGCAGCCCGGCCGCGCCGAAGGCCTTGGACATCGTCCGCGAGACGACGAGATTCGGCCGACCTTCGAGCAGCGGCAGCAGCGAGTCGCCGTGGCTGAACTCGATGTACGCCTCGTCGACGACCACCATCGACGGCTTCGCGGCCTGCGCGGCCTCGTACAGCGCGAGGACGGTCTCGGCCGGGACGGCGGTGCCGGTGGGGTTGTTGGGGGTGGTGATGAAGACGACGTCCGGGCGGTGCTCGGCGAGGGCCTTCTCGGCGGCCGCGAGGTCGATGGTGAAGTCCTCGTTGCGGGGCCCGGAGATCCAGCCGGTGCCGGTGCCGCGCGCGATGAGTCCGTGCATCGAGTACGACGGCTCGAAGCCGATCGCCGTACGGCCCGGTCCGCCGAAGGTCTGCAGCAGCTGCTGGAGAACCTCGTTGGAGCCGTTGGCGGCCCAGACGTTGGCGAGGCCCACCGCGTGCCCGGAGGTGTCCGTCAGGTACTTCGCGAGCTGGGTGCGCAGCTCGACGGCGTCCCGGTCGGGGTAGCGGTTGAGGTCGCGGGCCGCCTCGCGGACCCGCTCCGCGATCCGCTCGACCAGCGGCTCGGGCAGCGGGTAGGGGTTCTCGTTGGTGTTCAGCCGGACGGGGACGTCCAGCTGGGGCGCGCCGTAGGGGGACTTGCCGCGCAGCTCGTCCCGTACGGGAAGATCGTCGATTCCGAAGTTCACTTGCTCGCCGGTACCTTCCACCCGAACCTTGCCTTGATCGCCGCGCCGTGCGCGGGCAGGTCCTCCGCCTCCGCCAGCGTGACCACGTGGTGCGCGACCTCGGCCAGCGCGTCCTGCGTGTAGTCGACGATGTGGATGCCGCGCAGGAAGGACTGGACCGACAGGCCCGAGGAGTGGCAGGCGCAGCCGCCGGTGGGCAGCACGTGGTTGGACCCGGCGGCGTAGTCGCCGAGGGAGACCGGCGCCCAGGGCCCGATGAAGATCGCGCCGGCGTTGCGCACCCGGTCGGCCACGGCCGCCGCGTCCGCCGTCTGGATCTCCAGGTGCTCGGCGCCGTACGCGTCGACGACCCGGAGGCCCTCGTCGATGCCGTCCACGAGGACGATCGCGGACTGCCGGCCCTTGAGGGCGGGGACGATCCGGTCGTCGACGTGCTTGGTGGCCGCGATCTGCGTCTCCAGCTCCTTCTCGACCGCGTCCGCCAGCTCGGCGGAGTCGGTGACCAGGACGGCGGCGGCCAGCGGGTCGTGCTCGGCCTGGCTGATCAGGTCGGACGCCACGTGCACCGGGTCGGCGGTGTCGTCGGCCAGGACCGCGATCTCGGTCGGGCCGGCCTCGGCGTCGATGCCGATCTTGCCGGTGAAGTAGCGCTTGGCGGCGGCGACCCAGATGTTGCCGGGCCCGGTGACCATGTTCGCGGGCGGGCAGGACTCGGTGCCGTACGCGAACATCGCGACGGCGGTCGCGCCGCCGGCCGCGTACACCTCGTCGACGCCGAGCAGGGCGCAGGCGGCGAGGATCGTCGGGTGCGGCAGGCCACCGGCTGGATCATTGTCGAAAGCGGGGGCCTGGGCCGGGGAGGCGAGCGCGATGGACTCGACGCCGGCCTCCTGCGCGGGCACGACGTTCATCACCACGGAGGACGGGTAGACCGACCGGCCGCCGGGCGCGTACAGCCCGACGCGGTCCACGGGCACCCACTTCTCGGTCACGGACCCGCCCGGCACGACCTGGGTCGTGTGGGCCGTACGGCGCTGCTCGCGGTGGACGAGCCGGGCGCGGCGGATGGACTCCTCCAGCGCGGCGCGCACGGCCGGGTCGAGCGCCTCCAGCGCGTCGGTGATCGCACGCGCGGGAACACGGACGGATTCCAGCCGTACCCCGTCGAACTTCTCGGCGAAGTCGATCAGCGCCGCGTCGCCCCGATGATGCACGGCCTCGCAGATCGGACGCACCTTCTCCAGGGCGGCCGAGACGTCGAAGTCGGCTCGGGGCAGCAGGTCGCGCAGGGCGGGCCCCTCGGGGAGGGCGTCGCCGCGCAGATCGATTCGAGAGATCACGGTCCAATTCTCTCAGACCGGGATCCGGCGCCGTCCGCGCGTATCAGTGGCTGATACGGAGCGTGGCCGGAACCCGGAAGATCACCTTCACGTCCTGCTTCCAGGAGGTCGCGCAAGGGCATCAAGGGCTGTGAGTGACCGAGGGGGGTGACAGATGGTGACCGAAGGGGACGGAACGGCCGTGGGGGACATCCCGGACGATCTGACCGCCGCCGAGGCCGGTATGTGGCAGGCCTTCCGCAACGGCAGCGGGTACGACCTGAGCAGCGGGGACACGGTCGTGGACGATCCGCACGGCGGGCATCCGTGGGGCGAGGAGCGCACCGTGCGGGCCAGGATCGTCGCCTGGCTGCTGCTGGACGGGCCGCCCGCGCTGGCGGGCCGGGTGGCCAGCCTCAAGCTGGCCGGCGTCCGGATCAGCGGCAGCCTCGATCTGGCGGGCGGCACGGTGGTGCCGTACGTCGAGCTGAGGCGCTGCCGGTTCGAGCAGGACGTGCTGCTGCCGGAGGCGCGGTTCACGACCCTCAGGATGGTGGACTGCGCGGTGCCGCGACTGGAGGCGGCCCGGCTGCACACCGAGGGCGATCTGCATCTCCCCCGGTGCCGCTTCCACAACGGCGTACGGCTCACCGACGCGCACATCGGCACGGACCTGATGCTCAACCAGGCGATCGTGTACCGCGACCGCACGGGCCGCTCGATCGCCGCCGACGGCATGACGGTCGGCCAGGACCTCCAGGCGGAGCTGCTGGAGTCGCACGGCGAGCTGAGCCTGCGCAGCGCCAAGATCGGCGTGTCGCTGAGTCTGCGGGGCGCCCGGCTGGCCAATCCGTACACCCGGCTCGCGCTGAACGCGCCCCAGCTGACCGTGGAGCGCTCGCTGTATCTGACCCCGGCGGGCGTCGGCCGGCAGGCGCTGAGCGGGACGACGCCCGCGCGCGGGACGCGCATCCAGCGGTTCGAGTGCCGGGGCGGGGTGCGGCTGGACGACGGGCGGTTCGGGGACGCGGTCGACCTGGAGCGGGCCCGGTTCACGTTCACCGACGACCAGGAGCTGTCGCTGGTCCGGGTCCAGACGCCCGAGCTGCGCTTCCTCGGGGAGCGGCCGCGGCGCGGCAAGGTGGTGCTGTCCGGCGCCCGGGTGATCAACCTGGTGGACCGGGCGAGCGCGTGGCCGGGCCCCGGCAGTCTGCACATGGGCGGTTTCGCGTACGAGAACCTGGTGCCGCAGGGCCCGTTCCCGCTGTCCGCGCGGCTGGAGTGGATCGCCGCGGCGACCGCCGAGTACGCGCCGGAGCCGTACGAACGGCTGGCGGCGGTGCTGCGGGAGGGCGGCGAGGACGAGGACGCGCGTGAGGTGCTGCTCGCCAAGCAGCGCCGGCGCCGCGAGACCCTGCCGCCGGCCGCGAAGCTCGTGGGCTACGCGCAGGACTGGACGGTCGCCTACGGGTACCGGCCGGGCCGGGCGGCGGTGTGGATGGCGGTGCTGTGGGCGGCGAGCACCCTGGCCTTCGCGAACGCCCCGCACCCGCCGGTGAACCCGGGCGGACACCCGCCCTGGAACCCGGCCCTGTTCACCCTCGATCTGCTGCTGCCGGTGATCGATCTGGGCCAGGCCGGCCAGTGGCGGCTCACCGGCGGCTGGCAGTGGCTGTCGACGGCGCTGATCCTGCTGGGCTGGATCCTGGCGACGACGGTGGCGGCGGGAGCGACGCGGTTGCTGCGGCGGGGATGAGGCCGTCGCCGCGGCGGGGGTGACGCGCACGGTCCCGGCCGGCTCAAACCCGGCCGCCCGAATCTCCACACAACCCCCTTGTCAGTGCACGAACATTCCCTGAACAGGGCTCACCTTTTACGGTTCCTTGACCGGGCGGCGTACAACTTTCCTTGGCTTGCCCGCACCCTCTGGCGCAACCCGACCTGCGGCTTTTCAATGGGCGGCACCATGGCTCTGCTGCCCCCATTCATCCGTGCCTCCCGGATCTCCCGGGCGGCCCGGACGACCGCCGCCCCCCACCCCGGCGCCGGGCTCCCCGCCGACGACGAGGTGCTCCTCGATGTGCCCGACGACCGGCTCGGCCCCGCCCTGGTCGCGGCCGGCCGGGGCTCGTACGAGACGGCCGCCGAGTTGCTGTCCCACACCCGGGAACGGGCCGAGTGGGAGTACCGCGACCGCTATGTGACCCGCCTGGCCTCCTTCGCGCACTCCCGCACGGAGTGGTTCGAGGAGTGGCGCGCGGCGGCCCCCCGCGATCCGGACCTGCTGCTGGTCTCGGCCCAGCTCGCGGTGGACCGGGCCTGGCTGTCACCGGCCCGCGCCGAACTGCTGCGCGAGGTGAGCCCGCTGATCACCGCGGCCGCGCAGAGCGACCACGGCGACCCGGTGCCGTGGCGGATCGCCCTGGACCACGCGCGCGGCGCGCGGGCCGGGCACAAGTACTTCGGCGAACTGTGGGAGGCGGCGGTGCGCCGCGCCCCGCACCACTACGGCTGCCATGTCGCCGCCAAGCGCTATCTCGCCGAGTCCTGGCACGGCTCGCACCGCGAGTGCTTCGACTTCGCCGACCGGGCCGCCCAGGACGCCCCGGCGGGCTCGCTGGTCCAGGCGCTCCCGGCCCGGGCGGCCTTCGCCTATCTCACCGACGGCTGCGGTCCCGAGGTGCCGCGCGAGCGGCTGGACGCGGCGGCCGACCGCGCGATCGCCCTGTCGGCCCGGTTCCCGTCCCTGGACCCGTGGCCGGCCGAGATACGCAACCTGCTGGCGTACGTCCTGGTCCGCCTCGGCCGCCTCGACGACGCGCTGGTCCAGCTGCGCCTGATAGGCCCGTACGCCACCTCCTTCCCCTGGGGCCGGCTCTCCGACGACCCCCTCGGCCACTTCCTGGCGGTGCGCGAGGCCGTGTACACGGGACGGGCCGTGCCCGAACCGTGGCATCCACGAAATGGGCACGGCGACCTGACCCACCCGGACGACCATTAGGCTTCTGCGCCGTGACCACCGTCCGTCTGCCGCTCTTCCCCCTGAACTCGGTGCTGTTCCCGGGTCTGGTGCTTCCGCTGAACGTCTTCGAGGAGCGCTATCGCGCCATGATGCGCGAACTGCTCAAGACCGCCGAGGACGAACCGCGCCGGTTCGCCGTCGTCGCCATCCGCGACGGCCACGAGGTCGCGCCGAGCGCGCCGGGTCTGCCCGACCCGACGGCGCGGCCCGAGCGCGGCCCGGCGGCCGGTTTCGGCGAGGATCCCCTCACGTCGTTCCACGGCACCGGCTGTGTCGCCGACGCGGCGACGATCCGCGAGCGCGCCGACGGCACCTTCGAGGTCCTGGCGACGGGCACCACCCGGGTCCGCCTCGTCTCGGTGGACGCCTCGGGCCCGTTCCTGACGGCGGAGCTGGAGGAGCTCCCCGAAGAGCCGGGCGACGAGGCCGGTGCGCTCGCCGAGGGCGTCCTACGGGCCTTCCGCCAGTACCAGAAGCGGCTGGCGGGCGCCCGCGAACGCTCCCTCACCACCGGCGCGGACCTCCCCGACGACCCCGCGGTGGTGTCCTACCTGGTCGCCGCGGCGGTGATGCTCGACACCCCCACGAAGCAGCGCCTCCTGCAGGCCCCCGACACCGCCTCCCGGCTCCGCGACGAACTGAAACTCCTTCGCACCGAGACGGCGATCATCCGTAGCCTGCCCTCGCTGCCCGCGTCGGACCTGACGCGCGGCCCGACGAGTCTCAACTGAGGCCACGAACCCAAGGCGCTCGAACCCATGGCGAAGAAGCCGAAGAAGCAGCAGCAGTCCGGCGGCACGCCCGCCACGGTGGCCCTCACCTCGGCGGGCGTGGACTTCACGGTCCACGCCTACGACCACGACCCGAACCACCCGTCCTACGGCGAGGAGGCCGCGGAGGCGATGGGCGTGTCGCCCGACCGGGTCTTCAAAACCCTGGTGGCGGACGTGGACGGCACCCTGACCGTGGCGGTGGTCCCGGTGGCCGGCTCCCTCGACCTCAAGGCCCTGGCCTCGGCGGTCGGCGGCAAACGCGCCGCGATGGCCGACCCCACCCTGGCCGAACGCACCACGGGCTACGTCCGAGGCGGCATCTCTCCGTTGGGCCAGCGCAAGAAACTCCCCACGGTCCTCGACACGTCGGCCACCGCCCACCCCACGATCTGCATCTCGGCGGGCCGCCGGGGCCTGGAGGTGGAACTCTCCCCGGCCGATCTGGCCACCCTGACAGGGGCGGTCCTGGCCCCGATCGGCCGGGGCTGACCGGGGGAGCGCGTCGCCGTTACGTGAGCGGTGCGCCGTAGGAGTCCTTCGGGGTCGGGTGCTGACCGTACGGGTCGGGGTCGCGTGGGCCGAACAGCGCCGTGAGGCCCAGATGGACCACCAGCGCAGCGAACGGCCAAGCCAGCAGCGCCCCGTGCGCCCCCAGCTTCAGGGGCGCCGAGAACGTCACGCCCTTCCCCGCGGCCTTGGCCTGGGCGATCACATCCGACCCGGGCCCCAGCCACACCCCCAGCCGCCACGCCAGCAGCGACCCCAGCAGCCCCCCGGCCAGCAGCGCCACCACCAACGGCACGCCCCCACGCCGCCGCCAGGCGAACACCACCGCCGCACTCACGGCCCCGAACGCCAGCGCCAGCAGGGTGAACGTCCCGTCCACCCCGATCGCCTGCTCCCCCTCGGTGTCCTTGAGGTAGACGACCCACCCCCCGTTCACCACGTCCCCCACCAGCGGCACGGAGGGCGCCAGATACCTCCACAGCACCCCGAGCAGCGCCCCGGCAACCGCGACGGCCACCGTCACCACGGCGGCCTCCCGCAGTTCGGTCTTCATCCCCGGCCCGTCCTGTCCGTACACGGCGTCGTGCGGCGCGGGCGCCACCGCGTAGGCCCCCGGCGAGGGCGGCCAGGCAGCCCCCTGCGGGGACGGTTCGTGCGGCGGCGGAGGCGGAGTCAGCGGTGCGGTCACCCTGACATCGTGCCAGGCCCGCCTGTGCGGCGCGTCACCGGACGGCGGCCCGACGGTACGCCCAGGTGGCGACGGCCAGCGAAACGACGCCCACCCCCGCGCACACGGCGAGGTCCCCGAGCACCAGCGCCCAGTCCGGATCCGCCCCGAACGTCCGCGCGAAGGCCTCCACGCCGTACGTCGACGGCAGCAGATCCCGGGCGAACCGCACCGCCTCCGGCATCCGGTCCGGCGGCAGCACCCCCAGCAGCAGCGCGGCGGACATCCCCAGCTGCCCCAGCACGGTCGCCAGCTCCGGCCGCGGCGCGAGCAGCCCGAACGCGGCCCCCAGCCCGGACAGCGCGGCCCCGGCCAGCGGAATCACGGCCGCCAGCACCCACAGATGCGTCAGCGGCAGCCCGAACAGCACACACCCGAACACCGCGGTCACCAGGGTCCCGGGCACGGTGAAGGAGGCGTACGCCCCCGCCGCGCCCAGCACCACGGCCGCCGGCGGCACCGGCAGGGTGGCGTAGTGGTCGAGCCCGCCGCTCGCCCGCAGCTGCCCGAAGTACTGCGCGAGCAGATTGAGCGCGACGAACGCGACGACGAGCACCGCGGAGCCCGCGACGACCGCCTCGGCCTCGCTGCCCCCGTCCACGACGCCCCGCATCATGATCAGGATGCCGACCGACTGGAAGGTCGCCACGAACAGCAGCGGGATCCGCGCCACCCGCGCACGGGAGAGCTGCGCCCGGTACACGGCCACGAGCGACGGCCACAGCCGTGCGCGCGGCCCCAGCTCGGCGGCCGCGCGGACCGTACCGGTGACGGCCCGGGCGCCGCCCGGCAGAACCTCGGCGGGTACGACACTCACGTGGCGCTGCTCCTCTTCCCCTACGGCTCTCCTACCGTCCCCCACGGACCATACGGACCCGGGGCCGACCCTGCTCATCTCGCTCACGTCCGCACCAGCCCCTGCCGTGCGGCCCCGCCCAGCGCCAGGTACACGTCCTCCAGGCTGGGCGTGGCCAGGGTGAAGTCGTCCAGCGCGGCGAAGGCGGCCCCGCCGGTGACGGTGGCGACGATCGCGCGGGCCTCGTCGGGGGCGAGCCGCAGCGTCCAGCGGCGCCCGGACTCCACGGCCCGCTCGCGCAGCGCGGCGACCTCGGGGACCTCCAGGGGCGCCCGCTCCCGCCACACCAGTTCGACCCGGACCTCGCCGGCGACCTGCTCCTTGAGCCCGGCGGGCGTGTCGCAGGCGATGACCCGGCCCCGGTCGAGGACGGCGACCCGGTCGAGCACGGTCTCGGCCTCGATGACGTTGTGGGTGACCAGCAGGACGGTGGTGCCGCGCTCGGCGCGCCGCCGGTCCACGGCCGACCACACGGCGCGCCGCGCGACCGGGTCCATCCCGGTGGTCGGCTCGTCGAGCACGAGCAGCGGCCGCTCCCCCACCAGCGCGGACGCGAAGCAGGCCAGCCGCCGCTGGCCGCCGGACAGCTTGCGCAGCGTGCGGCCGGCGAGCGGGGTGAGCCCCAGTTCGTCGAGGACGGCGTCCCGTTCCCGCCGGGCCTGGCGGACGTCGAGGCCGCGCAGCCGCCCGGTGGTCTCGGCGGCGAGGGAGACGGTGAGCTCGTCGAGGGCGGTGGACTCCTGGCCGAGGTAGGCGAGGATGCGCGCGGCCCGCTCGGGGTGGCGCACGATGTCGTGGCCGAGGATCTCCACGGTGCCCGCGTCGGGCCGCATCAGCCCGGTCATCTGCCGTACGAGGGTGGACTTGCCGGCTCCGTTCGGCCCGAGCAGTCCGAAGATCTCCCCGCGCCGGATGTCCAGCTCCACGGCGTCGGTGGCGCGTACCTCGGGGGTCGCCGGGGTGCCGCGCCGGCCCCGCACCGCCGGATAGGTCTTGGTCAGTCCGCGCACGGCACACACGACCTCGTCCGGGTGCCGGATGGCCGATGGCGCGCGCGTACTCACAAGGGACGAGCCTACGGGGTCGGAACGCTCCGCTCGTCCTTGGGGCCGCTCTCCGGGCCGTCAGTCCCCGGCGGGCGCGTGCTCGGCGGCGGTCCTGACGTCGACCTCGCGCCAGAAGCCCGCCCGGATGGCGTAGCGGTCGTGCTCGTCGATCTGGTCGTCCTTGTGCGCGAGCAGTCCGAAGCGGGCCGCGTACCGGAGCAGCTCGCCGTCGATGCGGTGCGGGATGCGCGGGTACATGCCGGACAGTTTCTGCAGATTGCCCTGGTCGCCGAGGCGGCCCATCCAGCGCCGGGCGAAGACCTGTCCCACCTCGAACGGGTCGCCGCCGACGGTGGTGATGTCCTCCTCGCGGTCGGCCCACCGCTGCTCCGCCGTGGTCAGCTGGGCCAGCGTCGGCATGGAGGAGGCCTCGGCGGGCTCGGCGACGACACCGGGCCGGTCCACCCAGCCCTTGTCGGAGGACCAGCGCAGGGTGGCGCTGGCGGGGTGCGGGGCGGGGTGGCTGCCGGGTGCGCGCAGCGCGGCCAGGTCCTTGGGGGTGGGGACGCCCTTGGTGGCGGGCAGGCGCTCCGGGACGCCGGAGCGGTCGGCCGCGTCCGCGCCGGCGTGCTCGGGCTCCTCCGCGGTGCGCTCGGCGGCGGGGGCGAGGCCGCTGTCGGGCAGCGGCGCGGACAGGATCGCGGCGATCTCGGGCCGGGGCACGGGCGGCGGTGCGCACACCCCGCCGAGGTCCTTGGCGCGTACGGCCTTGGTGATCCAGGTACGGTCCAGGACGCGCCGTTCGTCGGCCTCGGCGACCAGGTCCTCGGACTGGTTGTAGTCGCCGTCGGCGGCCTGGACGGCCCACAGGTGGACGGCGACGCCGTGTTCCTTGGCGGCCATCATGCCGGGCAGCAGATCGCCGTCGCCGGTGACGAGGACGACGTCGGAGCAGGCGCGGTTGCGGGCCAGCTCGGTCAGTTCGGCGTGCATGGCGGCGTCGACGCCCTTCTGGGCCCAGCGTCCGTCGCTGCGGGTCAGGGCGCCCAGCCGGACGGTGACCCGGGGCATCACGCGCAGCCTGCGGTGTTCGGGCTGGGGGACGCGGTCGGGGGCGCCGTCGAACCAGTAGATGCGCAGCAGGGGGCGCTCGGTGTCGGACTCGGCCTGTTCGCGCAGCCCCTGGACGAGTGCGGAGTGATCGACGGTGATGCGGGACCGCGAGGGCTCTCCGGCGAGGAGGCTCGCGGCGGCCCCCAGCAGATACCCGGCGTCCACCAGGACGATGCAGCGGTCCACACGACTCACCCTCTTCCCGGGAGGTTTGCTTCGGGCTTCCTTCGAGTCTGCCCGACCGTACGGGGGTTAACGGCCCGAACTCGATCTTCGGCGTGGCGTTTCGGGCCGATGCGCTCCGAGAACCCCTGTCACGGACGGTAATTATCCGAAATGCGCCTTACGTCAGCCTATGTGAATCTGGTCGCGGTTCTGGTCCCTACATCCCCCGCAGGAGGCAGATCCCCATGGCCAAGAACAAGAAGCAGGACCGTAAACAGCCGCAGTCCGAGCGTGGTCAGCAGCAGGCCCAGCAGTCCTCGATGCAGGAGCAGGCCGAACAGCGGATCTCCCAGGTGACCCCGGCCGACGTCGCCCGCAAGGGCCGGCAGAAGCGGTTCGGGCACAACTGACGTCCGCGCGGTGGGCCGTTGCGGCCCAGGCACACCGAGGGGCGCGTCCGGTACCGGACGCGCCCCTCGCGCCTGCTCCCCGGGTCGGGCCTCAGCCCGCCAGGCAGGACGGGCCGAGCAGCACCTTCAGATCGCCGAACAGCGCCGGATCGGGCTTGACCCGGTGCCGGTCCAGCCGCAGGACGGTCGTCCTGGTCGGGCCCTGGAGCTTGATGCGGACCTCGCTGTCGCCCCGGTGGTGGGTGAGGATCTCGTTGAGGCGGCTGACCATCGGCGGGGTGACCCGGGTGGCCGGGATGGTGAGGATCACCGGTGCGTTGGTGCCCGCGTTGGACAGGTCGGGGACCTGGAGCTCCATCGCGACGAGCCGGGGCACGTCCTCGCGCTTGTCGAGGCGGCCCTTGACGAAGACGACGGCGTCCTCGACGAGTTGGGTCGACACCAGCTGGTAGGTCGCCGGGAAGAACATGCACTCGATGGAGCCCGCGAGGTCCTCCACGGTGGCGATGGCCCAGGCGTTGCCCTGCTTGGTCATCTTGCGCTGGAGGCCCGAGATGATGCCGCCGATGGTGACGACCGCGCCGTCCGCGTGCTCGCCTCCGGTGAGCTGGGCGATGCCCGCGTCGGCCTTGTCGGACAGCACGTGCTCCAGGCCGAACAGCGGGTGGTCGGAGACGTAGAGACCGAGCATCTCCCGCTCCTGGGCGAGCAGATAGGTCTTGTCCCACTCGTCCTCGGTGAACTGCACGTCGAGGCCGAAGCCGGGCTCGCTGGTCTCCTCCTCGCCCATGCCGCCGAAGAGGTCGAACTGGCCCTCGGCCTCCTTGCGCTTGACCGCGACCACATTGTCGATCATCGGTTCGAACTGGGCGGTGAGGCCCTTGCGGGTGTGCCCGAGCGTGTCGAACGCGCCCGCCTTGATCAGCGATTCCGTGGTGCGCTTGTTGCAGGCGACCGCCTCGACCTTGTCGAGGTAGTCGGGGAAGGAGGCGTACTTCCCCTTGGCCTTGCGGCTCCTGATGATCGACTCGACCACGTTGGTGCCGACGTTGCGGACGGCCTCCAGGCCGAAGAGGATCACGTCGTCGCCCTGGGCGGCGAAGTTGTGCACCGATTCGTTGACGTTCGGCGGCAGCACCTTGATGCCCATGCGCCGGCACTCGTTGAGGTAGACGGCCGATTTGTCCTTGTCGTCCTTGACGGAGGTGAGCAGCCCCGCCATGTACTCGGCGGGGTGGTTGGCCTTCAGATAGGCCGTCCAGTACGAGACCAGTCCGTACGCGGCGGAGTGCGCCTTGTTGAAGGCGTAGCCGGCGAACGGGACCAGCACGTCCCACAGCGCCTGGATGGCCTCGTCGCTGTAGCCGTTCTTCTGGGCGCCGGCCTGGAAGATGGTGAAGTTCTTGGCCAGTTCCTCGGGCTTCTTCTTGCCCATCACGCGGCGCAGGATGTCGGCCTCGCCCAGCGAGTACCCGGCGATGATCTGGGCGGCCTTCTGCACCTGCTCCTGGTAGACGATCAGGCCGTAGGTGACGGCCAGGACCTCTTCGAGGGGCTCCTCCAGCTCCTTGTGGATCGGGGTGATCTCCTGGAGCTTGTTCTTGCGCAGCGCGTAGTTGGTGTGCGAGTCCATGCCCATCGGGCCGGGGCGGTAGAGCGCGGAGACGGCGGAGATGTCTTCGAAGTTGTCGGGCTTCATCAGGCGCAGCAGTGAGCGCATGGGGCCGCCGTCGAACTGGAAGACACCGAGGGTGTCGCCGCGCTGGAGCAGCTCGAAGGTCTTCGGGTCATCGAGCGGCAGGGCCAGCAGATCGAGGTCGACGCCCTTGTTGGACTTCACCATCTTGACGGCGTCGTCCATGATCGTCAGGTTGCGCAGGCCGAGGAAGTCCATCTTCAGCAGGCCGAGCGACTCGCACTGCGGGTAGTCCCACTGGGTGATGGTCACGCCGTCCGTGTGCCGCACCCAGATGGGGGCGTGGTCGACGATGGGCTCGCTGGACATGATCACTCCGGCGGCGTGCACACCCATCTGCCGGACCAGGCCCTCGACGCCCTTGGCGGTGTCGATGACCTTCTTCACGTCGGGTTCGTTCTCGTACATCGCACGGATCTCGCCCGCCTCGCTGTAGCGCGGGTGCGAGGGGTCGGTGATGCCGTTGAGGTCGATGCCCTTGCCGAGGACGTCGGCGGGCATGGCCTTGGTGAGGCGGTCGCCCATGGCGTACGGGTAGCCCAGCACGCGCGCGGAGTCCTTGATCGCGTTCTTGGCCTTGATCTTGCCGTAGGTCCCGATCATGGCGACCTTGTCGGAGCCGTACTTCTCCGTCACGTACCTGATCACCTCGACGCGCCTGCGCTCGTCGAAGTCGATGTCGACGTCGGGCATGGAGATGCGCTCGGGGTTGAGGAACCGCTCGAAGATCAGGCCGTGCGGGATGGGGTCGAGGTCGGTGATGCCCATGGCGTACGCGACGATCGAGCCGGCCGCGGAGCCTCGGCCGGGGCCGACCGCGATGCCCTGCTTCTTGGCCCACATGATGAAGTCGGCGACGACGAGGAAGTAGCCGGGGAAGCCCATCGAGATGATGGTGTCCATCTCGTACTCGACCTGCTTCATGCGGTCGTCCGGGATGCCCCCGGGGAAGCGGCGGTGCATGCCGCGCATGGTCTCCTCGCGGAACCAGGTGACCTCGGTGTAGCCGTCCGGGATGTCGAACTTCGGCATGAGGTTCTTGGCCTCGAACATGTCGGCCGTGTCGATCTGCTCGGCCACCAGGAGGGTGTTGGCGCAGCCCTCCTGCCAGGCGTCCGAGGAGTCGATGGCGTACATCTCGTCCGTGGACTTCAGGTAGTAGCCGGTGCCGTCGAACTTGAAGCGGTCGGGGTCGGAGAGGTTCTTGCCGGTCTGGATGCACAGCAGCGCGTCGTGCGCGGTCGCCTCGTGCGCGTACGTGTAGTGCGAGTCGTTCGTCACCAGGGGCGGGATGCCGAGCTTCTTACCGATCTCCAGCAGCCCGTCGCGGACCCGGTGCTCGATCTCGATGCCGTGGTCCATCAGCTCCAGGAAGTAGCGGTCCTTGCCGAAGATGTCCTGGTATTCGGCGGCCGCCTTCAGTGCCTCGTCGTACTGGCCGAGGCGCAGCCGGGTCTGGAGTTCGCCGGAGGGGCAGCCGGTGGAGGCGATGAGCCCCTCGGACCACTGGGCGATGGTCTCCTTGTCCATGCGCGGCCACTTCTGGAGCCAGCCCTCGGCGTACGCGTCGGAGGAGAGGCGGAAGAGGTTGTGCAGGCCCGTCGCGTTCGCCGCCCAGATCGTCTTGTGGGTGTAGCCGCCGGAACCGGAGACGTCGTCGCGCTTCTGGTGCGGCTGGCCCCACTGGATCTTGCGCTTGTTGCGCCGTGACTCGGGCGCGACGTACGCCTCGATCCCGATGATCGGGGTGATCCCGGACTTCTTCGCGGTGTGGAAGAAGTCGTACGCCCCGTGCAGGTTGCCGTGGTCGGACATGGCGATGTGCGTCATGCCCATCTCGTTGCACGCGTTGAACATGTCCTTCAGCCGCGCGGCACCGTCCAGCAGCGAGTACTGGGTGTGGACGTGCAGGTGCGTGAACGGCGGCTTCGACACGGCGTGGCCTCCAAGGGAAACACTCGACGACTGGCGGGCGGACAGTCCGGGGGTCAGCGTCGAAGTCTATGCCTCGCCACTGACACTCGACGGGCACTCCCACGTACCTTCGGACGTTGGAAGGGGACGGACGATCCGTCCCGAGGTCACGCACCACCTGTCCCAGGAGGCACCCAGCGATGTCGGTTCCCCAGCTCAATGACGAGCAGCGCGGCGAGGAGATCCTCGCCGTCTTCGACACCGCCTTCGGCGAGCTCCTGGCCGCCGACCCGGCCGCGTTCCGGGTGAAGTTCCGCAAGATGGCGGCCTCGGCGTTCGCGTTCTACCGGGGCACGGCGGCGCTGTTCTACCACGACCTGGACGCCGAGAACGCCGGGCGGGGTGGCGGGAGGACATACAGCGGGCCGTTCCTGGACGACCGCACCTCGCGCGTGTGGATCCACGGCGATCTGCACGCGGAGAACTTCGGCACCTACATGGACTCGACCGGTCGGCTGATCTTCAACGTCAACGACTTCGACGAGGCCTACGTCGGCCCCTTCACCTGGGACCTCAAGCGCTTCTCCGCCTCGATCGCCCTCATCGGGTACGCGAAGGCGCTCGGCGACGACCAGATCACCGAGCTGGTGCAGGTGTACGCGGGCGCGTACCGCGAGCGGATCCGTGCGCTGGCCTCCGGCGCCAAGAGCGACGAGGTGCCGCCGTTCACCCTGGACACCGCCGAGGGCCCGCTGCTGGACGCCCTGCGCGACGCCCGCTCCCTCACCCGCTTCGGGCTGCTGGACTCCATGACGGAGATCCGCGACTTCGAGCGCCGCTTCGCGCCCGGCGGCGGCTCCATCGAGCTGGACGCGGCCACCCGCTACAAGGTCCTCGCGGCCTTCGACGGCTATCTGGAGACGCTCCCGGAGACCTCCCTGGCCCGCCCGGACTCCTACCGGGTGAAGGACGTCGTGGGCCGCCGCGGCATCGGCATCGGCTCCGCGGGCCTCCCGTCGTACAACATCCTCCTGGAGGGCCACAGCGACGCCCTGGAGAACGACGTGGTGATCTACATCAAGCAGGCCCAGACGCCGGCCGTCTCCCGGCACGTCACCGACCCGGCGATCCGTGACTACTTCCAGCACGAGGGCCATCGCACGGTGATATCCCAGCGCGCCCTGCAGCAGCACGCCGACCCGTGGCTGGGCTGGACCGAGCTGGGCGGCGCGGGCCAGCTCGTCGCCGAGGTCTCGCCGTACGCCGTCGACCTGGACTGGGGCGACGTCGACGACCCCGAGGAGATCGCGGGCGTCGTCGCCGACCTGGGCCGGGCCACGGCCACCATGCACGCGGCGGCG
The DNA here is from genome assembly GCF_040630255.1 of Streptomyces sp. NPDC005820. Classification (NCBI taxonomy): domain Bacteria; kingdom Bacillati; phylum Actinomycetota; class Actinomycetes; order Kitasatosporales; family Streptomycetaceae; genus Streptomyces; species Streptomyces sp. NPDC005820. The sequence continues at coordinate 179,980 of NZ_JBEXXE010000001.1, forward strand.
GACGACACCTCCGGCGAGTCCCTGGTGCCGTTCTCCACCGAGCGGGCCATCGACGCGGCCATCGCCGCCGACGAGGAGGGCTTCGCACCGCTCCTGGTGGACTTCGCGCACGGCTACGGCGCACGCGCGCGTGCGGACCACCAGATCTTCGTCGACCTGTTCCGCAACGGCCGGATCCCGGGTCTCTGACGGTGCCGCTCCTCACAGGCACCCTTTAGGGGTCTCCTACAGGAGCGCGTGACACACTCTCTGCTGCCATGGACATATCCGGGACCCGACTCAGAGCCGTACGCGCGGCGCTGTTCACGGCGGTCGTCGTGACGCTCAGCACCGCGTCGCACGTCCTGCTGTCCCGGGCCCCGCTGCCGTTCAACACGGTGGCCGCCGTCACGGCCGCCGTGTTCGTCCTCGCGTACGCCCTCGCGGGCCGCGAGTGCGGCTTCGGGCGGATCGCCGCCCTGCTGATCCCGCTGGAGCTGGCGGCCGACACGATCTTCACCACCGGCCAGCACGTCTGCTACGGCCGGGCGGGCGGCCCGGTCGCCGGCCCGCTGGCCGCGGTCGGCTGGGACGTGCTGTGCGGCAACGGCCGGTTCGGCACCCCGCTGGCCCGGGTCGCCGGCGCCGACCCCGACCGGCTCGGCGGGCTGATGGCCCACACCGACCCGGTCACCGCCTGGCTGCTGCTCGCCGCGCACGTCACCGTCGGCCTGCTCGCGGCCGCCTGGCTGCGTCGGGGCGAGCGGGCGCTGGCCCAGCTGCTGCGGGCGGCCGGCGCGACCACCTTCCGGCCCCTGCTGCTCGCGGTCCGCGCCGTGACCGTACGACGCGCCCCGGCGGCCCGCCGCCTGCCGCGGCCCGCGCACCGCACGGCCGCCGCCCGGGACCTGCTCCTCGTGCACTCCCTGGGCCGGCGCGGACCACCGCGCCCGGCCGTCTCCGTCTGAGCGGAACCGTTCCGCGGGAACGGTCACCGGCACGAGCAGTCCCCACCCACGTATCCCGCGCACCTGCGTGTGCGCGTCCCCGATGGAGAACACCACCATGAGCAAGCGAAACAGCGCGGCGGCGAAGACGGCGGCCCGGGAGCGGCTGCGCGTCGAGCGCGAGAAGCAGGCCAAGCGGGCCAAGGCCAAGCGGCAGATCATCGTCGCCGCCTCGGCGGTCGGCGTGCTGGCCGCGGCCGGCGGCATAGGCTACGCCGTCGTCCAGGCCAACCAGCCCAGCTACTGGGAGGAGGCCAAGACCGCCAAGCTGGTCGAGCCGGCCAACACCAGCGGCAAGAACGGCACCACCGTGGTCATGGGCAAGGAGAGCGCCAAGAAGACCCTCGTGATGTACGAGGACCCGCGCTGCCCGGTCTGCGCCCAGTTCGAGCAGACCGTCGGCTCGACGGTGAAGAAGGACTACGACGACGGCAAGTTCAAGATCCAGTACGTCGGCGCCACCTTCCTCGACCGCAGCCTCACCGGCGAGGGCTCGAAGAACGCGCTGAGCGCGCTCGGCGCCGCGCTGAACGTCAGCCCCGAGGCGTTCCTCGAGTACAAGACCGCCCTGTACTCGGCGAAGTACCACCCCGACGAGACCGAGGACAAGTTCAAGGACGACTCCTACCTGATCAAGGTCGCGGACACCGTCAAGGAGCTGAAGGGCAACACCGAGTTCCAGAACGCGGTGAAGAACGGCACCTACGACCGGTGGGCGCTGGAGATGTCGAAGACCTTCGACAGCAGCGGCGTCACGGGCACCCCGACCCTGAAGATGGACGGCAAGGCGCTGACCGCCGCCGGCACCCAGAACGCGCCGATGTCCGTCGCCGACTTCAACACGGCGATCGAGGCGGCCCTCAAGGGCTGACCCGGTCAAGTCCCCCCAGGACAAAACGCAGTCGAAGAGCGGGCGAACATTTCACGTTCGCCCGCTCTTTTGTCGTACTGGTCAGTAATCTCATCGCCCGTGACCAGTCGATACAGATCACCCGAGAGCGCCGACATCCCGTCAGAGCGCGCCGACTCGCTGTCCCCCCGCCGCCGTACGGTCGTCAAGGCCGCGGCGGCGACGGCTGTCCTGGCCGGACCGCTCGCCGCCGCGATACCCGCCCGCGCGGCCGCCGAGGCCCCGGCCTTCCTGCACGGTCTCGCCTCCGGCGACCCGCTGCCCGACGGCGTCCTGCTGTGGACGCGGGTGACGCCCACCGCCGAGGCGGTGCCGGGCTCCGGGCTCGGCCCGGACACTGAGGTCAGCTGGGTCGTCGCCACCGACAAGGCGCTGACGAACATCGTCGGCCGGGGCTCCCTCACGGCGACCGCCGCCTCCGACCACACGGTCAAGGCGGACGTGCGCGGTCTCGCCCCGGCCACCGACTACTACTTCCGCTTCTCGGCAGGCGGGACGGACTCCCCGGTGGCGCGCACCCGCACCGCGCCGGCGGCGGACGCCTCCGTGAGCGGACTGCGCTTCGGCGTGGTCTCCTGCGCCAACTGGGAGGCCGGCTACTTCTCCTCGTACCGCCATCTCGCGGCCCGCGGCGACCTGGACGCCTGGCTGCACCTCGGCGACTACATCTACGAGTACGGCACCGGAGAGTACGGCGCGCGCGGCACGGTCGTCCGGCAGACCTCGCCCACGCACGAGATCCTCACGCTCGCCGACTACCGCACCCGGCACGGCAAGTACAAGACGGACCCCGATCTGCAGGCCCTGCACGCGAAGGCGCCGGTCGTCGCGATCTGGGACGACCACGAGTTCGCCAACGACACCTGGTCGGGCGGCGCCGAGAACCACACGGAGGGCACCGAGGGCACCTGGGCGGCCCGTCAGGCGGCCGCCAAGCAGGCCTACTTCGAGTGGATGCCGGTCCGTCCGGCGATCGCCGGCACCACCTACCGCCGGCTGCGCTTCGGCAAGCTGGCCGATCTGTCCCTGCTCGACCTGCGGTCCTTCCGCTCGCAGCAGGTGGCGGTCGGCAACGGCACGGTCGACGACCCGGACCGCACCATCACCGGCCGCGCCCAGCTCGACTGGCTGAAGGCCGGGCTCAAGGCGTCCGACACCACCTGGCGGCTGGTCGGCAACTCGGTGATGATCTCGCCGTTCGCCATCGGCTCCCTCTCCGCCGATCTGTTCAAGCCGCTCGCCAAGCTGCTCGGTCTGCCCCAGGAGGGCCTGGCGCTCAACACCGACCAGTGGGACGGCTACACCGACGACCGCCGTGAACTGCTGGCGCATCTGCGCTCCAACGCCATCGGCAACACGGTCTTCCTGACCGGTGACATCCACATGGCGTGGGCCAACGACGTGCCCGTGGACGCGGGGACCTACCCGCTGTCGGCCTCGGCCGCCACCGAGTTCGTGGTCACCTCGGTGACCTCCGACAACCTGGACGACATCGTCAAGGTCCCGGAGGGCACGCTGACCGCGATCGCCTCGCCGATCATCCGGGCCGCCAACCGGCACGTCCACTTCGTCGACACCGACCGCCACGGCTACGGCGTCCTGGACATCACCGCCGACCGCGCGCAGATGGACTACTACGTCCTCTCCGACCGCACCAGCGCCACCGCGACCTCCTCCTGGTCCCGTTCCTACCGCACGCGCAGCGGGACGCAGAAGGTGGAGCGGACGTACGACCCGGTGTAACAGCCGGCCACGCCGGCCAAGCCGGCTAAAGGGTCTCGAGGAAGCCGAGTGCCACCCGCCAGGTGGCCTCGGCGGCCTCCGCGTCCCAGTCCGGGAGGTCGGGGTCGGTGTACAGGTGCCCGGCGCCCGCGTACCGGTAGACCTCCACGTCGGCGCCCGCCCGGCCCATCTGGAGGTACCAGGCGCTCAGCCAGTCGTCGGGCTCGAACGGGTCCGGCTCCGCCACGTGCAGTTGGACCGGCAGCTCGTCCACCGAGACGTTCGGCGCGAGGTCCGAGGTGCCGTGCAGGAGCAGCAGGCCGCGCGCCTTGTCGTCGCCCAGGGCGAGGGTCTGCGCGATCGCCGCGCCCAGGGAGAACCCGGCGTACACCAGCCCTCTCTCCGAGTAGGGGGCGGCGGCCAGGACGGCTCTCTTCAGCAGCTCGTCCTTGCCGATCTCCTCCCGGTAGTCCCTGGCCTCCTCCACCGTCTCGAACGTGCGTCCCTCGAAGAGGTCCGGGGTCCACACCTCGTACCCGGCGGCGCGCAGCCGGTCGGCCGCCGCGCGCACGGCGGGGCGCAGTCCGTAGGTCGAGTGAAAGAGCATGATGTTCATGCGCCCATGGTGCCAGCCGGCACCGACAACGCCGCGTGAGCGTCTCTGCACGGAAGTCACATGTTCAAGGCCCCGCCCACCCGGTTACTTTCGGGGGCATGGAGAACGTGATCCGCCCCGTGATCGTGGTCGGCGGTTCGGTCCTGCTGACCGTCCTCATCGGCTGGGCCACCGACCTACTGCTGCGCAAGGCCGACGCCCGGCACAGTGAGACACCGCTGTGGGGTCTGCTGCGGCGCGGCCGCATCCCCTACCAGCTGGTGCTGTGCGCGGCCCTGCTGAGAGGCTCGTACGACCAGGCGAAGCTGCTGGAGGACCATCGCACCGGCATCGGCCAGGCGCTCACCCTGGTGCTGATCGGCTCGGTGGCCTGGCTGGTGATCCGCATCGCGGCGGCGGTCGTGGAGACGTCGTACAGCCGCTACGCGCGCGTGCACCGCGATCCGGCCCGGGTGCGGCGGGTGCGGACCCAGGTGTCGCTGATCATGCGGGTGGTGGCGGCCGTCGTCGGGGTGGTGGCGGTGGCGGCGATGCTGCTGACGTTCCCGGCGATGCGGGCGGCGGGCGCCTCGCTGCTGGCCTCGGCCGGCATCCTCGGCATCGTCGCCGGTGTGGCCGCCCAGTCGACGCTGAGCAATATGTTCGCGGGGCTGCAGATCGCCTTCGGCGACATGGTGCGCATCGGCGACACCGTCGTCGTGGACGGCGAGTGGGGCACCGTCGAGGAGATCACGCTGACCTTCCTGACGGTGCGGACCTGGGACGAGCGCCGGATCACCATGCCGGTGTCGTACTTCACCTCGAAGCCGTTCGAGAACTGGTCGCGCGGCACACCGCAGATGACCGGCATCGTCTACTTCCACGTCGACCACACGGCGCCGGTGGACGTGATGCGCGAGAAGCTGCGGGACATCCTGCGGGAGTGCCCCGCCTGGGACGGCCGCGCCTGCGGTCTGGACGTGACGGACACCACCCCGAACACCATGCAGGTGCGGGCCCTGGTCACGGCGAAGGACGCCGACGACATCTGGAAGGTCCGGGTCACGGTCCGCGAGCAGATGGTCCGCTGGCTGGCCAAGGAGCACCCGTACGCGCTGCCGCGGGTCAACACGGCGGACGCGACGCCGCCGCCGGCCCGGCTCCCCGGCCAGTCCTCCTCGCCGGACGGGGCGGCGGCGGCCCGTCACATCTGACACGGGAGCTCAGTTGCCGCGCTCGGCGCCGCCGTTGACCTGGACGACCTGCGAGGTGATGTGCGCGGCGCCGGGCGAGGCGAGCCAGTGCAGGGTGGCGGCGACGTCGCCCGGCGTCCCGGCCCGCCCGTCGAAGGTCTCGCCGATCAGCCGCTCGCGCCGCGCGGGGTCGATGGCCTCGCCGAAGAACCCGGTGTCCTCGATGTAGCCGGGCGCGACGGTGTTGGCGGTGATCCCGCGCGGGCCCAGTTCCCGGGCGAGATCACGGGCGTACGGGTGCAGCGCGGCCTTGGCGCCGGCGTACGCCCCGCTCCCGGACCCCCGGTAGGCGGCGATGGAGCTGACGAACAGCACCCGTCCGCCGGGGGAGGCGAGCCGGTCCTTGAGCGCCTCGGTGAGCAGGGCGGCGGTGAGCGTGTTGATCCGGAAGTTCACGGTCCAGTTGTGGGCCACCCGGTCGAGCGGATCCGCACTCTCGCTCGGCGGCTCCAGATGCCCGGCGCCGCCCGCGCCGTGCACCAGCACATCGACCGTCCCGAACTCCTCCGCGACGAGCCGGGCGACCCCTCTGACCTCCTCGACCCGGCTCAGATCGGCGGCATGGACCAACGCCCCGTCGATCCCGGCCTTCTCCAGCACCTCCACCCGCCGCCCGAGCAACAGCACCCGGTCCCCGTCCCCCGCGAAGACCCGAGCCGCAGCAAGCCCGATTCCCGTACCACCACCGCTGATCACGACGTTACGTGCCATGATCAGAGCGTAGCCAGGGAAAGCCGCCGACGAGCCGGAACCACGGAAGGCCGGCCCACCCCTCAGCCGGCTGAACAGGCGGTGCGCGGGTGGGAGATCACCGAAGGCTGCGGACATCCAGCTGACGCAACACCCGGTCCACCACCTCCGGATCCGCCCCCGCCTCATTCCGCGCCGCCAGCACCTCGTGCCGGGCCGCGCTCAACAACTCCCCCTGGATCCGCCGCACCCGCTTCAGCCTCCGCACCCGCGCGTCATGCCCCTCCCGCCGCTCCTCCTCCCCCATCTCGGGACTGATCCGCACCCCGATCTCGAACGCCCGCCGCAGCATCTGCTCACTCAGCTCCTCCGGCAGCTCCTCCGCCGCCTCGATCTCCCGCAGTCTGAGCTTCGCCGCCTTCGCCGCCCGCACCGCCAGCTCCCGTTCGAACGCCTTCTCCCGCTCGGTGTCGGCCTCCACCCCGAGCCGGTTCACCAGCCACGGCAGGGTGAGCCCCTGGAGCACCAGCGTCGCCATGATGACCCCGAACGCGACGAAGACGATCTCGTCCCGATCGGGGAACGCGTCCCCCGCCTCCGTCTCCAGCGGAATCGCCAGCGCCAGCGCGACCGACGCCACCCCGCGCATCCCCGCCCACCACATGACCACGGTCTCCCGCCAGCCGAGCGGGATGTCCTCGTGGTCCCGCCGCGCGTGCAGCCGTTTCGTCAGCCAGGTCGCCGGCAGCAGCCAGGCCAGCCGTACGACGATCACCACGGCCGCGATGATCCCGGCCCAGCCGAGCATCTCGCCCCACCGCCCGGACGCCGTACGGATCGCGTTGTGCAGTTCGAGCCCGATGAGCCCGAACGCCACGCCCGTCACCAGCGTGTCGACGATGTCCCAGAAGGCGTGCCCGGCGAGCCGGGTCAGCACGTCGTCGGGGTCGGTGGCGTGCTCCGCGAGGAACAGCGCGCAGGTCAGCACGGCGAGCACACCGGAGCCGTGCAGCTCCTCGGCCAGCACATAGGCCGCGTACGGCACGAGCAGGGTGAGCCCGATCTGCAGGGTGGCGTCGCCCAGCAGGTCGAGCAGCCGGTTGGCGCCCCAGCCGAGCCCGACGCCGACGGCGATCGCGACCACGGCGGACAGCACCAGCTCCAGGGCCGCCTCGCCGGGCACGAACTCGCCGCTGACGGCGGCGGCGATCGCCACGTGGTACAGGACGATGGCCGTCACGTCGTTGAACAGTCCCTCGCCCTCCAGGATGGAGACGAGCCGGCGCGGCAGCCCGAGCTGTCCGGCGACGGCGGTCGCGGCCACCGGGTCGGGCGGCGCGACCAGGGCGCCCAGCGCGACGGCGGCGGCGACCGGCAGCCCGGGGATCACCGACTGGGCGACGGCGGCCACCGAGACCGTGGTGACGAACACCAGTGCCACGGCGAGCAGGAAGATGGGCCGTCTGTTGGCGGCGAACTGCCGCCACGAGGTGCGCCGTACGGCCGCGTAGAGCAGCGGTGGCAGCACCAGGGGCAGGATCAGGTCCGGCGGGACGTCGACGTTCGGCACGAAGTCCGCGACCGCGAGGACGATCCCGAGCAGGGTCATCAGCACCGGCGAGGGCAGCCCGAACCGGTCTCCGACCGGGACGCTGACCACGGCCCCGAGCAACAGCACGAACAGCAGGGCCAACTGATCCACGGGCGTGCTCCGGGACGGCTAGACGATCAAGGGCATCCGGACGTCCAGCGTCGCACGCGCCACCGGTCGCTAGAGAGAACGCCGCATGGACCGGTGCGGAATCCCCGCCTCCAGCTCCTCGGGGCCGTACGCCGCGTACCCCAGCCGTTCGTAGAAGCCGAGGGCCCGGGTCTGCGCGTGCAGGTCCACGGCCGTCAGCCCCCGCGCCTGTGCCGCCTCCTCGATGGCCCGCACCAGCGCGACCCCGACACCGAGTCCGCGCGCCTCCCGCGCGACGGCCAGCCGCCCGAGCGACCCGACCGCGGGATCGCCGCCGGTGCGCTCCGCGGCCGCCGCGCCGAAGAGCAGCCGCCCCGTCCCGAGCGGTATGCCGTCCGTGCGGACCGCCAGTACGTGCACCGCGCCGGCGTCGTGCTCGTCGTACTCCAGGTCCTCCGGGACGCCCTGCTCGCCGACGAAGACCTCCTTGCGCACCGCGAAGCACGCCTCGAGGTCGGCGGCGTCCTCGGCGACGCGCACCGTGTACGCGGGCGTGCCGCTCATCCGTAGGTCTCCTCGCGGACCTGGTCCAGGGCCTTCTGCAGGTCCGCCGGGTAGTCGCTGGCGAACTCCACCCACTGCCCGTCGCCGGGGTGCTCGAAGCCCAGCCGCACGGCGTGCAGCCACTGGCGGGTCAGCCGCAGCCGCTTGGCGAGCGTGGGGTCCGCGCCGTAGGTCAGGTCGCCGACGCAGGGGTGGCGGTGGGCGGACATGTGCACGCGGATCTGGTGCGTGCGGCCGGTCTCCAGCTTCACGTCCAGCAGGGAGGCCGCGCGGAAGGCCTCGATCAGGTCGTAGTGCGTGACGGAGGGCTTGCCCTCGGCGGTGACCGCCCACTTGTAGTCGTGGTGCGGATGCCGGCCGATGGGCGCGTCGATGGTGCCGCTGGTCGGGTCCGGGTGGCCCTGGACCAGCGTGTGGTAGCGCTTGTCGACCGTGCGCTCCTTGAACTGGCGCTTGAGCGAGGTGTACGCCCGCTCCGACTTGGCGACCACCATCAGACCGGAGGTGCCCACGTCGAGGCGGTGCACGATGCCCTGGCGCTCGGCGGCGCCGGAGGTGGAGATCCGGTAGCCGGCGGCGGCCAGCCCGCCGATGACGGTGGGGCCGCTCCAGCCGGGTGACGGGTGCGCGGCCACGCCCACCGGCTTGACGATCACGACGATGTCGTCGTCGTCATGCACGATCTCCATGCCCTCGACGGGCTCGGCGACGATCTGCACCGGCGCGGGCGCCTGGGGCATCTCGACCTCGAGCCAGGCCCCGCCGTGCACCCGCTCGGACTTTCCGACCACCGAGCCGTCGACCGAGACCTTCCCCGCCGCGGCGAGCTCCGCGGCCTTGGTGCGGGAGAAGCCGAACATGCGGGAGATGGCGGCGTCGACGCGCTCGCCCTCCAGACCGTCCGGCACGGGCAGGGTACGGATCTCGGGAATCGTGCTCACCCGACGAGTATGCCGGACGGCTCCGACCGCCCCGTACGGGCCTGTGGACAACCTCGGACGGGGCCCACGGACGGGGCCAGCCCGGGTCAGTCCTTGTGGACGGTCCCGTCCGGGTCCAGCCCCTTGAAGGACAGCAGCACGATCAGGATGCCGCCGCACACGATCGCCGAGTCGGCGAGGTTGAAGACGGCGAAGTGCTTCGGCGCGATGAAGTCGACGACCGCGCCCTCGAAGACACCGGGCGAGCGGAAGATCCGGTCGGTGAGGTTGCCCAGCGCGCCGCCCAGCAGCAGGCCCAGCGCGATCGCCCAGGGCAGGCTGTAGAGCTTGCGGGCGAGCCGCGCGATGACCACGATCACCGCTGTCGCGATGACGGTGAAGATGATCGTGAAGGCCTCGCCGAAACCGAAGGCCGCGCCCGCGTTGCGGATGGCCTCGAACCTCAGCCAGTCCCCGATGATCTCGATCGGCGCGTGGTGCTCCAGCCGGGCGACCACGATCATCTTGCTGACCAGGTCGATGGCGTACGCGAACGCGGCGACGGCGAAGAGCACGGCGATCCGGCGCTTGCCCCTGGGCTGCGCCTCGGTGCTCTCCTGCCCGTCCGGGAGGTCCGGGCCGGACGACTGCTCCGGCTCGGCTCCCGCCGCCTCTGGGATGTCCGGCGTACCGATGATGCGCTCCGCCTCTGCCACGTGAGTCCCTCAACCTAGGTACCTGACTGAGGACGAGGGTACGACACGCCCCCGCACCGGCACGCGATCAGTACCGGCGCTCCTGTTTCTGCTTGCACTCGACGCACAGCGTGGCCCGCGGGAAGGCCTGCATCCGCGCCTTGCCGATGGCCTTGCCGCAGTTCTCGCACAGGCCGTACGTACCGGCGTCCAGCCGTTCCAGGGCGTGCTCGGTCTGGATCAGCATCTCGCGCGCGTTGGCGGCCAGCGCCAGTTCGTGCTCGCGCGTGATGTTCTTCGTCCCGGTGTCCGCCTGGTCGTCGCCGGCACCGTCCCCCGAGTCCCGCATCAGCCCCACCAGGGCCGTCTCGGAGGAGGCGAGCTCGGCCCGCAGCCGCTCCATCTCGGACTGCAGCTCGGTGCGGGCCTCCTCGACCTCCTCTGGGGTCCAGGGGTCCTCCCCGGGGCGTACCGCGAGTTCGCCGGGTTCCACCGCGGCGAGGCGTGCCTTGGGAACGGCGTTCTTCGCCGCCGTGGCCGTGCCAGGAGTCTTCTTCGCAACCACCGTCGTGGCTCCCGTCTGCTCCGCGGCCTTGGCCGCGCCCACCTTCTTGGCCGTGCTCTTCTTTCCCGCACCCGCCGCTGCCACGCCCCCGGCGTCCGCGGCCTTGCCGCCGGCGGCTGCCTTCCTGCCGCCCGCCTTCTTCCCGCCCGCCTTCCTGACAGCCGTCCCGGAACCAGCCGCCTTCCCGGCGGCCGTCCCGGAAGCAGCCGCCTTCTTGGCGGCCGCCCTGGGAGCCGCCGTCTTCTTGGCGGCGGTCTTCCCTCCGGGGGACTTCTCCCCGGTGGTCTCCCCTGCCGCCTTCTTGGCGGCGCCCTTCACGCCACCCGCCGACCGTGCGGCCCTCGCCTGCGCCGCCGGCTCGCCGGCAGTCACCTTCGGCTTCTCGGCAGTGGTCTTCTTCGCCACCATGGCCGCGGCCCCTTCACATATGGTGATCTTGCGCGCGAATCGTGCTGGGACGATAAATCGACTTGAGAGCCGCGGCAACGGGGCACACCGCCGAAATCGCCCGCCTCGCGCACGCCACGCGGTCGGCCTGCCTGCGTTGTGCCCAGCTCCCCGGCGGGTAATCCGCCCGGCCGACCGCCCCGGAACGCGCACCCGCGTACCCCGCCGCGGGGCCACCAATCGGGTCACCCCGCACCGGTCCGCACCCCGTGCCCGGAGGCCGCGAAAACCGGTCGGCCGCTGTCCGTGCGGCGCCGTACACTGGGTGGAGCGAAAAGCGTGGATGGGGACGAGTAGCGGCGTACGCAGCCCAGAGCGACCCGGGGACGGTGGAAGCCCGGGGGCGAGCGCGACGTGAAGATCACCCCGGAGCCGCCGGAGGAAAGCCCGCGCAGGGCGAGTAGAACCGGCATCGCGACCCCAATGAGGGGGCTCACCGGAGCGCAGGGCGCACCGGAGGGCCAAGGAGGGTGGTACCGCGGGAGCGCGCCGCACACGGCGTAGGACACAAAGGCTCTCGTCCCTCCGACGGAAGGCAGTACGTCCGCCGGAGGAAGCTCGCAGATGACAACGCCGCAGTACCGACAGGTGCCCGCCCAGGTCGACCTGCCCGCCCTCGAGCACGCCGTGCTCGACTTCTGGCGCGAGCAGAAGATCTTTGCCAAGAGCCTGGAGCAGTCCGAGGGCCGCCCCGAGTGGGTGTTCTACGAGGGCCCGCCCACCGCCAACGGCATGCCGGGCGCCCACCACATCGAGGCGCGCGTCTTCAAGGACGTCTTCCCCCGCTTCCGCACCATGCGGGGCTACCACGTGGCCCGCAAGGCCGGCTGGGACTGCCACGGCCTGCCGGTGGAGCTGGCGGTGGAGAAGGAGCTCGGCTTCGCCGGCAAGAAGGACATCGAGGCGTACGGCATCGCCGAGTTCAACGCCAAGTGCCGTGAGTCCGTGCTGCGCCACACCGACGCCTTCTCCGAGCTGACGACGCGCATGGGCTACTGGGTCGACCTCGACGACGCGTACGTCACGATGGACCCCGAGTACATCGAGTCGGTCTGGTGGTCGCTGAAGGAGATCTTCGACAAGGGCCTGCTGGTCCAGGACCACCGCGTCGCCCCCTGGTGCCCCCGCTGCGGCACCGGCCTGTCCGACCACGAGCTGGCCCAGGGCTACGAGACGGTCGTCGACCCGTCCGTGTACGTCCGTTTCCCGCTCACCTCCGGTCCGCTGGCCGGCCAGGCCGCGCTCCTGGTGTGGACGACGACCCCGTGGACCCTGGTGTCCAACACGGCCGTGGCCGCGCACCCCGAGGTCGCCTACGTCGTCGCGACGAACGGCGAGGAGAACCTCGTCGTCGCCGAGCCGCTGGTGGCCAAGGCGCTCGGCGAGGGCTGGGAGACCACCGGTCAGCGCTTCACCGGCGCCGAGATGGAGCGCTGGACCTATCAACGTCCGTTCGAGCTCGTGGAGTTCCCGGCCGAGGCGCATTTCGTCGTCAATGCCGAGTACGTCACCACCGAGGACGGTACGGGCCTGGTCCACCAGTCCCCCGCCTTCGGCGAGGACGACCTCAAGGTCTGCCGCGCCTACGGCCTGCCCGTGGTCAACCCGGTCCGCCCGGACGGCACCTTCGAGGAGTCCGTCCCGATGGTCGGCGGCGTCTTCTTCAAGAAGGCGGACGAACAGCTCACCGAGGACCTCCAGCAGCGCGGCCTCCTCTTCAGGCACATCCCGTACGAGCACAGCTACCCGCACTGCTGGCGCTGCCACACCGCGCTCCTCTACTACGCGCAGCCGTCCTGGTACATCCGCACCACCGCCGTCAAGGACCGGCTCCTCCAGGAGAACGAGAAGACCAACTGGTTCCCGGACACGGTCAAGCACGGCCGCTTCGGCGACTGGCTGAACAACAACATCGACTGGGCGCTCTCCCGCAGCCGCTACTGGGGCACCCCGCTGCCGATCTGGCGCTGCGAGGACGACCACCTCACCGTCGTCGGCTCGCGCGCGGAGCTGAGCGAACTGACCGGCGCCGACCAGTCCGAGCTGGACCCGCACCGCCCGTTCATCGACGCGCTCACCTTCGCCTGCCCGCAGGAGAGCTGCGGGAAGACGGCCACGCGCGTGCCGGAGGTCATCGACGCCTGGTACGACTCGGGGTCGATGCCGTTCGCGCAGTGGGGCTACCCGTACAAGAACAAGGACCTGTTCGAGTCCCGCTACCCGGCGCAGTTCATCTCCGAGGCCATCGACCAGACCCGCGGCTGGTTCTACACGCTGATGGCGGTCGGCACCCTGGTCTTCGACAAGTCCTCGTACGAGAACGTCGTGTGCCTCGGCCACATCCTGGCCGAGGACGGCCGCAAGATGTCCAAGCACCTGGGCAACATCCTGCAGCCGATCCCGCTCATGGACCAGCACGGCGCCGACGCGGTCCGCTGGTTCATGGCGGCCGGCGGCTCCCCCTGGGCGGCCCGTCGCGTCGGCCACGGCACCATCCAGGAGGTCGTCCGCAAGACGCTCCTCACGTACTGGAACACGGTGGCCTTCCAGGCGCTGTACGCCCGTACGTCCGCCTGGGCGCCGAGCGCGGCCGACCCGGCCCCGGCCGACCGCCCGCTGCTGGACCGCTGGCTGCTCTCCGAACTCCACGCGCTCACCGACCAGGTGACCCAGGCGCTGGAGGCGTACGACACCCAGCGCGCCGGCAAGCTGCTCTCGGCGTTCGTCGACGACCTGTCCAACTGGTACGTCCGTCGCTCACGGCGCCGCTTCTGGCAGGGCGACAAGGCCGCGCTGCGCACCCTGCACGAGGTCGTGGAGACGGTCACCAAGCTGATGGCCCCGCTGACCCCGTTCATCACCGAGCGGGTCTGGCAGGACCTGGTCGTGCCCGTCACCCCGGGCGCCCCGGAGTCCGTGCACCTCTCCTCCTGGCCGGAGGCGGACCTCTCCGCGATCGACCCGGAGCTGTCGAAGCAGATGGTCCTGGTACGCCGCCTGGTGGAGCTGGGGCGCGCCACGCGCGCGGAGTCGGGCGTCAAGACCCGCCAGCCGCTGAGCCGGGCCCTGGTCGGCGCGAGCGGCTTCGACGCGCTCTCCCCCGAGCTGCACACCCAGATCACCGAGGAGCTGAACGTCGAGTCCCTGGCGTCCCTCTCCGAGGTGGGCGGGTCGCTGGTCGACACCACCGCCAAGGCGAACTTCCGGGCCCTCGGCAAGCGGTTCGGCAAGCGCGTCCAGGACGTGGCCAAGGCCGTCGCGAACGCGGACGCGGCCGCGCTGTCCCTCGCCCTGCGCGAGGGCACGGCGTCGGTGGACGTCGACGGCGAGACGATCGCTCTCGCCCCCGACGAGGTCATCATCACCGAGACCCCGCGCGAGGGCTGGTCCGTCGCCTCCGACTCCGGCGCCACCGTCGCCCTGGACCTGGAGATCACCGAGGAGCTGCGCCGCGCGGGTCTCGCCCGGGACGCGATCCGGCTGATCCAGGAGGCCCGCAAGAACAGCGGCCTCGACGTCGCCGACCGCATCGCGCTGCGCTGGACGGCCACCGACCCGGCCACCGTGGACGCGCTGTCCGGCCACTCCGCCCTGATCGCCGACGAGGTCCTGTCGACCGACTTCGCCCAGGGCGAGCCCGACGAGGCCGGCGAGGCGTACGGCACCCCGTTCACCGACGAGGGCCTGACGCTGACGTTCCGCCTGCGCAAGCTGTAAGAACGTACGAGAAGGGCCCGGTCTCCTGGAGGCCGGGCCCTTCCGTATGCACCATGTGTCGCACCGTCACCACCTGCACCATCGTCAACACGCGTAAAAAGGGCGGGACCCCGGATCGGAATCCGGGGCCCGCCCTTTGAACGCTGCCGACGCCTAAGGCGTACTACTGGCCGTCAGTTGTCGTCCTCGTCGATGAGGAAGCCGCGCATCGGCGAGGGAGCCTGGCCCATCGGGGAGGGACCCTGCGGACGAACCGGCGCCATCGGCTGAGTCATGGCCGGGGACATCTGCTGCTGCCCGCCGTAGGACGGCGCGGCGGGGCTGGGCGCGCCCATGCCCGAACCCATGCCGGACCCCATGCCGGAACCCATACCCGGAGCACCGGAGCCGTAGGACGGCGCGCCGGCGCCGGCCGGAGCCATGGAGGGCGCCGGGGACGGCGGCAGGGAAGCGGCGGCGGGGGTGCGCGGCGGCGCGAGGGAGTCGTCGGCCTGGGTCTCCAGCTGGCGCAGCTGGGACTCGAGGTACGACTTCAGACGCGTGCGGTACTCGCGCTCGAAGCCGCGCAGGTCCTCGACCTTGCGCTCCAGCGTGGCGCGGGCGGACTCCAGGGAGCCCATCGCGACGCGGTGCTTCTCCTGCGCGTCCCGCTCCAGGGCGTCGGCCTTGGCGCGGGCGTCACGCTCGAGACCCTCGGCACGCGAACGCGCCTCGCCGACGATCTTGTTCGCCTCGGAGCGGGCCTCGGCGATCGCCTGGTCGGCGGTCTGCTGGGCCAGCGAGAGGACTCGGGCGGCGCTGTCGCCACCGGGGCCCTGACCGGGGCCGCCCATCGGACCGCCCATGGGGCCGCCCATCGGGCCACCCATCTGCTGCTGCATCGGGGGCTGGCCACCCATGGGACCACCCATGGGACCACCCATGGGACCCTGACCCATGGGACCCTGGCCCATCGGACCCGGACCCATCGGGCCGGGACCCTGAGGACCACCCTGACCGCCGGGGCCGGCGGGCAGCTGCGGGGCACCGCTCGGCAGCTGGGGCGGGCCACCCATGGGGCCGCCCATCTGCTGCTGCGGCGGGCCCGATATGCCGGCGGGCACCGGAGCGCCGGGGCCTCGCATCCCCTGCGGCGGCATCCCCTGCTGGGGCATCCCCTGCTGAGGCATGCCCTGGGGCGGCATCCCCTGCTGGGGCATCCCCTGCTGAGGCATGCCCTGCTGCATACCGCCCTGCTGCATCCCACCCTGCTGAGGCATGCCGCCCTGGTCCTGCGGCTCCGGAGGCTTGCGCATGTTCTGCTGGTTCTGGGCAGCAGCGCGCGTGGCCGCCGCCAGTTTGGCGCGCAGGTCCTCGTTCTCGCGGAGCAGTCGGGTCAGTTCGGCTTCGACCTCGTCGAGGAAGGCATCGACCTCGTCCTCGTCATAGCCTTCTCGGAGGCGGACGGTCGTGAACTGCTTGTTCCGCACGTCCTCGGGGGTCAACGGCATCTCTTCACCTCAACGTAGTCGTCGGCATTCGGCAGGACCGTATCTCTCACATCGCTCACATCCCGGCCCGGGTGAGTGTGATCAGGATGTAGACGATGATCATCAATACGAAGAAGGACAGGTCGAGTGCCACGCCCCCGAGACGCAACGGCGGGATGACTCGCCGCAGAAGCTTGAGCGGTGGATCGGTGACAGTGTAGGTGGCCTCCAGAACGACCACCATCGCCTTGCCGGGTTGCCATGAGCGGGCGAACTGAAAGACGTAATCCATGACCAATCGGAAGATGAGCACGATCAGGAAGACCATCAGCACGACGTAGATCACCTGCAGAACCACGCTCATGTTCGGTGCTTCCCTCTCCCCTGTGTCCGGTCTTGCGTCTCAGCTCTGGTTGAAGAACCCGCCCTCTGCGATGCGGGCCTTGTCCTCCGCCGTGACATCGACGTTAGCAGGCGACAACAGAAACACCTTCTGCGTCACCCGCTCGATGCTGCCGTGAAGACCAAACACCAAACCGGCCGCAAAGTCGACAAGTCGCTTTGCGTCTGTGTCATCCATCTCAGTCAGATTCATGATCACCGGGGTGCCCTCGCGGAAGTGTTCCCCGATGGTACGGGCCTCGTTGTAGGTCCGGGGGTGAAGCGTGGTGATCCGGTACGGCTCTCGTTCCGACACGACCTTGGGCATGATCACCGGTGCGTTCTTCTCCAGGGACTGACGTTCTTGTGTGATGGATGCCACGGGCGCGATGCGCGCCGGGCGCCCGGATTCCGCAGCGAGCGAAGCGGATCGGGCCACCGGCTCGCGCGGAGCGGGTGGCTGCACGATTCGCACCTCTTCGTCCCTTTGGGACTGGTGCACTCCGTGTGACTGGTGGGACGGCTCGTGTCGCCGGTGGTCCCGCTCGGGTTCCGGGTCGAGCTCGGGTTCGAAGTCGTCATCGGGGTCGAATCCCCGGCCGTCGTACCCATCGTCCTCCACGAGGCCGAGGTAGACCGCCATCTTGCGCATCGCGCCGGCCATGCTCTGAGTCCTCCGCTCTGTGGTGGATCGGCTTTCGACTGCCAAGTCCCGCGATCCACGTGGCCCTTGTGCCCGCCTACCGGCGGTAATGACCATATTTTCTGCTGTGGTCCGACTTCCTGGCGACGTTACCCGAGCCTGGCGCGGACTCCGAGTACCGCAGTGCCGACGCGTACATGTGTCGCCCCGGCAGCCACGGCCTCCTCGAGGTCCGCACTCATCCCTGCGGAGACCATGTTCGCACCGGGATGGGCTCGGCGCAGGTCAGTCGACAAATCCATCAACCGCTCGAACGCGGCGCGTTGGCGTCCCGCGTACTCCCCGGTCAGAGGTGCGACGGTCATCAGTCCGGCGAGCCTCAGTCCCGGCGCGCCGGCGACCAGGCCGGCCAACTCCTCGATGCCGCCGGGCGCCACGCCGCCCCGGTCCCCCCGCCCGCTCTCACCCGCGTCCAGGGCGACCTGGATCAGGCACCCGACCTCCCGCCCGGTGCGCGCCGCCTCCTTCGACAGCGCGGTCACCAGCCGGGAACGGTCCACGGACTGCACGAAGTCCGCGTAACCGACCACGGATCGCACCTTGTTGGTCTGCAACTGGCCGACGAAGTGCCAGGAAAGCGACAGGTCCGAGCAAGTCGCGGCCTTGGGCGCGGCGTCCTGGTCCTTGTTCTCGGCGACGTGGCGCACCCCGAGGTCCGCCAGGATCCGCACGTCGTCGGCCGGGTAGGTCTTGGTGACCACGATCAGGGTCACGTCCTCCCGCGCCCGACCGGCGGCCGCGCACGCGCGGGCGATGCGCTCCTCCACCTTCGCCAGATTTACGGCGAGTTCGTCCTTGCGGTCCGTCATGCCCATCAGTCCAGCCAGACATATCCCGCGAGTCGCCCCGTGGCGCGGTCGCGGCGGTAGGAGAAGTGGTCCTGCGACTCACGGGTGCACACCGGCGACTGCTCCCGGTCGCACACCCCGAGCCGGTCGAGCTGCGCGTGCACCCCGGCGGTCACATCGACCGCCGGCGTGCCCCAGCTCGTCTCGGCGTGTGCCGCCGGCTCGACGGCGGCGACCTCGGCCCGCATCTGCTGCGGCACCTCGTAGCACCGGCCGCAGACGGCGGGTCCGGTGCGGGCGACGATCCGGGACGGGTCGGCGCCGAGTTCCACCATGGCCCGTACGGCGGCGGGGACGATCCCGGCGACCATGCCGGGCCGGCCCGCGTGGGCCGCGGCGGCGATCCCGGCGACCGGGTCGGCGAGCAGGACGGGGGTGCAGTCGGCGGTGAGGACGGCGAGGGCGAGCCCGCGCCGCGCGGTGACGATCGCGTCGACCCGCGGCACCGGCCTGTCGCCCCAGGGTCCGTCGACGACCGCCGCGTCGGCGCCGTGCACCTGGTTCATCCAGACCACGTCCGAAGGATCCAGCCCCAGGGACTTGGCGGCCAGGTCCCGGTTGGCGAGCACGGCCGCGGAGTCGTCGCCGACCGCTCCGCCGAGGTTGAGCTCCTCATACGGAGCGGCGCTCACCCCGCCCCACCGGTCGGTGAAGGCGAAGTGCGCGCCGCTCACGTGTCCGCGCTGTCCTATCACTTCAGGAAGTCCGGCACGTCCAGCTCCTCGGCCGCGCTGTCCGAGTAGGTCCGCGACGGCGGGACCGGCGGGGCGACCGGGATCTCGGCCACCGGCTCGGGGGCCGGCTCCGGCTCCTCCTTCGGCGTGACGCTGCCGAGCGAGCCGAAGGACGGGCGGCTCTCCGGCTGCCGTACCGGAGCGGGCTCCTCGCGGCGGGTGGAGGCGGTGGACGAGCCGAGGACGTTGTCCCGGCGGGCCGGGGGCTGGCCGCCGTCGAAGCCGGCCGCGATGACCGTGACCCGGACCTCGTCGCCGAGCGCGTCGTCGATGACCGCGCCGAAGATGATGTTGGCCTCGGGATGGGCGGCCTCGCTGACCAGCTGGGCGGCCTCGTTGATCTCGAACAGGCCGAGGTCGGAGCCGCCGGAGATGGAGAGCAGCACGCCCCGGGCGCCGTCGATGGAGGCCTCGAGGAGCGGCGAGGAGATCGCCATCTCGGCGGCGGCCACCGCGCGGTCGTCGCCGCGGGCCGAGCCGATGCCCATGAGCGCCGAACCGGCCTCGGACATGACCGACTTGACGTCGGCGAAGTCGAGGTTGATGAGGCCGGGGGTGGTGATGAGGTCGGTGATGCCCTGGACACCCGAGAGCAGTACCTGGTCGGCCGACTTGAAGGCGTCCAGGACCGAGACCTGGCGGTCCGAGATGGACAGCAGCCGGTCGTTGGGGATGACGATGAGGGTGTCGACCTCTTCGCGGAGTTCGGCGATGCCGTCCTCGGCCTGGTTGGCCCGGCGCCGCCCCTCGAAGGTGAACGGGCGGGTGACCACGCCGATGGTCAGGGCGCCCAGGGAGCGGGCGATGTTGGCGACGACGGGCGCGCCGCCGGTGCCGGTGCCGCCGCCTTCACCGGCCGTCACGAAGACCATGTCGGCCCCCTTGAGGACCTCCTCGATCTCCTCGCGGTGGTCCTCGGCGGCCTTGCGGCCGACGGCCGGGTTGGCGCCGGCGCCGAGTCCGCGGGTCAGTTCGCGGCCGACGTCGAGCTTGACGTCGGCGTCGCTCATCAACAGCGCCTGCGCGTCGGTGTTGATGGCGATGAACTCGACGCCCTTGAGACCGACCTCGATCATCCGGTTGATGGCATTGACACCACCGCCGCCGACACCGATGACTTTGATGACTGCGAGGTAGTTCTGCGGTGCTGCCACGTCGAAGGCCTCTCGCCTCGAGTTACGTGTCGCCGCCTCGCGTGGTCGCGCGATCCGACGACTGATGCCGAATGGGACGGTCCGTTTCGCCGACCCGAACCCTAACGCTGAAGTTTAGGGTTACCAGTGTGTCTGTTCCTTGGAGTCTTCTGAACAGGACACTAAGTCGACAAGTGGCGCCCGTTCAACGAACACGCCGAACCTCCCGTTTTTCTTTTCACCCTATGTGATCAGCCGTGTCGCTGCCCAACCAGGGTGCTGGCCTGCGCTGATGTGCGTCAACTCCCTGATGACGCAGGGGCCGTGGGAGCGCTGACATCGAAGTGCCGCGCGGCCGGGGAGGCTTTCATGAGAGCACCGAGCGTACGCGCCTTCAGGGCACCCTGGTCGGCACTTCCCCAGGCGACCGTGCGGCCGTCGGTCAGCTCCAGCGAGATGTCGTCGTAGGAACGGACCTTGAGGGAGCGGGTCGTCCGGGCGACGGCGTCCGGAATGCCGCCGACGACCTTCACCGCCTCACGCACCAGACGGCCCTCGCCGAAGCGGCGCAGGCTCGCTGCGCCGGACCCGCCCGAACTCGACCCGGAGAGGGCCAATTCGAGGAGCGGCACGTTCTTCAATGCCTGGGAAATCGTGGCGAAACGGACGCCTTTGTCGTCCACTTCCACGAAGTTCGACCCTTTTCCGACGAGCAGAACGGGCTGTCGCTCGGTCACTTTCAGGCCGATTCCATGGGGCCAGGAACGAACCACGTCAACCGTGTCGATTCGGGGCAGTCTCGTGCGCAGCCGCGCCTCGATCGCACCGATGTCGACGGAGACGAGCGGCGATCCGACCGGTACGGCGGCGGCCTCGCGCACCTGGTCGGGCGTCAGGACGTCCGTGCCGGACACCGAGACGCGCTCGACCCTCGTCCACGAGGAGCCGTACAACACCCAGACCGTGCCTCCGCCGAGGAGGAGCACGGCGAGCGCGAGGATGATCATCATACGGGCTCGGCGAGGGCCGCCCAGTCTTCGGACGAGGGGCGGGCCGGACGGCTCCTCCTGGCGCGCACCGCGCTCGACGGTGGCGGATCCGGCCACGCGCACTCCCTTTCCTGGCTCGGTCCACCTCCGGGGCGCCACACCGACGCGCCCCTTCGGTTCACTCGCCGATGCGTTGCCTATCGCTGGGCGCGACTCGCCGCGATCGCCTCGTACACCATGCCGACGAGCAGCTCGTCGGCGTCCCGGCGGCCGAACTCGCCGGCGGCGCGGGACATCTCGTACAGCCGGTGCGGATCGGCGAGCACCGGCAGGACGCTCTCGCGCACCCACTCGGGGGTGAGTTCCGCGTCGTCGACGAGGAGCCCGCCGCCGGCCTTGACCACCGGCTGGGCGTTCAGCCGCTGTTCGCCGTTGCCGATGGGCAGCGGGACGTAGGCGGCCGGGAGTCCGACGGCGGAGAGCTCGGCGACGGTCATCGCGCCCGCGCGGCAGAGCATCATGTCGGCCGCGGCGTACGCGAGGTCCATCCGGTCCAGGTACGGTACCGGGATGTAGGGGGGCATTCCCGGCATCTGCTGGACATGTGGCAGTTCGTTCTTCGGGCCGACCGCGTGCAGGATCTGGATGCCGGCCTGCTGGAGCCAGGGCGCGACCTGCTGGACGACCTCGTTGAGGCGGCGGGCGCCCTGCGAGCCGCCCGAGACGAGCAGCGTCGGCAGATTGGGGTCGAGGCCGAACATATGACGGGCCTCGGGGCGGGCCGCGGCGCGGTCCAGGGTGGCGATGGAGCGGCGCAGCGGGATGCCGATGTAGCGGGCGTCGCGCAGCTTGCTGTCGGGCGTGGAGACGGCGACGCGGGCGGCGTACCGGGAGCCGATCTTGTTGGCCAGGCCGGGGCGGGCGTTGGCCTCGTGGACCACGATCGGCACCCCGAGGCGCTTGGCGGCGAGATAGCCGGGCAGGGCCACGTACCCGCCGAAGCCGACGACGGCGTCGGCCTTGGTGCGCTCCAGGATCTGCTCGGCGGCCTTGATCGTGCCGCGCAGCCGGCCCGGGACGGTGATCAGCTCGGGGGTGGGCTTGCGCGGCAGCGGTACGGCCGGGATCAGCGCGAGCTCGTAGCCCCGCTGCGGAACGAGCGTGGTCTCCAGACCGCGCTCGGTGCCCAGGGCCGTGATCCCCACGGTGGGGTCCTGCCTGCGCAGGGCGTCCGCGAGGGCGAGCGCGGGCTCGATGTGGCCGGCGGTCCCCCCACCAGCGAGTACGACATGCACCGAAATTCACCGCTCTCCGGACGGACGCGCCGCCGAGGCACGCCGTCGCATCGTGTTCCATCTCCGGGGTTCCCGTTTCACCGCGGAACCCCCGGCCCCCCGCTTTCTACCAAAGCGGGGTTGCCGCAGCGCAAGCGCCGCCCGTGCAGCGGGGTCGTCGCGTGCGAAGGCGATCAGCAGCCCGATCGCGAACATGGTCGGCAGCAGGGCGGACCCCCCGTAGGAGAACAGCGGGAGGGGGACGCCGGCGATCGGCAGCAGACCGAGCACCGCACCGATGTTGATCACGGCTTGCGCGGTGATCCAGGTGGTCACACCTCCCGCGGCGTACCTGACGAAGGGGTCCTCCGTGCGTCCGGCCACGCGGATACCCGCATAGCCTAGAGCCGCGAACAGGGCGAGCACCGACAGCGTCCCCGCGAGACCCAGTTCCTCACCGGTGACGGCGAAGATGAAGTCGGTGTGGGCTTCGGGGAGTTGTCCCCATTTCTCCACACTCGCCCCGAGTCCGGAACCGAAGATGCCGCCGGAGGCGAGGGCGTAGATCCCGTGCACGGCCTGCCAGCAGTCGGCGGCTCCGGACTTGGGCTCGGTGGCGCCGATGCAGGCGAGGCGGGCCATCCGGTTCGGGCTGGTCTTGATCAGGAGGAACCCGATCGCGGCGGCGATCGACAGCACCCCGACGAAGAGCCGGGTGGGCGCCCCCGCGAGCCACAACAGCCCGAACAGGATCGCCGTGAGGATGATCGCCGTCCCCATGTCGCCGCCGAGCATGATCAGCCCGAGCAGCATGAAGGCCACCGGGACCAGGGGCACCAGCATGTGCTTCCACTGGGTGAGCAGCTTCCTGTCCTGCTTGCGGGCGAGCAGGTCGGCGCCCCACAGCACCAGGGCGAGCTTGCCGAACTCGCTGGGCTGGATCTGGAAGGAGCCGCCGAGCGAGATCCAGTTCTGGTTGCCGTTGACGGCCATCCCTATCCCGGGCACCTGCACCAGGGCCATCATGAAGACGGCTCCGGCGAGGATCGGGTAGGCCAGCGCCCGGTGCAGCTTGACCGGCATCCGGGAGGCGACCAGCAGCAGCACGGCCCCGATGGAGGCGGCCAGGAACTGTTTGCGGAAGAAGAACGACCCGGGCAGCGACATCTGCAGCGCGGTGATCTGCGAGGCGGAGTACACCATCACCAGCCCGAGCACGGTGATCAGCAGACTGCCGCCGAGGATCACGTAGTAGGCGGTGAGCGGCCGGTCCCAGGCCTTGCGCGCACGCGTGTAGGCCCGCAGGACGGGGTTGTCACGGGCCGGCCGCCGGGCGGGGGGCCGACGGACAGCCCGCTGGACGGGCGGCCGCCCGGTACGACTACTGGACACGTGACTACAACCCCCTAGGGGCGCGGGACCCTGACATCTGCGGCTGCGCCGCGCGGGCGCGACAAGCCCCCACCGGCCCGCACCTGAACGACACAGTCACGCGCCCTCCAAAAGACCCGCCGTCAGGCGAGTTCACGCACCGCCTCGGCGAACGCGTCCCCGCGCTGGTTGTAGTTGACGAACATGTCCATGGACGCGCAGGCCGGGGCGAGCAGCACCGTGTCTCCCGCGCGGGCGAGGCGCCGGGCCTCCTGGACCGCCGCGAGCATCGCCCCAGTGTCGGTCCGGTCGAGGTCCACGACGGGTACTTCCGGGGCGTGTCGCGCGAGGGCTTCACGGATCAGCGCGCGGTCGGCGCCGATCAGGACGACCCCGCGCAGCCGCTCCGCGGACCTGGCGACGAGTTCGTCGAAGGTCGCGCCCTTGGCGAGCCCTCCGGCGATCCACACGATCGACGGGTAGGCCGCCAACGAGGCTTCCGCCGCGTGCGTGTTGGTCGCCTTGGAGTCGTCGATGTACACGACGCCGTCCACGTCGGCCACGTGGGCGATGCGGTGGGCGTCCGGGGTGAAGGCCCGCAGGCCGTCCCGTACGGCCGTGGGAGGCACGCCGAAGGCGCGGGCGAGGGCCGCCGCGGCAAGGGCGTTGGCGATGTTGTGCGGGGCCGGCGGGGTGACGTCGGAGACCTCGGCGAGTTCCTGGGCGTTCTTCTGCCGGTTCTCGACGAACGCGCGGTCGACCAGGATGCCGTCGATCACGCCGAGTTGGGACGGTCCCGGGGTGCCGAGGGTGAAGCCGATGGCGCGGCAGCCCTCCTCGACGTCCGCCTCGCGGACCAGGTCCTCGGTGGCCTTGTCGGCGACGTTGTAGACGCAGGCGACGCGATTGCCCTCGTAGATCCGGCCCTTGTCGCGCGCGTACGCCTCCATCGAGCCGTGCCAGTCGAGGTGGTCGGGGGCGAGGTTCAGCACGGTCGCCGAGTGCGCCCGCAGGGAGGGCGCCCAGTGCAGCTGGTAGCTGGACAACTCCACGGCCAGGACGTCGTACTCCTCGTCGCCGAGGACGGCGTCGAGCAGCGAGACGCCGATGTTGCCGACGGCCGCCGTGCGCAGGCCGGCCGCCTTCAGGATGGAGGCCAGCATCTGGGTGGTGGTCGTCTTGCCGTTGGTGCCGGTGACGCACAGCCAGGGGGCGGCTTCGGGGCCCCGGAGGCGCCAGGCGAGTTCGACGTCGCCCCAGATCTCCACCCCGGCCTCGGCCGCCGCCGCGAAGAGCGGCTTGTCGGGCTTCCAGCCCGGTGCGGTGACGATGAGTTCGGTGCCCTCGGGAAGGGTCGCCCCGTCGCCGAGGCGCACGGTGACGCCCAGCGCCTCCAGCTCGGCGGCCTGCTCACGCGCGCGTGCGTCGTCGCCGTCGTTGACGACGGTGACGATCGCCCCGCGTGCGTGCAGCACCTTGGCCGCCGGGACACCGGAGACGCCGAGCCCGGCGACGGTGACGTGCTTGCCCGTGAAGTCCGGGGACACCGAGGAGGTCACTTGTCTGCTGCCCATCCCGCGTAGAAGAGACCCAGTCCGACGATCACACAGATGCCCTGAATGATCCAGAATCGGACCACGACCAGGACTTCGGACCAGCCCTTGAGTTCGAAGTGATGCTGAAGTGGCGCCATCCGGAAGACGCGCTTCCCGGTCAGCCGGAACGAGCCGACCTGGATGACCACCGACATGGTGATGAGGACGAACAGACCGCCCATGATGGCGACCAGCAGCTCGGTGCGGGAGCAGATGGCGAGGCCCGTGAGCACACCGCCGAGCGCCAGCGAACCGGTGTCGCCCATGAAGATCTTGGCCGGCGACGTGTTCCACCACAGGAAGCCGAGGCAGGAACCCATCAGCGCGGCGGAGACGACCGCGAGGTCCAGCGGGTCGCGCACCTCGTAGCAGGCGCCGGGGTTGGTCAGGGTCTCGCCGTTGGCGCAGGACTCCTGGTACTGCCAGACGCCGATGAACGTGTACGCGCCGAAGACGAGGACGGAGGCGCCGGTGGCGAGGCCGTCCAGACCGTCGGTGAGGTTCACGCCGTTGGACATGGCGAGGATCATGAACAGCGCCCAGACGACGAACAGCACCGGGCCGATCGTCCAGCCGAAGTCCGTGATGAACGACAGCTTGGTGGAGGCCGGGGTGTTGCCGCGGGAGTCCGCGAACTGCAGCGAGAGCACCGCGAAGGCGATGCCGACGATCAGCTGGCCGGCCATCTTCGCCTTGGCCCGCAGACCCAGCGAACGCCGCTTGACGATCTTGATGTAGTCGTCGAGGAAGCCGACCAGGCCCATGCCGCACATCAGGCCGAGGACCAGCAGACCCGAGAAGGTCGGCGGCTTGCCGGTGATCACCTTGGACAGGAAGTACGCGGCGACCGTCGCCAGTATGAACGCGATACCGCCCATGGTCGGCGTACCGCGCTTGCTGGCGTGCTCGCGCGGACCGTCGTCGCGGATGTACTGGCCGTAGCCCTTGCGCGCCAGCAGCTTGATCAGCAGCGGCGTGCCGATCAGCGTCAGGAAGAGGCCAATGACACCTGCGAACAGGATCTGCTTCATCATCGGGCGGAAACCTCACCCTCGGCACCGGTCGCGAGCAGCGCCTGCGCGACGCTCTCGAGACCGACCGATCGGGACGCCTTCACGAGTACGACGTCCCCCGGGCGCAGCTCGCTGCGCAACAGGTCGACCGCCGCCTGTGCGTCGGACACGTGCACCGACTCCTCACCCCACGAACCCTCGTTATATGCGCCCAGTTGCAGCCAGGCGGCTTCCCTGCCCCCGACCGCGACGAGCTTGCTGACGTTGAGCCGGACGGCGAGCCGCCCGACCGCGTCGTGCTCGGCGAGCGCCTCGTCTCCGAGCTCGGCCATCTTGCCGAGCACCGCCCAGGTCCGCCGCCCCTTGCCCATGGCCGCCAGCGCGCGCAGAGCGGCTCGCATGGACTCGGGGTTCGCGTTGTAGGCGTCGTTGACGATCGTCACGCCGTCCGGGCGCTCGGTGACCTCCATCCGCCAGCGGGAGAGGGAGCCCGCCTCGGAGAGCGCGGTGGCGATCTCTGTTACGGACATGCCCAGCTCATGGGCGACGGCTGCCGCGGCGAGCGCGTTCGACACGTGGTGCTCACCGTACAGGCGCATGGTCACATCGCTGCACCCGGAGGGTGTGTGAAGGCTGAAGGAGGGCTGTCCACTGTCCGTGAGTCGTACGTTCTCGGCCCGTACGTCCGCTTCGCCGGACTCTCCGAAAAGGACCACCTTCGCCGTCGTACGGGAGGCCATGGCCCGGACCAACGGGTCGTCGGCGTTGAGGACGGCGACACCGCCGTCGCTCGCCGGGGGAAGGCTCTCGACCAGCTCGCCCTTTGCCTGTGCGATCTGTTCGCGGCCGCCGAACTCGCCGATGTGGGCGGTGCCGACGTTCAGCACGAGGCCGACCTTCGGGGGCGTCAGTTCCGTGAGGTAGCGGATGTGTCCGATGCCGCGGGCGCCCATCTCCAGGACCAGGAACCGGGTTTCCTCGGTGGCGGACAGGGCGGTCAGCGGCAGCCCGATCTCGTTGTTGAGGGAGCCGGGGGTGAAGACGGTCGGCGCCTTGCGCCGGAGCACCTGGGCGATGAGGTCCTTGGTGCTGGTCTTGCCGGCCGAGCCGGTGAGCGCGACGAGGGTCGTGCCGAGCTTGTGCACGACATGCCGGGCGAGGGCGCCCAGGGCGGCCTGGACGTCGTCCACGACGATCGCGGGCACACCGACCGGGCGCGAGGCCAGTACGGCCGTCGCGCCCGCCTCGACGACCGCGGCCGCGTAGTCGTGGCCGTCGACGCGTTCGCCGACGAAGGCGACGAAGAGGCTGCCGGGCTCCACCTCGCGGGAGTCCCGGACGACCGGTCCGGTGACTTCCGCGGACGGATCCGGTATGTCGTACGTCTGCCCGCCGACGACTGCTGCGATCTCGGCGAGGGAGAGGGCGATCACAAGTTCATCCCTGGGTCTGCTGGATAGCTTCGCGAAGCACCTGGCGGTCGTCGAACGGACGGACCACTCCGGCGATGTCCTGGCCCTGCTCATGGCCCTTGCCCGCGACCAGCACGGTGTCCCCGGCGTGCGCGCGGGCGACGGCGGCGGCGATCGCGGCGGCCCGGTCCTCGAACAGGAGTACCTCGCCGCGCTCGTGCGCGGGCACCGAGGCGGCCCCTTCGAGCATGGTCGCGAGGATCGCGAGGGGGTCCTCGGAGCGGGGGTTGTCGGAGGTCAGTACGGCGATGTCGGCGAGCCGTGCCGCGGCGGCGCCCATCGGCGCACGCTTGGTGCGGTCCCGGTCGCCGCCGCAGCCGATGACGATGTGCAGCCGGCCCTTGGTGACCTTGCGCAGCGCCCTGAGGACCGATTCGACGGCGTCCGTCTTGTGGGCGTAGTCGACGACCGCGAGATAGGGCTGGCCGGCGTCGACGCGCTCCAGCCGGCCCGGCACGCCCGGTACGGCGGCGACGCCGTCGGCGGCGGTCTGCGGGTCGAGTCCCGCGGCGGCGAGGGCGACGATCGCGGCGAGGGTGTTGGCCACGTTGAACGAGCCGGGCAGCGGCGCCTTGGAGGCGATCCGTACCCCGTCCGGGCCGACGGCGGTGAACGTCGAGTCCAGCGGGCCGACGTGGACCTCGACCGCGCGCCAGTCGGCGTCGGGGTGGCCCTCGGCGGAGAAGGTGACGACCGGGACCTCGGCCTCGCGGGCCAGTCGGCGGCCGTACTCGTCGTCGAGGTTGACGACGCCGAGTTTGCTGCGTTTAAGCGTGAACAGCTGCGCCTTGGCCCGGAAGTAGTCCTCCATGTCGGAGTGGAACTCCATGTGTTCCGGGCTGAGGTTGGTGAAGACGGCGATGTCGAAGACGCAGCCGTCGACCCGGCCGAGGACCAGGGCGTGGCTGGAGACCTCCATGGCGACCGCCTCGACCCCGCGCTCGCGCATGACGGCGAACAGGGCCTGCAGATCGGTGGCCTCGGGGGTGGTGCGCTCGGACTTGATGCGCTCCTCGCCGATGCGCGTCTCGACCGTGCCGATCAGTCCGGTGGCCTTCAGCGACTTCAGTCCGCCCTCCACCAGGTAGGCGGTGGTGGTCTTGCCGGAGGTGCCGGTGATGCCGATCTGGAGCAGATCGCGGCCCGGGCGGCCGTAGATCGTGGCCGCCAGCCCGCCCATCCGCGCGCGCGGGTCGTCGACGACCAGGACCGGCAGGCCGGTCGCGGCGGCGCGCTCGGCGCCGGTCGGGTCGGTGAGCACGGCGACCGCGCCGAGGCCGGCGGCCTGGGTGACGAAGTCTGCGCCGTGCAGCCGGGCGCCCGGGAGGGCGGCGTACAGGTCGCCGGGGCGGACGGCGCGCGAGTCGTGGGTGATGCCCGTGACGGTCGCTTCGCTCCGCACGGCGGTGGCACCCAGCTGGTCGGCGAGCTCCGCGAGGGGTGTGGCGGAGACCTGAACCGGCCTGGGCGGTCCCGGGTATGTCACGGAAGCGCCCTTCTGGGTGGTTTGGGACTGATCAGCGTGTGGCACGGCGGTGAGCGTACCGGGCGCACCCGCCTGCGGGCGAAGCGAGGCGGAGGGGGACGCGTGGTTCCCGGGTCCGGGAGTGATCATGGTCACGGGCTGGTTCCTGGCTGGTTCGGCGCTGAACAGCGATGGGCAGGGGCGAGCGGGGGGGGTCAGGGGGAGAAGGTGACGGGCAGGTTGGCGGCCTTCGCCCCGGTCGGCGGGATCTGCAGGGTCTTCAGGGCGAACTCCATGACCTGCTTGAAGATGGGTCCGCAGATCTGGCCGCCGAAGTAGCTGCCCTGGGTGGCGTTCTGGATGGCGCAGTAGACGGTGATCCGGGGCTTGTCGGCGGGGGCGAAGCCGGCGAAGGACGAGGTGTATCCCTTGTACTTGCCGGTGGCCGGATCCACGCGGTTCGCCGTGCCCGTCTTGCCCGCGACGCGGTAGCCGGGGATGCGCGCCTTGGTGCCGGTGCCCTCCTGGTCGTCCACGACCGACTCCAGCATCTGGGCGAGGGTCTTCGCCGTCTTCTCGCTGACGACCCTGGTCTTCTTGGGGGCGGCGGCGGGGGTGAAGCGTCCGTCGGGGCCCTGGGTGCCGCGCACCAGGGTCGGCTCGATCCGTACGCCGCCGTTGGCGATGGCCGAGTAGACGGAGGCGGCCTGGAGCGCATTGAGCGAGACGCCCTGTCCGAAAGGGATCGTGTACTGCTGCGAGGTCGACCACTTGTCGGGCGCGGCGAGGATGCCCTTGGTCTCGCCGGGGAAGCCGAGGCCGGTGTAGCTGCCGATGCCGAACTTGCGCAGGTAGGAGTAGAGGACCCGGTTGGCCTCGGCCTGGGTCTTGCCGAGTTCCCCGGTGGCGAGGATCGTGCCGATGTTGCTGGACTTGGCGAGCACGCCGTTGAGCGTCAGGTTCCAGGTCTCGTGGTCGATGTCGTCCTTGAAGAGCCGGTCGCCGCGGTGCAGCCGGTTCGGTACGACGACATGGGTGAGCGGGGTGGCGACGTTCTCCTCGAGGACGGCCGCCATCGACATGATCTTGGCGGTGGAGCCGGGCTCGTAGGCGTCCTGGAGGGCGGCGTTGCCGAGGGCGTCCGGGTTCGCCGTGGTGAGGTCGTTGGGGTCGAAGCCGGGCGAGTTGGCCATGGCGAGGATCTCGCCGGTGCGGGTGTCCTGGACGACGACGTAGCCGCGGTCCGCCTTCGATGCCTTGACCTGTTCGGTGATGGCGTTCTGGGCGGCCCACTGGATGTCCCGGTCGAGCGTCAGCTCGATGTCGGAGCCGGGCACGGCGGGCGTCTCGGTGGAGCCGGCGGTGGGCACCTGGAGGCCGCCGGACTGGGCGTAGCGGATCTTGCCGTCCTTGCCGGACAGGAGCGGGTTCAGCTGCTGCTCGATGCCGCCGCCGCCCTTGCCCGCGGCGTTGACCCAGCCGAGCACGGAGGCGGCGAGGTCGCCGTTGGGGTACACGCGCTTGCTGCTGGGGACCGCGAAGAGGCCCGCGAGGACGTTGACCGTGGTGCCGTCGGACCGGGCCTTGGCGGCGAGCGCGGACCGCAGGTCCTTGATCTGTTTCCAGACCTCGGGGGTCTGCCGGACGGCCAGCAGCGCGTACTGCGACTTGGTGTTGCTGGGCCGCAGCTTGGCGACGATCGTGGACTGCTCCTGGCCGAGGATCGGGGCGAGGAGGGCCGCGGCCTGCTCGGGACCGTCGTCGATCTTCAGGTTCTCGCGGTTGAACATCGTCGGGTCGGCGGTGATGTCGTACGCGTCCTCGCTGCTGGCGAGGGCCACCCCGCTGCGGTCGGTGATCTCGCCGCGTTCGGCGGCCAGCACCTGGCCGACGTAACGGTTCCGGTCGGCCTTGGCCGCGTACGTACTGGCATCGACGGCCTGGACCTGGAGGAGGCGCACGACGAAGGCGGCCATCACCAGGGTCAGGGCGAGGCCGACCATGCGCAGCCGGGGGCGGGGGCTGCCGAGCCGGAGGGCGTGCGGGGCCGGGGGCCGCGGTGCGGCCGGGCGGCGGGCCGGGCGGGCGCCGGGGCCCGGCCGGCGCTGTGCGGAGGCGGGGCGGGAGGGCCGGGCGGGGCCGGGCACGCGGCGGCGGGGCGGTTCCCTGTCGGACACTTCCGTCACCTGCCGGGGGTCGTGGGAAGGGCTGCGGTCGGAGCCGGCGACGTGCTCGGCGCGGGAGGGCCGCCGGGAAGGGTGGACGACGGTGACGGTGAGGGCGCCGGCGAGGCGATCGTCTGGGAGAGCGTCATCGCCTCGGGCGGCCGTACGACGTCGGCGGCGCCCTGCGCCGGCTGCTGGGCCGCGGCCGAGGGGACGCCGTTGACGCTGCCGTCGGGGTCCAGGAAGGCGGGGTCGCCGCCGGGGACCATGCCGAGTTCGCGGGCGCGGCGCTGGAGGGCGTCCGGGGCGGAGTAGGAGTCGATGTCGCGCTGGAGCGCCTGTTCCTCGTCGGTGAGGTTCTTGGTGTCCCGCTGGAGGTCGCCCATCCGGAACGAGCCCTCGCTGAGCGCGGAGTTCAGCACGAGAAGCCCGATGAGACCGCCTCCCAGCAGGAGGACGACGAGGAGGACGAAGGGGGTGCGGGCCGCCTGGCGCGGCCGTGCGGGGAACAGACGGGCGAGCCGGGCCGCCCTCCCCTTGAGTTCGGGTTTCCTGCTCACTCGCCCTCCCCCGCGTCCGGTTTTCCCGCCTGCGCCCGCCGCGCCCTCATTCGATGGACTCCCTGATGCGTTCGGCCCCGCGCAGCCGGGCCGGGGCCGCGCGCCGGTTCTCGGCGACCTCTTCCTCGGTGGGAAGTTCGGCACCGCGGGTCAGCAGCTTGAGCCGCGGCTGGTAGGCCTCCGGGACGACGGGCAGCCCGGGCGGCGCGGTGGAGGCGGCGCCGGCCGCGAACACCTGCTTGACCAGCCGGTCCTCCAGCGAGTGGTACGACAGCACGGCGATCCGTCCGCCGACGTCGATCGCCTCGACGGCGGCCGGGATCGCCCGCTCCAGCACCGACAGTTCGCCGTTGACCTCGATGCGCAGCGCCTGGAAGGTGCGCTTGGCCGGGTTGCCGCCGGTGCGCTTGGCGGCCTGCGGCAGTGCGCCCCGGATCAGTTCGACGAGCCGGGCGCTGTTGGTGAACGGCTCCTTGTCGCGTTCGCGGACGATCGCGGAGACGATCCGCTTGGCCTGCTTCTCCTCGCCGTACGCCCGCAGGATCCGCACCAGTTCGCCGGGCGGGTAGGTGTTGAGGACCTCGGCGGCGCTGATGCCGGTCGTCTGGTCCATGCGCATGTCGAGCGGGGCGTCCTGGGCGTAGGCGAAGCCCCGGTCGGCCTCGTCGAGCTGCATGGAGGACACGCCGAGGTCGAACAGGACGCCCTGGACGTGCTCGATGCCGAGCCGGTCGAGGACGTCGGGGAGTTCGTCGTAGACGGCGTGCACGAGGGTGGCGCGGTCGCCGAAGGGGGCGAGGCGCTCGCCGGAGAGCCGCAGGGCCTCCTTGTCGCGGTCGAGAGCGACGAGCCGGACCTCGGGGAACTGCGTGAGCAGGGCCTCGCTGTGGCCGCCGAGGCCGAGGGTGCAGTCGACGACGACCGCGCCGGGGCGCCGCAGGGCGGGGGCCAACAGGTCCAGGCACCGCTGGAGCATCACCGGGACGTGTCGACTCTGGCTCAAGGGGCCCTCTCAGATCCGGCGGGAACGCGCACCGCCGGGTCCCCGCCCTCTCGTCTGGGGAAGGCCTGCCGCGGCATGCGGGGAAAGTCAGTCCAGCAGGGAGATCGCCGTCGAGATCGCCGCCTCCCGCTTCGCGTCACTTTAGTCCACGGTGTCTCGCGGTCAATCAACCGGCCTGCGCGTCGCGGGCGGGCGCCGCCGTGAAGCGGTGGAGCGGCGGAAATCACCCGGCCGGGTGACCCGACCTCACTCCTGTGGCTTACCTCACAAACACGACGTGATGACGCTCTTTTTCCCTTCTCACAACAGGACCATCACACCCGTGACCAGTACCGTCATGGTTATGACGACTTCCGCATCCGTACCCACAGAGTCCGAAGGCGCCATACACGGCGGCACGGTGACCGACCGTCTCGTCGACGCGAACGAGCGGTACGCCGCCGCCTTCGCCGATCCCGGCATGGACGCCCGGCCCGTGCTGCACGTGGCGGTCGTGGCCTGCATGGACGCCCGTCTCGACCTGCACGCGGCGCTCGGCCTGGAGCTGGGCGACTGCCACACGATCCGCAACGCGGGCGGGGTGGTCACCGACGACGTGATCCGGTCGCTCACGATCAGCCAGCGCAAGCTGGGCACCCGCAGCATCGTGCTGATCCACCACACGGGCTGCGGCCTGGAGGCGATCACCGAGGACTTCCGCACCGAGCTGGAGATGGAGGTCGGGCAGCGTCCGGCCTGGGCGGTGGAGGCGTTCCGGGACGTGGACCAGGACGTACGGCAGTCCATGCAGCGGGTGCGCACCTCGCCGTTCCTGCTGCACGCCGACGACGTGCGCGGCTTCGTGTTCGACGTGAAGACGGGCCTGCTGCGCGAGATCGACCCCGCCTGACCGCTCGCACGGCCGTCTCTCACCCCTGTCGTTCGCTGTCGATTGCCTGTTGATTTCTCCCACGCGGGTGCCCAAAAGGCCATAGAAGCGACATATCGCGGGCAGTTGTCCACAGGCGAGTGACACGAATCGGTAACGGCAGCAAGAATGCGGTTGTGACGCCACTCCGAACATTTCACGGGTGGCGCACGTGATTCGGGGTGGGCCGGTTCGCGGAGAAGAGCGTCGGCCCGGAGGAATGTAAGGGCCGAGGAGGGCCGGGTGACGACCTATGACGAGCGAGCGAGCCTCACGGATCTGACCGCCACTGTGGATCGAGTCCGCAGTTCGGTGGAGGGAGTGATCGAGGGCAAGCCCGAGGTCGTACGGCTTTCGCTGACCGTGCTGCTCGCCGAGGGACATCTTCTGATCGAGGATGTCCCCGGCGTCGGCAAGACGATGCTCGCCAAGGCGCTGGCGAAGTCCATCGACTGTTCGGTGCGCCGGATCCAGTTCACACCGGACCTGCTGCCCTCGGACATCACGGGCGTGTCGATCTGGGACCAGCAGCGCCGCGACTTCGAGTTCAAGCCGGGCGCGATCTTCGCCCAGATCGTGATCGGCGACGAGATCAACCGGGCCTCGCCCAAGACCCAGTCCGCGCTCCTGGAGTCCCTCGAGGAGCGCCAGGTCACCATCGACGGGCAGACGTACGAGCTGCCCACTCCCTTCATGGTGGTGGCCACGCAGAACCCGGTCGAGATGGAGGGCACCTACCCGCTGCCCGAGGCCCAGCGCGACCGTTTCATGGCCCGGGTCTCCATCGGCTATCCGAGCCCGGAGGCCGAGCTGCAGATGCTGGACGTGCACGGCGGGGCCAGCCCGCTGGACGACCTCCAGCCGGTGGCCCACGCGCACGAGATCGTGAAACTGATCGACGCCGTCCGCACGGTCCATGTCGCCGAATCGGTTCGCCGCTACGCCGTCGACCTGGTCGCCGCCACGCGCACCCACCCCGACCTCAGACTCGGCGCCTCCCCGCGCGCGACGCTGCACCTGCTGCGCGCGGCGAAGGCCTCCGCCGCCCTCTCGGGCCGGGACTACGCGCTGCCCGACGATGTGCAGAACCTCGCCGTGGCCGTCCTGGCCCACCGGCTGCTGCCCACCGCGCAGGCCCAGCTCAACCGCCGCACGGCGGAGCAGGTCGTCGAGGAGATCCTGCAGCGCATCCCGGTGCCCACCGGCGGCCAGCAGCACACCTACGGCGGCCTGGGCCAGAACGCGCCCGCGTATCCGCAGCAGCCGCCGCGGAGGATCTGATGACCACCGGGGGGACCGGCCGGACCGGACAGCCCCAGGGCGGCCGCCTCGAGAAGGGCGGCGCCCGGACCGCCCTGGCGGGTCTGAGCACCCGCGGGCGATCCTTCCTGGCGGCCGGTATAGCCGCCGCCGTCTGCGCGTACGTGCTCGGGCAGCCCAATCTGCTGCGGGTCGGGCTGCTGCTGGCCGCCCTGCCGCTGATCTGCGCGGCCGTCGTCTACCGCACCCGCTACCGGGTCGCCGGCAGCCGCCGGCTGGCCCCCGCGCGCGTGCCGGCCGGCAGCGAGGCCCGTGTCCATCTGCGGATGGACAACGTCTCGCGGCTGCCCACCGGTCTGCTGATGCTCCAGGACAAGGTGCCCTACGTCCTCGGCCCGCGCCCCCGGTTCGTCCTGGACCGGGTGGAGGCGGGCGGCCGGCGCGAGGTGTCCTACCGGGTCCGCTCCGATCTGCGCGGCCGCTATCCGCTGGGTCCCCTGCAACTGCGGCTGAGCGACCCGTTCGGCATGTGCGAACTGACCCGGTCCTTCTCGACGTACGACACACTGACGGTGATCCCCCGGGTGGAGGCGCTGCCGCCGGTGCGGCTCAGCGGCGAGGCCAAGGGGTACGGCGACGGGCGGCAGCGCGCGGTGGCGCTGGCCGGCGAGGACGACGTGATCCCGCGCGGCTACCGCTACGGCGACGACCTGCGCCGGGTGCACTGGCGTTCGACCGCCCGGTACGGCGAGCTGATGGTGCGCCGCGAGGAACAGCCCCAGCGGGCCCGCTGCACGGTGCTCCTGGACACCCGGGGCGTGGCCTACGCGGGCGCCGGCCCGGACTCGGCCTTCGAATGGGCGGTCTCGGGCGCCGCCTCCGTGCTGGTGCACATGCTGGAGCGGGGCTTCTCGGTACGGCTGCTGACGGACACCGGCACCTCGGTGCCCGGCGAGGGCGCCGACGGGTTCGCCGGGGCCAGCCAGGAGTCCGCGGACGCGGCCGGGCTGATGATGGACACCCTCGCGGTGGTCGACCACTCCGACGGCGCGAGCCTGTCGCGGGCGTACGACGCGCTGCGCGGCGGCAACGAGGGGCTGCTGGTGGCGTTCCTCGGCGACATCGACGAGGAACAGGCGGCGATCGCCGCGAGGATGCGCCAGCGCAGCGGCGGCGCGGTCGCCTTCCTGCTGGACAGCGACACATGGGGGCGTGAACCGAACGGCATGGCTCATCCGATGAACAGTCAGGAGGAGCGGCTGCGGTTGCTGCGCGAGGCGGGCTGGACCGTCCTCGGCGTACCGCGGGGCACTCCGCTGACCGAGCTGTGGCGGCAGGCCGACCGCGAGCGGGCGGGGGTCGTGACGGCGGGCGGGACGCGTGCGGGGGAGGCGCGATCATGAGCGGACGGGCTCGGCTGACACTGTGCTCGGCGGCGGCCACGCTGATGGCCTCGTGCGCCCTGCTGCCCCTCGTCGACCCGGCGACCTGGATCCTCCAGGCGGCGGTGCTGCTGGCGATCCAGTCCGGGGTGGGCGCGGCCGCGCGCCGGGTCCCGCTGGCCCGGCCGCTGACGGTGGCCGCCCAGGCGCTGGTCACGCTGTTGCTGCTCACCCTGGTCTTCGCCCGGGAGCAGGCGCTGCTCGGGGTGATCCCCGGCCCGGACGCGATCCGGCACTTCGGGGAGTTGTTCCGGGCAGGCGCCGAGGACGTCGGGCAGTACGCGATCCCCGCCCCGCTGTCCGACGGCATCCGGCTGATGACGGTCAGCGGTGTGCTGGGCATCGGCCTGGCGGTGGACACCCTCGCGGTGACCTTCCGCAACGCCGCCCCGGCCGGTCTGCCGCTCCTCGCGCTGTACTCGGTGGCCGCGGGGCTGTCCGCCGGGTCGAGCGACTGGGTGTGGTTCCTGGTCGCCGCGGTCGGCTATCTGATGCTGCTGCTGGCCGAGGGCCGTGAGCGGCTCTCCCAGTGGGGCCGGGTCTTCGCGGGCGCCCCGCGCACCCCGGGCGAGCAGCCGGGGGCGGTGGCGCCGGTGCGCACCGGGCGGCGGATCGGCATGGCCGCGCTGGGCGTGGCCCTGGTGGTGCCGCTGCTGCCGCTGCCGGCGATCCAGGGCGGCCTGCTGGCGGGCGCCGGGACGGGCGTGGGCGCGGGCAACGGCGGCGGGGGCACGATCTCCGCGGTCAACCCGGTGGTGTCGCTGCGCGACAGCCTGAACGTGAACGAGGACCGCACGGTCCTCACGCTGAGCACCGACGCCGGCGACCTGTCGGACATGTATCTGCGGATCGTGTCCCTGGACGACTTCGACGGCACCACCTGGAAGCCGTCCAAGCGCCACATCGTCACCGTGCCGGACGAGTTCCCCACGCCCACCGGTCTGGCTCCCGACGTCAAGCGCACGGTGGTCTCCACCCGGATCTCGGCCGCCGACGGCTATGCCCAGGACTGGCTGCCGATGCCGTACCCGCCGAGCAGCGTGAACATCAGGGGCAACTGGCGGTACGAACCGGTCGGCATGACCCTCGTCGGTGACCACGGTCAGAAGACCAGCGGCAAGACGTATACGGTGACGAGCCTCGATGTGCAGCCGACGGCCGAGCAGCTGGCGACGGCACCCAAGGCGCCGAGCTCGATCCGCAACGAGTACACCAAGGTGCCGAACTCGCTGCCGAAGGTGGTGACGCGCGAGGCCCGGGAGATCACCGAGGGCGCGACGAGCGACTACGCGAAGGCGGTCGCGCTGCAGGACTACTTCGCGGTCACGGGCGGCTTCGAGTACGACACCGAGGTGGAGGTCGGTTCCGGCCCCGACGCGATCGCCCGCTTCCTGCGGGACAAGCAGGGCTTCTGCGTCCACTTCTCGTTCGCGATGGCGGCGATGGCCCGCACGCTGGGCATACCGGCCCGGGTCGCGGTGGGCTTCGCGCCGGGTTCCCCACAGGCGGACGGTTCGGTGGCGGTGAGCCTGAAGGACGCGCACGCCTGGCCCGAGCTGTACTTCGAGGGCGTGGGCTGGACCCGCTTCGAGCCCACCCCGACGCGCGGTACGACTCCTTCGTACACGGTGCCGGACACCTCGGACACGGACACCCCCGACCTGCCTCAGTCCTCCCAGTCGGCAAACGCGGCCCCGTCGGCCGCGCCCTCGGCGAGCGCGAGCTGCTCGGCGCAGGACAAGAAGCTCGACGGCTGTGGTGCGGCGCTGCCGCTGGACGAGGCGGAGCAGGGCGGCCAGGGCACCCCGCTGTACATGAAGGCCGTGTGGGTCCTGTTGGGCGCCCTGGGGCTGACCGTGCCGTTGCTGCCCATGCTGTGGCGGCTGCGGCGGCGGTCGGTGCGGCTGGCGTCGGCCCGGCACTCCGGGGCCGTGGCGACGGGCGGACGCTACCCGCCCGGCGGCACGGACGGTCTCACGGCGGAGAACGCCGGTTCCGGGGTGCTGCTGGACGAGCCGTCCCAGGAGGTGGCCGAGGCCGCCGTGGCGCATGTGCTGGCGGTCTGGCGCGAGCTCGTCGACACGGCCTGGGACTACGGCATCGAGCCG
The DNA here is from genome assembly GCF_040630255.1 of Streptomyces sp. NPDC005820. Lineage (NCBI taxonomy): Bacteria > Bacillati > Actinomycetota > Actinomycetes > Kitasatosporales > Streptomycetaceae > Streptomyces > Streptomyces sp. NPDC005820. Next base: position 218,617 of record NZ_JBEXXE010000001.1, read on the forward strand.
GACGACGCGCTGACCCCCCGGGGGGCGGCGGCGCGGATCGTGCGGATCGGGGAGCTGGACGAGACGGTGGCCGGATCGGTGCACCGGGTGGCCGGGGCCGTGGAGCAGGTGCTGTTCGCTCCGCACCCGCGCGCGCAGGCCGGGCTGTCCGAGGACGTCCACCGGGTGCGGGCGGCGCTGCGGGCGAGGGCCGGCTGGACCACGCGCGTACGGGCCGTCGTGGCACCCCGGTCGGCGATACGGGCGGTCTGGGACCTCTCGGACCGCTGGACGGCCCTCAAGGCGTCCTGGGCGGACCGGGCGGACCGGCTGGCGAGCCTGCTGCGCCGGCGCCCTTCGGGTCAGCAGAGCTGAGCGGAGGACAGAAACGTCGAGGGGGTGACCACCCGGTGGGTGGTCACCCCCTCGACGTCGTCCGGGGTGGGGGGCCGGTCAGTGGCCGCCCTGCTCGTCTCGGCGGCGCTGCCAGCGCTGCTCGATCCGGTCCATCAGTGAGCGCTTCTGCCGTCCCTCGCCGCGGGTGTGGTGACCGCCCGCGGGGCGTTCGCCCGGCTTGGGAGCCTTGCGCCAGCCGGTGACCGCGAGCACCGCGCATCCCAGCATGACGAGGAAGCCCACCACACTGAGCCACACCTGCTTGGCGACCATTCCCGCCATGAGGAGCGCGATACCCACGAGGAAGCCCGCGACCGCCTGGTAGACCCGCCGCCGGGTGTACGTACGCAGCCCGCTTCCCTCGAGCGCCGACGCGAACTTGGGATCTTCGGCGTACAGCGCTCGCTCCATCTGCTCGAGCATGCGCTGCTCGTGCTCCGAGAGCGGCACGGAGTCCTCCTCATCGTGCAGTCGCCGGGGCGACTCGGGGGTCCCTTCAGGATAGGCAGGGATTCGCCCCCGTGAAACCCGCCCCTCTACGCCAATTGGCCAACCGGAGCCCGCCATGGGCGTCCCGGTCCGCTGAGGCTTCCATTCCCCAGCGGCCGACCCGTCATGCCGGGCGGTCTCCCTCGATCATACGGCGCACAGCGCCCGAACGGGGGGCCTGTGGCGTACTCCATGTGCCGCCAAGCCCCTGATCAGCGGGCGGGGTCACGGGCGGGGTCGGGCAGCGCTCAGGCCTCCTCGGTCCCCCGCGTCTCACCGAGCACATGGAGCTGGGTGGCGACGGAGTGGAACGCGGGGAGTTCGGCGGCGGCCTCCTCCAGCTTGAGCAGGGCGTCCAGGGCGCCGGGCTCGGTGTCCACGAGGACGCCGGGGACGAGGTCGGCGAAGACCCGTACGCCGTGCACGGCGGTGACGTCGAGGCCCGCGCCCTCGACGAGACCGGTGAGCTGCTCGGCGGTGAAGCGGCGGGGCACGGGGTCGCCGCTGCCCCAGCGGCCGTCCGGGTCGGTGAGGGCCTGCCGGGCCTCCTTGAAGTGACCGGCGAGGGCCCGCGCGAGGACGGCTCCGCCGAGGCCGGCGGCGAGGAGGCTGAGGACGCCCTCGGGGCGCAGGGCGGCCACGGTGTTGCGGACGCCTTCGGCGGGGTCGTCGACGTACTCCAGGACGCCGTGGCACAGGACGGCGTCGTAGCCGCCGCGCTCGACCACGTCGAAGAGGCCGTGGGCGTCGCCCTGGACGCCGCGCACCCGGTCGGCGACGCCGGCCTCGGCGGTGCGGCGCTCCAGCGCGAAGAGCGCGTTGGGGCTGGGGTCGACGACCGTGACCCGGTGGCCGAGGCGGGCGACGGGCACCGCGAAGTTGCCGCTGCCGCCGCCGGTGTCGAGGACGTCGAGCGCCTCGCGACCGGTGGCCTTGACCCGGCGCTCGAGGGCGTCCTGGAGGACCTCCCAGACCACGGCGGTACGGAGAGCGGCACGGGGGCGGATCGGGTCCGGCACGGCAGTTGACTCCTCGGCGCGGCACCGCCTCTTGCGCGGCGGAGCGAACGGGCTGCCTCCCGGGACCGGCGCGACCGGAGCGGGGCCGGGCGGAGGGAAGGCTTCAAACACCTTCCACCCTATTGCCTCCGACATCCGGACCGGGCACTCCGTCCCACCTCAGCCCGCGTCCGGCATCGCCCGCCCCGCTCCCCTGCCGTCCGGGTCGTCCCCGTCCTGGCGGGGCTGGGGCAGGACCGGCTGGAGGACCAGCATGCGCTCGACGAGGCGGACGAACATCGCCACGTCGCGTATCAGATCGTCGGCGTCCCGGCGGGTGGCCGCGCCCTGGATGCCCGCCTCGGCCCGGGCGCGGCGCCGGGCCCCTGAGGCGAACAGGGCGCTCCACTCGGTGAGTTCGGGCGCGATCTCGGGGAGCACTTCCCAGGCGCTGCGGATGCGTGCCCGCTTGCGGGGCGAGGGGTCGGGCCGGCCGCGGGCGGCGAGGACGGCGGCGGCGGTGCGCAGGGCGGCGAGATGGGCCGTGGCGTAGCGCTCGTTGGGGGTTTCGAGGACGGCCGCCTCCTCCAGGCCGGCACGGGCCTGGGCGAGCAGGTCGAGTGCGGCGGGCGGAGCCGTCGTCCGGCGCAGCACGGGGTGTACGTCGCTCGCCGGGCCGGTCAGTGAGGGGGCAGGGCCGGGGGCGCGGCGCCGGTGTGCGGCGGCTGCGTGGTAGCTGGCCATGACGAACCTCCTGTCGTCTGGGTGACGGCACGACCTGTCCGGTGGTGCCGTATGTGCCCATCGTGCGGTATGCCACTGACAATCCGTTCTGACCTGGGCTTTTGCTTCGATCGAAGGTTCGGGCTAGTTTTTGCACTGACCAGTCAGTTCAAATTAGGGGGGACTGTGGGCGGCGTCCGCATCACAGCCGAGGGCCTCGGCCTCAAGGGCCCTCGCGGTTGGGCCTTCCGTGGCGTGGACCTCGACGCGGAACCCGGCTCTCTGCTCGCGATCGAGGGACCGTCCGGATCCGGCCGCACAAGCCTGCTGCTCGTGCTCACCGGCCGGATGAGGGCCACCGAGGGGACGGCGACCGTGGGTACGGCACGGCTGCCGAAGCAGTCGGCTGCGGTGCGCCGGATCGGCGCGCTCGCGCATGTCGCCGGCGTCACCGACCTCGACCCGGCGCTGACCGTCGGCGAGCACCTGCGCGAACGGGCGCTGCTCCAGCGGCGGTTCGGAGGCTCCGTACGGGAGCTGCTGCGCCCGCGCGCGGAGCGGGCCACGCGGGCGGAGCTCACGATCGACGCCGCGCTGGGCGCGGCCGGCCTCGACCGCGCGGCCCTGCCCAAGGGCGCGCGGACCGCCGTACGCGATCTGGAGCGGATCGAGGCGCTGCGGCTGTCGGTGGCCCTCGCGCTCGTCGGGCGGCCGGCGCTGCTCGGCGTCGACGACACCGACCTGAAGCTGTCCGAGGCCGAACGCGACGCGGTCTGGGACCTGTTGCGATCGATCGCCGTGTCCGGGACCACCGTGCTCGCGGTCTGCGCGGAGGCGCCCGGAGGCATCGCGACGGTGTCCACGCGCACGCGTGACGACGAGAAGACGAAGGAGAAGGCCGATGCGCTCGCCGATACTCGCCGCGCTTGAGCTGCGTCGCTTCGGCAGGGGGAAGCTGCCGCGGGCCGCCCTGGTGGCGCTTCTGCTGCTGCCGCTGCTCTACGGGGCGCTGTACCTGTGGTCGTTCTGGGACCCGTACGGCCGGCTCGACCGCATCCCCGTGGCGCTGGTGAACGACGACAAGGGGGCGACCGCCGACGGGAAGCGGATCAGCGCCGGCGACGACATCACCCGGGGGCTGCGGGACAGCGAGGTCTTCGACTGGCACGAGGTGAGCGCCGAGCAGGCACGCGCGGGCGTGGAGGACGGGACGTACTACCTGTCGCTGACCATGCCCGCCGACCTCAGCGAGCGGATCGCCTCCAGCGCGGGCGACACCCCGGAGACCGGCGCCCTCCGGGTGCGGACGAACGACGCGAACAACTACATCGTCGGACAGATCTCACGGACCGTCTTCAGCGAGGTCCGCTCGGCCGCCTCCACGAAGGCCTCGCGGTCCTTCCTCGACAAGATCTTCGTCTCGTTCTCCGACCTGCACGGCGCCACCGCGAAGGCGGCCGACGGCGCCGACGACCTGAGCGGCGGCATCGGCAAGGCGCAGAAGGGCGCCGAGGACCTCGCCGACGGGCTGTCCACGGCCAAGAAGGGCAGCGGCTCGCTGGCCACCGGCCTGCGCAGGCTGGACTCGGGAGCCGGCGACCTGGCGGACGGCAGCCGGCAGGTCGCGAACGGCACCCAGGCGCTCGCCGACCGGGTCAACGGGGTCGCGGGCAAGGTGGGGCCCTTCCTGAAGGACAACGAGAAGACCATCGGCGACACCGCGCAGCTCGTCGCGGACTCCGCCACCACGGTCGGCGCCCACCTCGACGCGCTGGTGAAGGCCGCCCCGACCGCGGCGAAGGGCGCGCACACCGCCTCGGACACGCTCGCCGCCGTGTACCGGACGCGCTGCGAGAACCCGGTGCTGCCCGACCCCGCCTGCGCGGACCTGAAGAAGGCCCGGGACACGGCCGCCGAGGTCGCCACGATCGCGGACGACCTCAACACGCTGATCGCCGACCAGAACGGCGACCTGACGATCCTGCGCGCCCACCTCGGCACGCTCCAGCGGCAGGCGCAGGCCCTCGCCGACCGGGCCCCGCACCTCTCCGAGGACCTCGACGACGCGGTCACCCGGATCAACGCCCTCAACACGGGCGCCCGCAAGGTCGCCGCGGGCGCGCAGGAGCTGCACACCGGGCTCGGCACCGCCAGCACCGGCGCCGGCACCCTGGACCAGGGCGTCGGCAGGCTCGAGACCGGCGCCGAGGACCTCGACGGCGGCATGTTCAAGCTCTCCGACGGCTCCGGCCGGCTCGCCGACGGACTGCACGACGGCGCCGCGCGGATCCCCGACTACGACGCGCGGCAGCGCGACACGCGTACGGCCGTGATGGCCGACCCCGTGCGACTCGCCTCCCAGGACCTGCACAGGGCGGCGAACTACGGCACCGGTTTCGCCCCGTACTTCATCCCGCTGTCGCTGTGGGTGGGCGCGATGGTGGCGTACATGCTGATCCCGCCGATGAACCGGCGCGCGCTCGCCGTGGGCGCCCCGGCCTGGCGGATCGCGCTGGCGGGCTGGCTGCCGGTGGTCGCCGTCGGGGTGCTGCAGACGACGGCGCTGATGGCCGTGCTGCACTGGGCGATCGGCCTGGAGATGGCCCGCGCGGCCGGGACGGTGGGCTTCCTGTTCCTCGTCACGGCGTGTTTCGCGGCCCTCGTGCAGTGGCTCAACGCGCGCTTCGGCGCGGCGGGCCGGATCCTCGTCCTGGCGCTGCTGATGCTCCAGCTGACCTCGGCGGGCGGCACCTATCCGGTGCAGACCAGCCCCGGCTTCTTCAACGCCATCCACCCCTGGCTGCCGATGAGTTACGTCGTGGAGGCGCTGCGCAGACTCATCACGGGCGGCGGTCTGCAACCGGTGTGGCACGCGTGCGTGGTGCTCGTCCTGTTCACCGCGGGGGCGCTGGCGCTGACCGCCCTGTCGGCCCGCCGCCGCCAGGTGTGGACCCTGGACCGGCTGCACCCCGAACTGAGCCTGTGAAGATCCGGCGTACGGGAGGTCGGGTTCCTGTGACAATCGGGACCATGGAAAGCAGCACCACGTCGGGCGGCCGCACCCGCCGCGAGGCCACCCGGCAGAAGCTCTACGAGGCGGCCGTCACCCTCATCGCCGAACAGGGCTTCTCCGCCACCACGGTGGACGAGATCGCCGAGCGGGCGGGCGTCGCGAAGGGCACGGTCTACTACAACTTCGCGAGCAAGTCGGTCCTCTTCGAGGAGTTGCTGCGGCACGGCGTGGGCCTGCTCACCGCCTCCTTGAGACAGGCCGCCGAGGACACCGAGCAGCGGGGCGGCAGCAAGGTCGACGCGCTGGACGCGATGGTCCGCGCGGGGCTCGTCTTCATCGAGCGCTACCCGTCCTTCACCCAGCTGTACGTGGCCGAGCTGTGGCGCACCAACCGGACCTGGCAGTCCACGCTGATGGTGGTGCGCGAGCAGGCGGTGGCCGTCGTGGAGGGGGTGCTGCGCGCGGGCGTGGAGAACGGCGAGTTCAGCGAGGAGATCGACGTCCAGCTGACCGCGTCCGCGCTGGTCGGGATGGTCCTGGTGGCCGCCCTGGACTGGCAGGCCTTCCAGCCGGAGCGCTCCCTGGACGACGTCCACTCCGCGCTGTCCCGGCTGCTGCAGGGGCGGGTCAGCGGCAACCGCTGACGGAAAGCGACAGGAGCAGACACAGAAGCGCCGGTCCGCTGTGGCCACGTCCCCCGCGGGCCACCTCGAACCGGCGCTTCCTCGTGCTCCCCCGTTCCCCCCGTTCCCCGTTCCCCCCGTTCCCCGTTTCCCCCGATTTCCCCCGTTCCCCGTGTTGCCCCCGTGCGGTCTTTCCCCCGGGTCTCCCCCGTGCCTCGCTCCCGCCGACCTGGCCGGCGGAAGGAGCGGATCAAGGGCCGCTCCGTTCCGGCGCCCCGTGTCGCCGGTGCCGGAGCCGCGCCCCTTTTCCGTGTCTCCACTGTCGCGTTCGCGCAGGCCCGCCCCCATCCGCGCGCGTACTCAACTCACTCCCTAGGTACGTGTACTCAGGGCTGCGTGCTCAACCTCAGAACGCTCCGCGGTCGTGTGGTCACGATCGCGTCCGTCGCCGTACTCCCCCCGAGCTCCCCCAGTGCTCCCCCCGTCCTCCCCCGCGCCGCACGGCCTGCCGCGGTGACTGCCAGTGGCGGCCGATAAAGTCGCAGGCATGGCACGGATTGCGGTGATCGGCGCCGGGCTGGGCGCGATGGCGACCGCCGCCCGGCTGGCCGTCGCGGGCCACCGGGTGGCGGTGTACGAACGTACGGAGACGTACGGCGGAGCGGTGCGCCGCTTCGAGCGGGACGGCTTCGGTTTCGACACCGGGCCGGGGCTGCTGCCCCTGCCCGCGGTCTACCGGGACCTGTTCGTCAAGACCGGCAAGGAGCCGCTGGAGGCCTGTGTCGAGCTGGTCCAGGTCGACCCCTCGGCCCGGCATGTGTTCGCGGACGGCACCGAGGTGTCCCTGCCGAACGCCTCGCGCGCGGGGGTCGTCTCCGCCCTGGACGAGGCGCTCGGCCCGGGCGCGGGGCTGCGCTGGGGCGATTTCCTGGTCCGGGCCAGCGAGGCCTGGGACCGCACCCGCCGCCCGCTCCTGGAGGAGCCGCTGTGGCCGAACTGGCAGGTGCTGGCCGACCGTGAGCCCTATCCGGCGGTGCCGCACAAGCGGCTGCTGCGCACCCGCCGGGCGGGCACCCTCGCCGAGGTGGGCGCCTGGGAGCTGCGCGACCCGCGGCTGGCCGCCCTGCTGGACGGGCACGCGCTCGCGTACGGTCTGGATCCGCGCCGCGCCCCGGCGAGCGCGGCCGTGCTGCCGTACATGGAGCACGCCTTCGGCATGTGGTACGTGCGCGGGGGTCTGCGGGAGCTGGCCCGCGCGGTGTACGAGCGGTGTACGGCCCGCCGCGTCGAGTTCGTCTTCGGCGCCGAGGTCACCCGGGTGCTGGAGAAGGACGGCCGGGCGACGGGCGTGGAGCTCGCCGGAGGCGAGGTCGTGGACGCCGACTTCGTGGTCGCGCCCGGCGGCGCGGCGGGGCTGCCCGTCCGGGGCGAGGGCGAGGTGCCGCCCCAGCAGGGCCTGCCCAGTCGGCTGACCGTGCTGCTCGCGCTGCGCGGCGCCCGGCCGGAGGGGACCGCGCACCGGACCGTGGTGCACACCGAGGACCGCGAGGGCGAGCTGGAGAGCCTGTTCGGCGCGGCGCCCGCGGTGCCCGCGAGGCCCACCGTCACGGTGCTGCGGCCCGGCGACCCGGCGCTGGTGCCGGACGGCGACCACGAGGCGGTCACGCTCGGCGCCACGGTGCCCGCGGGGGCGGAGATACGCGAGGACCACGTGGAGGCGCTGGTCGCCGCCGCCGAGCGGGCCGTGCCGGGGCTGCGCGACCGCGTGCTGTGGCGCGAGGTGCGCACCCCCGCCGACATCGCGGCGGAGACGGGTGTGAGGGGTGGCGCCGTCCCGGCGCCCGCGCTGGCGGCGTCCGGGGGCCGGCTGCTGCACCCGGCGAACTCGACGGGCCTGCAAGGGCTGTTCACCGCCGGCGGCTGGTCGCATCCGGGGGGCGGGCTGCCCCACGCGGGCATGTCGGGCGCGCTGGTGGCCGGACTGATCGTGGAGGGACCGGAGTTCCGCGGCTCGCAGTGAGGGCCCGTCAGCCGGGCGTCAGTAGCGGTACTGCTGGTCGTCGTACCCGTGGCCCTGCTGCCCCTGCTGGCCGTCCCCCTGGTACGGGTACTGCTGCTGCTCGGGCGGGAGTTCACCGCCGAGGGAGTCGTCGGTGTTGCGCTGCTGCGGGACCCAGACCCCGCCCGCCGGGGTCTCCCCGTAGCCGCCGGTGCCGCCGGTGCCGTACTGGTCCTGGCCGTAGCCCTGCTGCCCGTACTGCTGCTGGCCGTAGCCGGCGTCGTAGGAGCCGCCGCCGTAGGTCTGGGTGCCGATGTACGGGTCGGAGTAGGCGGCGTACTGCTGCTCGCCGGTGGCGTCGTAGCCGTACTGCTGCTGGTTGTACCCGGAGTAGCCGTCGTAGCCGTAGGTCTGGTCGGTGCCCTGGGCGGCCGTCGCGTACTGGTCCTGGGGCTGGCCGGTGGCCTCCGCGTACGCGGAGTCGGTGTATATGCCGTACGCGTTGGTGTCGTCGGGCATGGGCTGCGGCGAGTAGACGGTGGTCGTCTCGGCGGCGGAGGCCTGGGCCTGGCGGGCGGCCGGGGTGAAGACGTCGTCGCGGTCGTAGTCCTCGTCGGGGAAGGCGCCCGCGTCCTTGTCCCGGCCGTAGCCCGGGCCGTCGGCGGCGAAGGCGTCCCGGTCGCCGTAGCCGGGGAGGCTCCCGGACTCGAGGTCGGCGCCCTGCAGGTCCGGGTCCTCACGGTCGCCCTTGGTGCGGCGGGCCCTGCCCAGGCCCTTGGGGAGCGGCCCCTCGCCGTCGCCGCGGCGCACGGCCCAGCCCTCGGCGAAGCCACGGCGGAAGGACAGCGTGACGTACGTCTGGCCGACCGCGAAGGCGGCCGCGCCCAGCCCGATGACGATCACCGAGGGGATCAGCACACCGAGCACGACCCCGAGGAAGCCCACGAACGCGAGCAGCCGCCAGCGCAGGCGCGCCTTGTACTGCAGCAGCACCTCACCGAGCAGCCACAGCGCGACGATGCCGAACGCGATGTAGAGGACCGTCCAGCCCATGTACGCCCCTCTCCCAGTGGCCGCTACGCAGTGTGTCGTACCTGGATGCGACCGGTCTAGGCCTGCGGCGGGTGGTGCAGACCCAGGTTCTCGTAGATTTCCAGTGTCGCCGTGGAGTTGTTGAGCGTGATGAAGTGCAGTCCGGGCACTCCCTCGGCGAGGAGCCGTGCGCAGAACTCCGTGGCGAAGTCGATGCCAATGGAGCGTACAGCGGCCGGATCCTCTTTGGCTGTGAGGATCCGCTCTTTCAGGACGTCCGGGAAGTGCGCGTTGCTGAGCTTGGGCAGCCTCTCCAGCATCTTCACACTGGTCACCGGCAGGACTTCCGGGATGACCGGGGTCTCGCAGCCGGCCGCCGCGACCCGGTCGCGCAGCCGCAGGTACGACTCGGGCTGGAAGAACATCTGCGTGATGGCGTAGTCGGCGCCCGCCCGGCACTTGTCGACGAAGTGCGCGACGTCGGTGTCCCGGTCCCCGGAGCGGGGGTGCATCTCCGGGAAGGCGGCGACGCCGACGCAGAAGTCGCCCGACTCCTTGATGAGCCGGACGAGCTCGGCTGCGTAGGTGAGGCCTCGGGGATGCGGCACCCAGTCGCCCATCGGGTCGCCGGGCGGGTCGCCCCGCACGGCGAGCATGTTGCGGATCCCGGCGTCGGCGTACTGGCCGATGATGTTGCGCAGTTCGACGACGGAGTGGTCGACGGCGGTGAGGTGCGCCACCGGGGTGAGGGTGGTGTCGACGACGATCTGCTGCGTCTCCTTGACCGTGGTGGCCCGGGTGGAGCCGCCGGCGCCGTACGTCACCGAGACGAAGTCGGGAGTGACCGCCTCAACCCTCCGCAAGGCGTTCCAAAGACTCCGCTCACCCTTGGGTGTCTTCGGCGCGGTGAACTCGAACGAGTACGTCGTCTTGCCGGTCGCCAGGATGTCACGCACGGTGCGTGCGCGGTCCGTCCTGGTGGATGCGGTTCCGAGGGCCATACCCGCAGGTTAACCAGGGGCCGACGGTCACCCAACCGGATGCCGGATATTTGCCCGAATTGTCGGCCCATTGTCCACCCATTGGACAGACATCCGGGCAGACATGCGGGCAGACATGCGGGCTGACGTGGCGGACATCCGGGCAGGCGTCCTACAGCTGGCGCAGTCGCTTCGCGAACTCCGCCGCCGCCGCGCCCGGATCGGCCGCCTCGGTGATCGCCCGGACGACCACGACCCGGCGGGCCCCGGCGTCCAGCACCTCGTCGAGGGTGCCGAGGTCGATGCCGCCGATCGCGAACCAGGGACGGTCGGTGCCGAGGGCGGCGGTGTGCCGGACCAGACCGAGACCGGGGGCGGGCCGGCCGGGCTTGGTGGGCGTGGGCCAGCAGGGGCCGGTGCAGAAGTAGTCCACGCCCTCCTGGACGGCGGCGGCCTCCGCCTCCGCCTCGGAGTGGGTGGAGCGGCCGATGAGGACGTCGTCGCCGAGGATCGCGCGGGCCGCCGGGACCGGCAGGTCGCCCTGGCCGAGGTGGAGGACGTCGGCGCGGGCCGCGTGGGCGACATCGGCCCGGTCGTTGACCGCGAGGAGCTTGCCGTGCCGGGCGCAGGCCTCGGCGAACACCGCCAGATGCTCCAGCTCCTCAGCGGCCTCCATGCCCTTGTCGCGCAGCTGCACGATGTCGACACCGCCCGCCAGGACCGCGTCCAGGAACTCCGGCAGGTCACCCTGGCGGGTGCGGGCGTCCGTGCACAGATAGAGGCGGGCGTCGGCCAGGCGGGCGCGAGCGGTGTCGGTCATCGGTGTCCCCCGTGGTGTCGGTACCGGCTGTCTCAGACGGCGAGCGCCTGAGCGCGGCGCTTCACCTCCGTGCCGCGATTCTCGCTGAGGGCCTGGGCGGGGGTGCCCGGCAGGCTGTCGTCGGGCGTGAAGAGCCACTCCAGCATCTCTTCGTCCGTGAAGCCGTCGTCCCGCAGGAGCGTCAGGGTGCCGGAGAGGCCCTTGACGACCTTGTCGCCGTCGATGAAGGCGGCGGGGATGTGCAGCGCGCGGTTCTCACCGCGGCGTACGGCGATGAGCTGGCCCTCCTTGATCAGCTGCCGGACGCGGATCACGTCGACATCGAGCATCTCCGCGATGTCGGGCACGGTCAGCCAGGCGGGGACGAGAGCATCGGTCTTTGCGTCAATCTCGGTCACGGGGTCAAGGGTAGGCGCATCTTCGGGTGGGCCGCGATGGGTGCGTGGTCGGGTGCGTGGTCGGGTGCGGCTGCGTGGGGGCTGGTCGCGCAGTTCCCCGCGCCCCTGGGGGGTTGCCCCTTACGTGGGTCGAACAGTCGCGTTCTTCAAGGGGCGGGTCGGGTCCGTCAGGGCCTGTTCGTCCATGCGGGTTCCTGCCTCGATCAGGCGTCTGCCCTGGGCCAGGTCGCGGGGGCGGCCCACTGCCAGGAGGGCGACCAGGTGGTCGTCGCGCAGCCAGCAGACGCTCCAGGCCGGGCCCGTCGGGTCGCCGCGCCAGATCAGCCGGTCGGCCGCGGTGTGGTGGCCCGCGTACTGGACGAAGCGGCCGAACTGTTCGGACCAGAAGTACGGCACCGGGTCGTACACGGCGTCGGCCTCGCCGAGGATGTTCGCGGCGACCGTGCGGGGGCCCTGGAGGGCGTTGTCCCAGTGGTGGACGAGGAGGCGTTCGCCGTAGCGCGCCGAGGGGAAGGAGGCGCAGTCGCCGACCGCGTAGACGTCCGGGACGTTGGTGCGCAGCCGGTCGTCGGCCAGGACCTCGTGGTGGGGGCCGAGGGCGACGCCGGAGCCGGCCAGCCAGGCGGTGGCGGGGCGGGCGCCGATGCCGACGACGACGGCGCCCGCGGGCAGCCGGGAGCCGTCGTCGAGGACGACCGCGCCGGGCTCGACGCGGGCCACGCGCGCGTGGGTGCGCAGGTCGGTGCCGCTGTCGGCGTACCAGGCGGTCATCGGGGCGGCGACCTCGGCCGGCAGGGCGCCGGCGAGGGGCCGGTCGGCGGCCTCCACGACGGTGACCGCGCAGCCGGCCTCGCGGGCGGCGGTGGCGAACTCGGCGCCGATCCAGCCGGCGCCGACGACCACGACGTCGTGCTGCCGGGCGAGGACGGGCCGCAGCCGTTCGGCGTCGTCGAGGGTGCGCAGCAGATGGACGCCCGGCACCCCTTCGGCGCCCGGCAGCCGGACCGGTTCGGCGCCGGTGGCGAGGACGAGGACGTCGTACGGGACGGGCCCGGCCTCGGTGTCCACCTCGTGGTCGGCGGGGCGCAGGCCGAGCACCTCGCGGCCGAGCAGCAGGTCGACGCCGAGGCTGTCGAAGTCGACGTCGAAGGCGGAGCCCTCGGCCTTGCCGAGCAGGACGGCCTTGGACAGCGGTGGCCGGTCGTAGGGCTGGTGGGGCTCCGCGCCGATCAGCGTCACGGTCCCGTCGAAGCCCCGTTCGCGCAGGGCGACCGCGGTCTGCACCCCGGCCATGCCCGCGCCGACGACGACCACGCGCCGCCCCGCCGTCCTGTCCTCTTCCCGACTCAGCTCGCTCACCTGATCACCATAGACACCTGACGTTTTGTCAGTCAGCCTTCGTGCTCCGTGACCTGCTCCACAACGCTGGTGCCGCTGCCCTCCTGCGACTCCCAGGACCAGGTCTCCTCCAGCCGCACCCGCCCGTCCGGCAGGGCGAGGACCGTCGAGACGCAGTGCCCCGAGGAGGTCGTGCCGTCCCGCTTGAGCTGGACGTACCGGAATTCGAGCCGGTCCCCTTTACGGGTACCCACGAGATGGCCGCGTACGACGTCGCCGCCCGCGTAGTCCGCCCAGATCACGCCGTCCTGCTCGTGGTACGTGAAGCGGGTGCGGGTGCCGACCTGGCCCGGGGCCTGGTCGGCGACGGGGGCGAGGACGAGACCGTCGAGCGAGCGGGGCATGAGGAGGGGGCTCCCCTTTCCTGACGGGAGGCTCCCTTTACAGGGGCGCGGAAGCACGGGCTAGGGTGTGGCCAACGTAGAGCACTCGCGGGAGCCCGGACGCACCGGGCTGAGAGGGAGGCTGGCCGGCCTCCGACCGTACGAACCTGATCCGGGTCATGCCGGCGAAGGGAGGGGCTGGACGCCCATGTCGCGTACACGTACATCCGACGTCCTCGTCGTGGGGGGCGGAATCATCGGGCTGGTCACGGCGTGGCGGGCCGCGCAGCGCGGGTTCGCCACGACGGTGGTGGACCCCGAACCGGGCGGCGGGGCCGCGCGGGTGGCGGCCGGGATGCTGGCCGCCGTCACCGAACTCCACTACGGCGAACAGACCCTGCTGGGGCTCAACCTGGCCTCGGCCCGCCGGTACCCGGACTTCGCGGCCGAGCTGACCGAGGCGAGCGGGCTGGACCTCGGCTACCGCCGGTGCGGCACGCTCGCGGTGGCGCTGGACGCCGACGACCGCGCCCATCTGCGCGAACTGCACGCGTTGCAGGCGCAGTCGGGGCTGGAGTCGGAGTGGCTGACCGGGCGGGAGTGCCGACGTCTGGAGCCGATGCTCGCGCCCGGGGTGCGGGGCGGGCTGCGGGTGGACGGCGACCACCAGATCGATCCCCGGCGGCTCACCGACGCGCTGGTCGTGGCGTGCGAGCGGGCGGGGGTGGTCCTGCACCGCGCGTGGGCGGAGCGGCTGTCCGTCGTGGGCGGGCGGGCCGCGGGGGTCGTCACCGGGGACGGTACGGCCCTGGCGGCGGGGCAGGTGGTGCTCGCGGCGGGAAGCCTCAGCGGGCGGCTGGCAGGGGTCCCCGAGGACGTACTGCCGCCGGTGCGGCCGGTGAAGGGGCAGGTGGTGCGGCTGACGGTGCCGGCCGGGTACGCGCCGTTCCTCAGCCGTACGGTTCGGGCCGTCGTGCGCGGCGGCCAGGTGTATCTGGTGCCCCGGGAGAACGGCGAGCTGGTCGTGGGCGCCACGAGCGAGGAGTCGGGCTGGGACACGGCGGTGACGGCGGGCGGCGTGTACGAGTTGCTGCGCGACGCGCACGAACTGGTGCCCGGGATCACGGAACTGCCGCTCACGGAGACACGCGCGGGACTGCGGCCCGGCTCGCCCGACAACGCGCCGCTGCTCGGGCCGACCGCGCTGGAGGGGCTGCTGCTGGCCACCGGGCACTACCGCAACGGGGTGCTGCTGACGCCGGTGACCGGGGACGCGCTGGCGCATGCCCTGGCCACCGGGGAACTCCCCGACGAGGCCCGCCCCTTCACCCCCCGGCGCTTCGGCGCCGCCGCCCGCACGGAGCAGCTCGTATGACCATCTCGCTGAACATCTCGGTGAACGGGGAGCGGCAGGCCGTCGCTCCCGGTACGGCCCTCGACAGCGTCGTACGGTCCCTGACGGCGGCGCCCTCCGGGGTGGCGGCCGCGCTGAACGAGACGGTCGTCCCGCGCGCGGAGTGGTCCGTGACGGCGCTGTGCGAGGGCGACCGGGTGGAAGTCCTGACCGCCGTGCAGGGAGGGTGAGCGCCGTGGCCGACGATCCGTTCCTCCTCGGCGGTACGTCCCTCTCGTCCCGTTTGATCATGGGTACGGGGGGTGCGCCCAGCCTGGAGGTGCTGGAGCGGGCGCTGGTGGCGTCCGGGACCGAGCTGACGACGGTGGCGATGCGCAGGGTGGACCCCGGTGTACGGGGCTCCGTGCTGTCCGTGCTGGAGCGGCTCGGCATCCGGGTGCTGCCGAACACGGCGGGGTGCTTCACGGCCGGGGAGGCGGTGCTGACGGCTCGGCTGGCGCGGGAGGCGCTCGGGACGTCGCTGGTGAAGCTGGAGGTCATCGCCGACGAGCGGACGCTGCTGCCGGATCCGGTGGAGTTGCTGGACGCGGCGGAGACGCTGGTGGACGACGGGTTCACGGTGCTGCCGTACACGAACGACGATCCGGTGCTGGCGCGGAAGCTGGAGGACGCGGGGTGTGCGGCGGTGATGCCGCTGGGCTCTCCGATCGGCTCCGGGCTCGGGATCCGCAATCCGCACAACTTCCAGCTGATCGTGGAGCACGCGCGGGTGCCGGTGATTCTGGACGCGGGGGCCGGGACGGCGTCGGATGTGGCGCTGGCGATGGAGCTGGGGTGTGCGGGGGTGATGCTGGCGTCGGCGGTGACGCGGTCGCCGGATCCCGAGCGGATGGCGTCGGCGATGCGGGCCGGGGTCGAGGCGGGGCGGCTGGCCCGCCTGGCGGGGCGTATCCCCCGGCGCTATTTCGCGGAGGCGTCGTCGCCCGCTGAGGGCCTGGCCGCCCTGGACCCGGAACGCCCCGCCTTCTGACCCTTCCCCTCTCCCACCCACGCACCACCCGTTTCCAGTAGGCCGAGAGGTGGACCGACCCGCGGGGGCCGAACGCCGTCGGCGGCTTTCCCTTCCATGACCCCTTGTGTCCGTGGCTTCGCGTGCCGCGTCACAGGTCAGCTTCAGTCGTGCTCCGAATGGGTGGGTGTGGGTGGGGTGTCGGTGGTGGCTCGTAGACTCGCTGCGTGGACACGACCCTTCAGGACCCTCTGGTCGGGCAGGTGCTCGACGGGCGGTATCGCATCGACGCGCGGATCGCCGTGGGCGGCATGGCCACGGTCTACCGGGCCGTGGACACCCGCCTCGACCGTGTGCTCGCCCTCAAGGTGATGCATCCGGCGCTCGCGGCCGACGGGACGTTCGTCGAGCGGTTCATCCGGGAGGCCAAGTCCGTCGCGCGGCTCGCCCACCCCAATGTCGTGCAGGTGTTCGACCAGGGTGCGGACGGGTCGTATGTGTACCTCGCGATGGAGTACATCGCGGGCTGCACCCTGCGGGACGTGCTGCGCGAGCGCGGCGCGCTGCAGCCGAGGGCCGCGCTCGACATCCTGGAGCCGGTGCTCGCCGCGCTCGGCGCCGCGCACCGGGCCGGGTTCGTGCACCGCGACATGAAGCCCGAGAACGTGCTGATAGGGGACGACGGGCGGGTCAAGGTCGCGGACTTCGGGCTGGTGCGGTCCGTGGACACGGTGACGAGCACGACGGGGGCCGTCCTCGGGACCGTCGCCTATCTCGCGCCCGAGCAGATCGAGACGCCCGGCGCCGCCGACCCCCGGGTCGACGTGTACGCGTGCGGTGTCGTGCTCTTCGAGATGCTCACCGGCGAGAAGCCGCACGACGGCGAGTCCCCCGCGATCGTGCTCTACAAGCATCTCCACGAGGACGTGCCGCCGCCTTCCGCCGAGGTCCCCGGGCTGCCGTTCGCCCTGGACGAGCTGGTCGCGTCGGCCACCGCCCGCACCCGGGAGATCCGGCCGCACGACGCGGTCGCGCTGCTCGGCCAGGTGCGCGAGGCGCGCGCCGGGCTGACCGAGGAGCAGTTGGACGCCGTGCCCCCGCAGGCCGTGTCCGCCGCCCATGACAACGCCGAGGACCGGACGAGCGTCATCCCGCGCTCACTGACCGTGCCCCGGCCGCTGCCGGTCAACGAGGAGGAGGGGTTCGGCCCGGACGACGTCAACCGGACCTCCCGGTTCCGGAGTCCCCCTCCGCTGCCTCCCCGTCGGCGCGGTGTGCGGCCCCGGCGCGGGCTGCTCGCGCTCGTCACCGTCGTCCTGCTGGTGATCGGGGTCGGTACCGGTGTCTGGTACATCAACTCCGGGCAGTTCACCAAGGTGCCCGCCGTGCTGACGCAGTCGCAGGCCAGGGCCGAGCAGCGGCTGGAGGCGGCCGGCCTGGAAGTGGGCGGGGTCGAGCACGCGTACAGCGACACCGTGAAGCGGGGCACCGTGATCGGCACGGACCCGGAGCCGGGCACCCGGATCCGTAAGCACGACTCGGTCACGCTCACCGTCTCCGACGGCCCGCAGACCGTGAAGGTGCCGGATGTGACGGGGTCCCGGCTGGACAAGGCCAAGGAACTGCTGAAGTCCGACGGGCTGGAGCCGGGGCAGGTCACCCAGGAGTTCAGCGACGACGTGATCAAGGGCTTCGTGATCAGTACCTCCCCCGAGGCGGGCACCGAGCGCCGGGCGGGTTCGGCGGTCGCGATCGTGGTCAGCAAGGGCAGCGCGATCGACGTCCCGGACGTCACCGGCGAGGACCTGGACGACGCCAGGGCCGAGCTGGAGGAGGCCGGTCTGACGGTGGAGGTCTCCGCCGAGCAGGTCACCTCCGAGTTCGACAAGGGCCAGGTCGCGGCGCAGACCCCGGAGGCCGACAGCCAGGCCGCCGACGGCGACACGGTGACGCTGACGCTGTCCAAGGGCCCGGAGATGGTCGAGGTCCCGGACGTGGTCGGGGACAGCGTCGACGACGCGAAGACGGCGCTCGAACAGGCCGGCTTCGAGGTCAAGGAGGACCGCGGGCTGCTCGGGCTGTTCGGCGACACGGTGAAGAAGCAGTCGGTGAAGGGCGGGAAGACCGCCCCCAAGGGGTCGACGATCACGATCACCATCCGGTGACCGGACGTCGAGACGTCGGGCAGGGGCCCGGGCGGGACTCGCGCCCGGGCATGACACCCTGAACGGGTGAGTCAGCAACCCCGCCCAGCAGCACCCTTCCCCTCCCGCAACCCCGTCGGCGGCCATGTCCCCGTGGCCGGCGGACTGCACTCCGTGGGCCTGTCGTACGCCCACGACCTCAAGGCCGAGACGGTCCAGGTGTTCGTCGCCAACCCGCGCGGCTGGGCCACCCCGGTGGGCAACCCGGCGCAGGACGAGGCGTTCCGGGAGGCCTGCGCGGCGGAGTCGGTCCCGGCGTACGTGCACGCGCCGTATCTGATCAACTTCGGGTCGCACACCGAGGCGACGGTGGAGCGGTCGGTGGAGTCGCTGCGGCACTCGCTGCGCCGGGGCCGGGCGATCGGCGCGCTCGGGGTGGTCGTGCACACGGGGAGCGCGACGGGCGGGCGGGAGCGGTCCGTGGCGTTGAAGCAGGTGCGCGAGTATCTGCTGCCGCTGCTGGACGAGCTGACCGAGGACGACGACCCGTTCCTGCTGCTGGAGTCCACCGCCGGGCAGGGCTCCTCGCTCTGCTCCCGGACCTGGGACTTCGGACCGTACTTCGAGGCGCTGGACGCGCATCCCAGGCTCGGGGTGTGTCTGGACACCTGTCATGTGTTCGCCGCGGGCCACGACCTGACCGGGCCCTCCGGGATGCACGACACCCTCGATCTCCTGGTGGACACCGTCGGCGAGGGCCGGCTGAAGCTGATCCACGCCAATGACTCCAAGGACGTGGTCGGCGCCCACAAGGACCGGCACGAGAACATCGGCGCCGGGCACATCGGCGAGGACCCGTTCCGCGCGCTGATGACCCACCCGGCGACGGAGGGCGTACCGCTGATCATCGAGACGCCCGGCGGCAAGGAGGGCCACGCGGCGGACGTGGAGCGGCTGAAGAAACTCCGGGACGCGTGAACCACGGTCGGGCGCCTGTTCGGGCGCCATGTTCGGGCGAAACGTTCGGGAATACCCCAGGGGGGTATACGGTTCTGGAGGCGAGCGACGCAGGAACCGTCATCCGGCATTGGGGGCACCCATGGAACACGAGACGCACACCGCGCACGTCCATCACACCGCGGCACCCGCCGCCACCTGGGCCATGGCCGCCCAGGCCACCCTGCACTGTCTGACCGGCTGCGCCATCGGCGAGGTGCTCGGCATGGTCGTCGGCACCGCGCTCGGCTGGGGCAATCTGCCGACCACGGTCCTGGCGATCGTCCTGGCCTTCTTCTTCGGCTACTCGTTCACCCTGCGCGGCGTACTGAAGGCCGGCGTCGGCTTCCGTGCCGCGCTGCGGGTGGCGCTGGCCGCGGACACGCTGTCGATCGCGGTGATGGAGCTGATCGACAACGGCGTGATCGTGCTGTGGCCCGACGCGATGGACGCGACCCTGTCCGACGTCCTGTTCTGGGCCTCGCTGGCGATCTCGCTCGTGATCGCCTTCGTAATCACGGTGCCGGTCAACAAGTGGATGATCGGGCGCGGCAAGGGTCACGCGGTGGTGCACCAGTACCACCACTGAGGCTCAGAGCCCTGGGCCGTCCCCGGGTTCCTCCTGGTAGGAGTAGCGCTGCTCCTTCCAGGGGTCGCCGATGTTGTGGTAGCCGCGCTCCTCCCAGAAGCCGCGGCGGTCGGCGGTCATGTACTCGACGCCGCGGACCCACTTGGGCCCCTTCCAGGCGTAGAGGTGGGGCACGACGAGCCGGACCGGGAAGCCGTGCTCGGCGGTGAGGAGCTCGCCGTCCTTGTGGGTGGCGAAGATCGTGCGCTCGGAGGCGAAGTCCTCGAGGCGCAGGTTGGAGCTGAAGCCGTACTCCGCCCACACCATCACATGGGTGACGTCGGCGGCGGGCGGGGCGATCTCCAGGACGGTCCGGGCCGGGACCCCGCCCCACTCGGCGCCGAGCATGCTGAACTTCGTCACGCAGTGCAGATCGGCCACGACGGTCGTGTACGGGAGGGCGGTGAACTCCTCGTGGTTCCAGCAGCGCTTCTCGCCGTCGGCGGTGGCGCCGAAGACCCGGAACTCCCAGCGCTCGGACCGGAACTTGGGGACCGGGCCGTAGTGGGTGACCGGCCAGCCCCGCTGGAGTCGCTGTCCCGGCGGAAGCTCGGACGCCGCTGCTTCTCCTGATGCGCGCTCCACCGGCTGACCCATGTCTCCATCCTGACAGACCCGACACAGTGCACATGACCGGCCATGTCCCGAATCGGGCAACCCCGGACTAAGCATGCACTAACTTACTAAGTACGCACTTACTGGACGATCTTTTCCCCCGGTGACATCATGCGGCGGCAACCTCCCCGACTCCCCACGTGGAAGGAGCCTCTGCGATGCAGGGCGACCCCGAGGTCATCGAGTTCCTGAACGAGCAGCTCACCGGTGAGCTCACCGCGATCAACCAGTACTTCCTCCACGCCAAGATGCAGGAGAACTTCGGCTGGACGAAGCTCGCGAAGTACACGCGGCACGAATCCTTCGACGAGATGAAGCACGCGGAGGTGCTCACCGACCGGATCCTGTTCCTCGAGGGGCTGCCGAACTACCAGAGGCTGTTCCACGTACGGGTGGGCCAGACCGTCAAGGAGATGTTCGAGGCCGACCGGCAGATCGAGGTAGAGGCGATCGACCGCCTCAAGCGCGGCATCAAGGTGATGCGCGAGAAGGGCGACATCACCTCGGCGAACATCTTCGAGTCGATCCTCGCGGACGAGGAGCACCACATCGACTACCTCGACACCCAGCTGGAGCTGGTGGAGAAGCTCGGTGACGCCCTCTACATCGCGCAGCTGATCGAACAGCCGGAGAGCTAGGCTGCCTCGTCCAGCCGTTCCAGCTCGGAGAGGACCGGCCGGCCCTGGTCGGCCAGATCGCGGCGGGGGCAGGCGCCCCGGCCGAGGATCGCCTGGATCCGGCGGACGCAGGAACCGCAGTCGGTGCCGGCCTTGCAGGCGGAGGCTATCTGGCGGGGCGTGCACGCGCCGTTCTCCGCGTGCTTCTTGACCTGCGCCTCGGTCACACCGAAGCAGCTGCAGACGTACACGCGGATCCACCTCCCGCCGGGATCGATGACTGTCGCCGTCCCGCTTGATCGGTGAGGCTACCCTAACCTTACCCGGCACTCGGTGACCGCAAAAGTGGAGTGGGGCGCGGATCGTATGTGATCCGCGCCCCACTCTCATGAACCGGAGGTCACTGGTCCCGGTACATCTCCGCGACGAGGAACGCCAGGTCGAGGGACTGGCTGCGGTTGAGACGCGGGTCGCAGGCCGTCTCGTAGCGCTGGTGGAGGTCGTCGACGAAGATCTCGTCGCCGCCGCCCACGCACTCGGTGACATCGTCACCGGTGAGCTCGACGTGGATGCCGCCCGGGTGGGTGCCGAGGCCCTTGTGGACCTCGAAGAAGCCCTTGACCTCGTCGAGCACGTCGTCGAAGCGGCGGGTCTTGTGGCCGGAGGCCGCCTCGAAGGTGTTGCCGTGCATCGGGTCGGTCACCCAGGCCACCACCGCGCCGGACGCGCTGACCTTCTCGACCAGCTCGGGCAGCTTGTCGCGGACCTTGTCGGCGCCCATCCGGACGATGAAGGTCAGCCGGCCGGGCTCACGGTCGGGGTCGAGGCGCTCGATGTACTGCAGCGCCTCCTCGGCCGTGGTCGTCGGGCCGAGCTTGATGCCGATCGGGTTGCGGATCCGCGAGGCGAACTCGATGTGCGCGTGGTCCAGCTGCCGGGTGCGCTCACCGATCCACACCATGTGCCCGGAGACGTCGTACAGATGCCCGGTGCGGGAGTCGACCCTGGTCAGGGCCGCCTCGTAGTCGAGCAGCAGCGCCTCGTGCGAGGAGTAGAACTCGACCGTCTTGAACTCCTCCGGGTCGGTCCCGCAGGCCCGCATGAAGTTCAGCGCGCTGTCGATCTCGCGCGCCAGCTGCTCGTAGCGCTGGCCGGAGGGGGACGACTTCACGAAGTCCTGGTTCCAGGCGTGCACCTGGCGCAGGTCGGCGTAACCGCCGGTGGTGAAGGCGCGCACCAGGTTCAGCGTGGAGGCGGAGGCGTGGTACATGCGCTTCAGCCGCTCGGGGTCCGGGATCCGGGCGGCCTCGTTGAAGTCGAAGCCGTTGACCGAGTCGCCGCGGTACGTCGGCAGGGTCACGCCGTCGCGGGTCTCGGTGCCCTTGGAGCGCGGCTTGGAGTACTGGCCGGCGATGCGGCCCACCTTCACCACGGGCACGGACGCGGCGTACGTCAGCACGGCGCCCATCTGGAGCAGGGTCTTCAGCTTGTTGCGGATGTGGTCGGCCGACACCGCGTCGAAGGCCTCGGCGCAGTCGCCGCCCTGGAGGAGGAACGCCTCTCCCTTGGCGACGGCCGCCATCCGGGCGCGCAGCTGGTCGCACTCGCCCGCGAAGACGAGCGGCGGATACGACTCCAGCTCCGCAACGACTGCGCGCAGAGCCTCGGTGTCGGGGTACTCGGGCTGCTGCGCCGCGGGCAGGTCTCGCCAGGTGTTGCCAGCGCTCGCGCTGGTCTTAGCGTTCACGGTCACGCCCTCAACATTACGGGGTCGTGTCGAGTCCCTTTCGCCCCGGCTCGACAGGTGAGACGACCCCACGCTCAGGTGCGCGTGGGGTAGGGTGCGTCGCATGTTCGCGCTTTCGACCCAGAACTGGTGGTGGACCGCTCATCCGGCGGCCCACTGACTGCGCGTACGCAAGACTTCGCGAAGGCCGCCCGAGGGGCGGCCTTCGGCGTTTCCGGGGTCCGTTCCTCACCTACCTTGCAGAGGAACCATGGACCTGACACAGCTGTCCCACGACGACCGCCCCTTCGCCCTGCTGCGTCGCCGCACCCCCGGCCACGACGAGAACACCGTGGAGCTGCTGCTCGGCCCGGTCGCGGCGTACGACCGGCTGGCCGACCTCCCCGACGACGGCCTCGCGCTGATCCCCTTCCGCCAGATCCGTGAGCGCGGCTTCGACGTCCGCGACGACGGCACCCCGCTCACCGTCCTCACCCCCGAGGAGCGGTACGCCGTCCCGCTAGCCGAGGCGCTCGCCCAGCTCCCCGCGCACGAGGTGCACGTCGAGGGCGGCGGCTTCGACGTCACCGACGAGGAGTACCGCGGGATCGTCGGGCGGGTGCTGCGGGACGAGATCGGGCGCGGCGAGGGCGCGAACTTCGTGATCCGGCGGACGTACGAGGGTGGGATCCCGGGGTTCTCGCGCCGGGACGCCCTCGCGCTGTTCCGGCGGCTGCTGGAGGGCGAGCGGGGCGCGTACTGGACGTTCGTCGTGCACACCGGGGAGCGCACGCTGGTCGGGGCGAGCCCGGAGGTGCACGTCCGGATGTCCGGCGGGACGGTCGTGATGAACCCGATCAGCGGGACGTACCGCTATCCGGCCGAGGGCCCGACGCCGGAGCATCTGCTCTCCTTCCTCGCCGACGGCAAGGAGATCGAGGAGCTGTCGATGGTGGTCGACGAGGAGCTCAAGATGATGTGCACCGTCGGCGACATGGGCGGGGTGGTCGTGGGGCCCCGGCTGAAGGAGATGGCGCATCTCGCGCACACCGAGTACGAGCTGCGCGGGAAGTCCTCGCTGGACGCGCGGGAGGTGCTGAGGGAGACCATGTTCGCGGCGACGGTGACCGGCTCGCCGGTGCAGAACGCCTGCCGGGTCATCGAACGGCACGAGGTCGGTGGCCGCGGGTACTACGCGGGGGCGCTGGCGCTGCTGGGCCGGGACTCCGGCGGGGCGCAGACCCTCGACTCCCCCATCCTCATCCGGACCGCCGACATCGACGCGGCCGGGCGGCTGCGGGTGCCGGTCGGCGCCACGCTCGTACGGGGGTCGGATCCGGCGGGCGAGGTCGCGGAGACGCATGCGAAGGCGGCCGGGGTGCTGGCGGCGCTCGGGGTACGGCCGGGCAGGCCCCGGGAGGAGCAGACGCGGCCCCGGCTGGCCGACGACCCCCGGGTGCGGGCCGCGCTGGACGGGCGGCGCTCGTCGCTTGCGCCGTTCTGGCTGCGGATGCAGGAGCGGACCCGGGACCTGACCGGTCACGCGCTGGTGGTCGACGGGGAGGACACCTTCACGGCGATGCTCGCGCACGTGTTGCGGTCCGGCGGCCTGGAGGTGTCCGTCCGGCGCTACGACGAGCCCGGGCTGCCCGAGGTCGTGTCGGCGCACGAGGGCCCTGTGGTGCTGGGCCCCGGTCCCGGTGACCCCGCCGATCTCGGCGACCCGAAGATGCGGTTCCTGCGGGAGCTGGCCGCGCGGGTGCTGCGGGAGCACCGGCACGGGGTGCTCGGCGTCTGCCTCGGGCACGAGCTGATCGCGGCGGAGCTGGGGCTGGACATCGTCCGCAAGGAGGTGCCGTACCAGGGGGCGCAGACGGAGATCGACCTGTTCGGGCGGGCGGAGACCGTCGGCTTCTACAACAGCTTCGTGGCGCGGTGCGACGACGGGACCGCGCAGGAGCTGGCCGCGCACGGCGTCGAGGTGAGCCGGGCCCCGAACGCGGAGGTGCACGCCGTACGGGGGCCCGGGTTCGCGGGGGTGCAGTTCCACCCGGAGTCGGTGCTGACGGTGAACGGGGCCGTGATCGTACGGGAGTTGATGGGGGCGCTGCGGCCGGTCGGCTAGCCGAAGAACACCCCCGCCTCCGCGTACAGCGCCGGATCGACGGTCTTCAGCCGGGCCGTCGCCTCCGCGAGGGGTACGCGGACGATGTCCGTGCCGCGCAGGGCGACCATCGTGCCGAAGTCGCCCTCGTGGACGGCGTCGACGGCGTGCAGGCCGAACCGGGTGGCGAGCCAGCGGTCGAAGGCGCTGGGGGTGCCGCCGCGCTGGACGTGCCCGAGGACGGTGGTGCGGGCCTCGTTGCCGGTGCGCCGCTCGATCTCCTTGGCGAGCCACTCGCCGACGCCGGAGAGCCGGACGTGCCCGAAGGAGTCCAGCGAGCCGTCCTTGAGGACCAGGTCGCCGTCCTTGGGCAGGGCGCCCTCGGCGACGACCACGATCGGCGCGTACGAGGCCCGGAACCGGGAGGTCACCCAGGCGCACACCTGCTCGACGTCGAAGGGCTGCTCGGGGATGAGGATGACGTTGGCGCCGCCGGCCAGGCCCGAGTGGAGGGCGATCCAGCCCGCGTGACGGCCCATCACCTCGACGACCAGGACCCGCATATGGGACTCGGCGGTGGTGTGCAGGCGGTCGATGGCCTCGGTGGCGATGCCCACGGCGGTGTCGAAGCCGAAGGTGTAGTCGGTGGCGGAGAGGTCGTTGTCGATGGTCTTGGGGACGCCGACGCAAGGGACGTCGTACTCGCCGGAGAGTTTGGCGGCTACGCCGAGGGTGTCCTCGCCGCCGATGGTGATCAGGGCCTCGATCCGCTGCCGGGCCAGGGTGTCCTTGATCCGGCGGATGCCGTCCTCCTCCTTCAGCGGGTTGGTGCGGGAGGAGCCGAGGACGGTGCCGCCGCGGGGGAGGATGCCGCGCACGGCCGGGATGCCGAGGCGGACCGACCGCCCCTCCAGGGGACCCCGCCAGCCGTCCCGGAAGCCGATGAACTCGTGCCCGTACTCCTGGACGCCCTTGCGGACGACGGCCCGGATGACGGCGTTGAGCCCCGGGCAGTCACCGCCTCCGGTCAGTACTCCGACGCGCATGGAAGAAGTCCCTTCGCCGAGAGCCAGTGGCTGCCTGACGAGGAGTCAGTGTCCTGCGGGGCTCACTCGTCGTCGAGACCCCGCTCTATCGCGTACCGGACGAGCTCCACCCGGTTGTGCAGCTGGAGCTTGCCGAGGGTGTTCTGGACGTGGTTCTGGACCGTGCGGTGGGAGATGACGAGGCGTTCGGCGATCTGCTTGTAGCTGAGCCCCTTGGCGACCAGCCGCAGCACCTCGGTCTCCCGGTCCGTCAGCCGCGGCGCGTCCGGCTCGTCCGGGCCGGAGGCGGGGCCGGGGTCGGAGGCCAGCCGGCGGTACTCGCCGAGGACCAGTCCGGCGAGGCCGGGGGTGAACACCGGGTCGCCGACGGCGGTCCGGCGCACCGCGTCCAGCAGTTCCTCGGTGGACGCGGACTTCAGCAGATAGCCGGTCGCGCCGGACTTGACCGCCTCCAGGACGTCGGCGTGCTCACCGCTCGCGGAGAGCACCAGGACGCGCAGCGCGGGGTTCGCGGCGACGACCTCCTTGCACACCTGGACCCCCGGCTTGGCCGGCAGGTTGAGGTCCAGGACGAGCACGTCCGGCACGGCGGCCTTGACGCGGCGCACCGCCTGCTCGCCGTCGCCCGCGGTGGCGACCACGTCGAAGCCGGACTCGGCCAGGTCCCGGGCGACCGCGTCGCGCCACATCGGGTGGTCGTCGACCACCATGACCTTGATGCTCATCGCCTGCTGTCCTTCCCCGCCACGGCCTTCGGCACGGTCAACTCCACTTCGGTGCCCTGTCCGGGCGTCGAGATCAGCTCGGCGCGGCCGCCGAGGTCGCGCAGCCGGCCCCGGATCGACTGGGCGACCCCGAGCCGCCCCTCGCCCTCGGCCTGGGCGAGCCGCCCCTCCGGGATGCCGGGGCCGTCGTCCCGCACGGTGACGATCACCTCGCCGGGTTCGTCCTCGACCAGGATCCAGGCGCGGGCCTCCTCGCCCGCGTGCCGGCGTACGTTGTCCAGGGCTGCGCCCACCGCGGCGGCCAGCTCCCGGGCGGCGGCCGGCTCCAGTAGCACCGGCGCACCCGGTTCCGCGAGCGCGACCTTCGCGGCGGCGTACGGCGCGAGCAGTGTGCGCAGATCGACCGGACCGTCGCTCCCCGCCGGCTCCTCGGGCACCTCCACCAGGCGGACGACGGCCCCGTCGGCGAGGTCCTCCGACACCCGGGAGACCGGTACGAGCCCGCCGGAGACCAGGGTGCGCAGCGCGACCTCCTGCTCGCCGGCCAGCCGGCCCAGCTCGCCCGCCTCACCGCCGAGGACCGCGCCGCGCCGCTGCACCATGGCCAGCACCTGGAGCACGCCGTCGTGGATGTCCCGGGCGAGCCGCTCCCGTTCCCTCGTCGCGGCCTCGATCTCCAGGGCGCGGGCGAGGGTGCGCTCGGAGGCGCGGGCGACCTCGACGACGTACCCGATGGCGATGGAGGCCACCCAGACGAGGATCACGTTGTGGACGGTGTCGCGGGCCGGGTGGCCGCGCTCGATCAGGTTGGCGACGGCGACGGGCGTGGAGGCGAACGCGGCCCAGCGCCAGCCGCCCTTGATGGCGAAGGCGAGGACCGAGCCGGCCGTCCATATCGAGGGCAGGGTGGGGCCGCCGTCCTGGATGTGCTGCTCGCTGACGACGAGCGGGGTGAGGACGATGCCGGAGAGCGCGACGGCGAGGTCGACGGCGAGGAAGCGCTTGGTGCAGGCCGCCGCGTTCTGCACCCGGGGCAGGGTCGCGAGCGTCCAGACGAACAGGACGGCGAAGTAGGCGACGGCGACGCCGGGACGCTCGAAGTCGTCGTAGGCGGTGGCGAACAGGCCGACCGCGTACAGCATCGTCAGGACCCGGTAGCCGGAGAGCGCGCGCCACAGCGGCAGCTCCACCGACATCCTCATGACTCTCTCGCGCCTGGCCATCCGTCCAGTCCCCCCGCCCCCGGAGCGTCCCCTGCTGCACTTGTTCCGCTACTGCTCTTGTTCCTTCTTGGCCTGGTCCTTCTCGGCCTGCGCGAGCGCCGCCCTCGCGGCCTTCTCCGCTTCCTTGTCGGCCTTGGCCGCCTCCGCGATCTGCCGCTTGGCGGCGGTCGCGTAGATGTCGACGTACTCCTGGCCGGAAAGCTTCATGATCTCGTACATCACCTCGTCCGTCAGCGCCCGCAGCACGAAACGGTCGTGGTCCATGCCCTGGTAGCGGCTGAAGTCCAGCGGCTCGCCGATCCGGATGCCGGGCCGCATCACCTTGGGCATCACCTTGCCCGGCGGCTGGATCTTCTCCGTGTCGATCATGGCGACGGGGATGACGGGCGCGCCGCTGGCGAGCGCCACGCGCGCGAGGCCGCCCGGCTTGCCGCGGTAGAGGCGGCCGTCGGGCGAGCGGGTGCCCTCCGGGTAGATCCCGAACAGCTCACCGCGCTCCAGCACGTCTATGCCGCTCTTGATCGCGGCCTCCCCCGCGCCGCGCGCGCCGGAGCGGTCCACCGGGAGCTGGCCGACGCCCTTGAAGAACGCGGCCGTGAGCCTGCCCTTGAGGCCGGGCGTGGTGAAGTACTCGGCCTTCGCGATGAACGTGACCTTGCGGTCCAGGACCGCGGGCAGGAAGAAGGAGTCCGAGAAGGACAGGTGGTTGCTCGCCAGGATCGCGGGGCCCTCGGCGGGAATGTTCTCGAGGCCTTCCACCCAGGGCCTGAAGGTGACCTTCAGCGGCCCCCCGATAGCGACCTTCATCGCGCCGTACAACAACCCAGTGCCTCCTGTATGTGTCCTCAGACCTTAACCCGGAGCGGCGGCAAAGGCTCCGACGGCCCTGGTCGGTGTCAGTGGGGTCGCGTACCGTGAACCTCACGTCCCTCTCATGAAGAACAGACGAAGACAGGAGACCGAAGGTGCCGGTCCTTCCTGGAGCCGAGCCGTACCGCCACGAGGGCGGGGAGGTCGGGGTCCTCCTCTGCCACGGCTTCACCGGTTCCCCTCAGTCACTGCGCCCCTGGGCCCGCCATCTGGCCGGGCAGGGTCTCAGCGTCTCGGTGCCCCTGCTGCCGGGGCACGGCACGCGCTGGGAGGACATGGCCCTCACCGACGGCGCCGATTGGTACGCGGAGGTGGACCGCGAGCTGCGCGCCCTGCGCGAGCGGTGCTCCCGGGTGTTCGTCGCCGGGCTGTCCATGGGTGGCGCGCTGGCGCTGCGGCTGGCCGCGAAGCACGGCGCGGGCGTCGAGGGCGTGATCGTGGTCAACCCGGCGAACAAGGTGCACGGGCTGTCGGCGTACGCCCTCCCGGTGGCCCACCACTTCGTGCGGTCGGCGAAGGGGATCGCGAGCGACATCGCGAAGGAGGGGATCGTCGAGACGGGGTACGACCGGGTGCCACTGCGCTCGGCGCATGCCCTGCGGATCCTGCTGCGGCAGATCGACGGGGAGCTTCCGCAGGTCACGCAGCCGCTGCTGCTCCTGCGCAGCGTCCAGGACCATGTCGTGCCGGCGGCCGACTCGGCCCGGGTCCTGAGCCGGGTCTCGTCCACGGAGGTGACCGAGATCCTCCTGGAACAGAGCTACCACGTGGCAACGTTGGACCACGATGCGGACCGGATCTTCGAGGAGAGCTACGCGTTCATCGCCCGGATCGCGCCCAGTGTCGGCAAGGAAGGGACGGCCGTAGGTGGCTGAGCACGACTCCGACCGCGAGGACCGGGAGAACCGGGACGAGCGGGAGGGCCTGGACGGCCAGGAAGCCCGTCGGGGCCGGGAGCCGGAGGAGCAGAACGTGCCTTTCGACGAGGACGCCGCGTGGGCGGCGATCGTCGCGGGGTACGGGGACGAACCGCCGGACCCGCCGGGGGCCAAGCCGTTCAAGTCGATCGAGGACCTGGCGCTGCTGGAGTCCCGGACGAACGAGGCGAACGACACGAGCGACACGAGCGAGGGCGAGCCCCGTGACTCCGGGGACGAGCAGGAGCCGAAACCGGCCAAGCCGCTCGGCAGCTCCATCTCGTTCGCGCCCGGTGTCGGCCCGCGCGACTACAGCGCGCCGGAGCCGGCCGAGGAGGACGTCGACGACGAGGACGAGGGTCACTTCGTACCGCCGGAGCCGCCGCCGCTGCCGGCCGCCGACACCACGGCCAAGTTCGCCTGGCTCGGGGTGATCGGCGGGCCGGTCCTGCTGTTGCTGGCGGTGCTGCTGGGCTGGGACATGACGTGGTGGCTGACGACGGTCTGCGTCGGCGGCTTCCTCGGCGGTTTCGCCACGCTGGTGGTGCGGATGCGACCGGACGACGAGGACGACCAGGATCCCGGGCGGGGGGCCGTGGTCTAGTTCGCGGGGATTCTGAGGGCGGCCAGGACCGGCAGGTGGTCCGTGGCCGCCCTCAGGTCGTTCTCGGTGACGCCGGGGAGGCCGAGGGGGACGCCGCAGCCGAGGACTTCGACGCCTTTGGTCGCGAAGATGCCGTCGATACGGCGGTCGGGGGCGGCGGCGGGGAAGGTGTGCTCGGCGCCCCAGGGGGCGGTGGTGCGGCAGTCCTGCAGGGTGCTGGACAGGCGGGCGAAGGTTCGGCCCTGGGGCCTCTCGTTGATGTCGCCGCCGGCGATCGCGTGCTCCACGCCCAGGCCCGCGAGGCGGTCGAGGAGCATGCCCGCCTGATCGTGGCGCTCGTCCCGGTGGAGGCCGAGGTGGCAGCTGATCACCCCGAGGCGGGCCCCCGCGAAGCGGACGACGGCGGTGGCGAGGCCTCGGCGGTGGTGGCCGGGGGTGAGGGGGAGCAGGACGTCCTCCGTGCGTTCCACGGTGGCGCGGAGGGAGCAGAGGACGGCCGGGCCGGCCGCCGTGCCGCCGCCGGTGAGGATCACCAGGTCGGTGGCTGCGGCCAGGCGGGCGAGTTTCTTGCGCCAGCGGAAGAAGATGGGGGCTTCCTGGAGGAGGACCAGGTCGGGGGCGCAGGCGGTGATGACGCGGGCGAGGGCGTGGGTGTCGTCGCGCATCGAGCGGATGTTGTAACTGAGGACGCGGAGGACGGCTGAACCGTCGGGCTCCGTGCGGGAGTTGGGGAGCGGCGTCATGTGGATCAATTTACGCCCAATGGGGCGGAGCGCGAGGAATGTGCGCGACTGCCGGATCGTCGTGGCTGGTCGCGCCCACGCGGCGGAGCCGCATGTTCGTACACGCCCCGCGCCCCTGAGCGGGCTCCGTCGCCCGACTCGAGATGTGAACGTCACATGATGGGGTCGGGCTCTCTCGCCAGGTCCGCCGCTCCCACCAGGCCCGCCTTGTTGCCGAGCTGGGCCGCGATCACGTCGGCGACCGGGCGCCAGTTGCCGCCGACCAGCCAGCGCTTGTAGGACTTGCGGATCGGGTCGAGGACCAGTTCGCCCTCGTCGGAGAGGCCGCCGCCGACGATGAAGGCGGAGGGGTCGAAGAGCGAGGCGAGGTCGGCGAGACCGGCGCCGGCCCAGCGGGCCAGCTCACGGTAGGAGTCGACGGCGACCGGGTCGCCCTGGCGGGCGGCCATGGAGATGTGCTTGCCCTCGATGCCGTCGGGGGAGCCGTCGCCGAGGCCGAGGAGGATCTCGGCGTTCTCCGGGGTGGCGTTGGCGCGCTGCTTGGCGTACCGCACGAGGGCGCGGCCGGAGGCGTACTGCTCCCAGCAGCCCTGCGAGCCGCAGCCGCACAGCAGGCCGTCCGGGACCATCCGGATGTGGCCGAACTCGGCGGCGACGCCGAAGTGGCCGCGGCGCAGCTTGTTGCCGATGATGATGCCGCCGCCGAGGCCGGTGCCGAGCGTGATGCAGATGACGTTGCGGTGGCCCTTGCCGGCGCCGAACTTGTACTCGCCCCAGGCGGCGGCGTTGGCGTCGTTCTCGACGACGACCGGGAGGCCCACGCGGGCCTCGACGTCGTCCTTGAGCGGTTCCTGGCGCCAGTCGATGTTGGGCGCGAAGTAGACGGTGGAACGCTGCCGGTTGACGTAACCGGCGGCTCCGATGCCCACACCGACGATCTCGTGGCCCGCGCGGGCGCCCTCCACGGCCGAGGCGATGGCGTCCACGATGGCCTCGGGCGTGGTGGGGGTCGGCACCTTGAAGGTCGAGAGGATGTTGCCTTCCTCGTCGACCACGCCGGCCGCGATCTTCGTGCCGCCGATGTCGACGCCGATGGTGAGTCCCATGAATCCCTCAGTTTCGGTCGAGCCCCGCTACGGCCAACGGTACCCGAGGCACTGTTCTCGGATTCCCGTCGTCCGCCGGGCGGACAGGCGCCCCGGGGCGTCTCTGAGGGTGGCCGCGGTCAGTCGAGGTCGATGCGCTGTCCCGGGCCGGTGCCCTCGCCCCCGTCGTGGGGGTCGTCGCGCGGGTCGTCCTCGAGGTCGTGGTCGCGGCTCGTCCAGCGCTGTTCCTGGTGCTGGACGGCGGAGCGGTAGGCGGCGAGCAGTTCGCCGCCGGCCGCCGCGAGGTGGTCGAAGACATCGGGGTTGCGCTCGATGACGGGTTCGACGGCGGCCTTGGCCTGCTGGACGACCTGGCGGACCACCTGCTGGGCGGCGCCGCCCGCGACCCCGCCGAGCAGCGGGGACTGGAGGCCGGAGAGCTTGTCGGCGACGGTCTCGACGAGCTTGCGCAGTTCCTCGGCGGCCGAGCCCTCCGGCCTGCCCTGCTCGGCCCGGCGGCGGGCCTTCTCGCGGGCCAGGTCCTCGGCACAGGCGGTGGCCCAGGCATCGGCGTCGGTCGCGCGGGGCTCCTCGGCGGCGGCCTCCTTGGCGGCGGCCTCGTCCCGGGCGGCGTCGGGCGTGGGGCGCTCTTCGCTCATGACGGACTCCTGATGGCTTCTGCTGTCCCGATCGGCCGTCCCGGTCGGTTGTCCGGTCGGTTGTCCGGTCGATTGTCCGATCGGTTGTCCCGACCGGACGACGCCCGATGACGGATCGTCCCTCTCGACGTTACCCGAACGGGGGTACGCCGTTCACCGTCCCTGCGGCCACAGGCCGGGATCCGGCGCGAACCGGATGCGCAGCTCGCCGTCGCGCAGGGCGGCGCCGTCCACGGTGCAGCGGCGCAGCGCCGAGGGCAGCGGGACGATCCGGCGGAAGGGGCCGGCGGCGAGGACGAGTTCGTCGCCGCGCCGGATGAGGTCCAGCTCGTCGCGTATGGCGCCGGGCAGCGGGAGGTGCCAGACGAGCACGCCGTCCTCGGCGAGCCGGTCGGTGACGGGCCACTCGACCGGGGAGGCGGCCGTGTTGACGGGGGGCACGGCGAGCGCCGTGAGGTCGTCGGCGCCGCGCGGGTCGTGCCCCAGGTGGGCGACGGTCCGCACGGAGTCGCCCCACTCCCCCAGGGCCTTGCGCTGCTGGGCGACCAGCCGGCCGAGCCAGCCGTCGTCGGCCGCCGCCTCCGGCAGGACCCGGTTGGCGACGAGCGACTCGACGGGAGTCGCGCGCAGGGCGAGGCCGAGGCGGGCGTCCCGGACGGCGTCGGCCCCGGCCGGGCCGGGTTCGGCGACGAGCCGTACGGCGGTGCGGCGGTCGGCGAGGACCGCCTCCACGGCGGCCAGCTCCAGGTCCCAGCGGCCGGTGGTCTCGTACAGCCACTCGGCGGGCATCGGCACCCCGGCGAGCCGCCCGAGGACGGGCCGCAGCGCACGGGCGGCCTGACGCTCCGGCGGCAGCAGCCGGCGCAGGTAGCGCCGCAGTTCCTCGGGGAGCGCGAGCAGGGCGAGGGCCTGGGGGGTGGGCGGCAGATCGACGACGAGCAGGTCGTGCGCCTCGGCGAGGGCGGCGTCCCGCAGGGCCCGCAGCAGCGTCAGCTCCTCGGCCCCGGGAAGCGGAGTGACCTCCTCGGGGTCGAGCCGCGCGGCCCCGAGCAGATCGAGCACGGTGGAGGCGCGGTCCTGGAATCCGGCGAGATCGTCCCGGAAACCGGTGGTGGCGTCGGGCCGCCAGGCGGTGAGCTGCGACAGAACCCGAACGGGCTCGGCCCCGGTCGGCACACCGAGGGCGGCACCGAGGCTGTCGGTCCGGTCGGCGCTGAGAACGAGGGTGCGGATGCCCACGCGGGCGGCGTCCAGCGCGGTGGCGGCCGCAACCGTCGTACGACCACTACCGCCAGGCCCGATGATCAAGATGGTGCGCATGAGGAGGAACGCTAACCGAGACGCACCCCCAGCCTACTTACCGGACTCGACCCGCTTCTTCAGGCCCGCCAGCGCCCGGTCGATGATGACCTTCTCGGCCTTGCGCTTGATCATCCCCAGCATCGGGATCTTGACGTCGACGGTCAGCTGATAGGTGACCTCCGTGGCGCCCGCCCCCGCCGCCTTCAGGATGTACGACCCGTCCAGCTGGCGCAGCATCTGCGACTTCACCAGCGTCCAGGACACCTCGTGCTCCCCGGTCCAGGTGTACCCCAGCACCTGGTCGTCCTTGATCGCACCGGCGTCCATGACGAGTCGCACCTGCTCGGCGCGCCCCTGCGCGTCCTCCTTGAGGACCTCCGCCTGCTTCACCTCGCCGGTCCAGTCCGGGTAGCGGGCGAAGTCCGCGATCACGGCCATGACGTCGGCCGGTGCCGCCTCGATCGTGATGCTCGAACTGGTGTGTTCCGCCATCGCCGTGACTCCTCCGGATACGGGCCCGTAAAGGTACGTGTGTGCAGCGTGAAGGCTACCGCGCGCCCGACCTGCCGCCTTCACCCCACCTCGTGATCAGGTCAGGAGACGGGGTCACCACTCCAGTGCCCACGGCTTCCCGCTCCCCGCGAAGTGCCCGACGTTGACGCACTCCGTCGCGCCGATCCGCATCCGCGGCGCGAGCGGCTGGTGGACGTGTCCGAAGAGGGAGTAGCGGGGACGGGTCCGGCGGATGGCGTCGAGCAGGGCGCGGCTGCCGCGTTCGAAGCGGCGCGCGACGGTGTCGTAGACGAGTTCGGGCACCTCGGGCGGGATGTGGGTGCAGAGCACGTCGACCTCGCCGACGGCCTCGATCTTCGCGGCGTACTCCTCGTCGCTGATCTCGTACGGCGTGCGCATGGCCGTTTGGAGCCCGCCGCCGACGAAGCCGAAGACCCGGCCGCCGATCTCCACCCGTTCGCCGTCCAGGACGGTGGTGCCGGGCCCGGCGTACTCGCGCCAGAGCTGGGGCATGTCGACATTGCCGTAGGTGGCGTACGTCGGGGTCGGGAAGGCCGGGAACAGCTCGGCGTACTGCTTGCGCACGGCCTTCTCGATGACGGCGGCCCGGTCGCCGTCGACGCCGGCCCACAGCCGGCGGCCGAGTTCGCGGGCCTCCTCGAAGCGGCGGGCGGTGCGCAGCTCGACGATCAGGTCGGCGTTCTCGACGCCGAAGAGGTCGGGGAAGATCCCGCGGGAGTGGTCGGCGTAGTCGAGGAAGAGGACGAGGTCGCCCAGACAGACCAGCGCGTCCGCGCCCTCTCCGGCCCGGGCCAGGTCACGGGCGTTGCCGTGCACGTCACTGACCACATGGATGCGTGTCCTGCGGTTACCGGCGGGTGTGGAGGCCATGACGATCAAGAGTAGGCGTGTGCGGCATAAGTGAACAGTGCCGACGGAATTAGCGGTTACTGGCCAGTCAGTAAAGGGGTGGACTACTGTGCGCGAGGAAACACCAATCTGTGTGACGCAGCGAACATCTCGTCGGACCCCCCTGTCGAAGAAGCCATACCGGCGGGTAACGTCCGGGCAGTCCAGTCGTGCTCAGGATTTCAACCATCGATCTCCGAGCACCAGCCCGAGCCTTGGACCGCACCGTCGCATCACACAACGTCGTGGCGCCGGCGCCCTATGAGGAGCAGCAGTCTTGCGCGAGTTCAGCCTTCCGGCTTTGTACGAGGTCCCTGCGGACGGCAATCTGACCGACATCGTCCGCAGAAACGCCGCGCAGCACCCCGATGTCGCCGTCATCGCCCGCAAGGTGGGCGGCGCCTGGCAGGACGTGACCGCGACGGCCTTCCTGGCCGAGGTGCACGCCGCTGCCAAGGGCCTCATCGCCTCCGGTGTGCAGCCGGGCGACCGGGTCGCTCTGATGTCGCGCACCCGCTACGAGTGGACGCTGCTGGACTTCGCGATCTGGAGCGCGGGCGCGGTCACCGTGCCGGTGTACGAGACCAGTTCGCCGGAGCAGGTGCAGTGGATCCTGTCCGACTCGGGCGCCACCGCCATGATCGTCGAGCTGGACGGTCACACGGCGGCCGTGGAGTCGGTGCGGGACACGCTGCCCGCGCTGAAGCACGTCTGGCAGATCGAGGGGGGCGGTGTCGAGGAGCTCGGGCGGCTCGGCCAGGACGTCTCCGACGAGACGGTCGAGGAGCGCGGCTCGGCGGCCCGCGCGGACGACCCGGCGACCATCGTCTACACCTCGGGCACGACGGGCCGACCCAAGGGCTGTGTGCTCACGCACCGCAGCTTCTTCGCCGAGTGCGGGAACGTGGTGGAGCGGCTGCGGCCGCTGTTCCGCACGGGCGAGTGCAGTGTGCTGCTCTTCCTGCCGCTCGCGCACGTGTTCGGCCGGCTGGTGCAGATCGCCCCGATGATGGCGCCGATCAAGCTGGGCACGGTCCCGGACATCAAGAACCTCACCGACGAGCTGGCCGCCTTCCGGCCGACGCTGATCCTGGGCGTGCCGCGCGTCTTCGAGAAGGTCTACAACTCGGCGCGGGCCAAGGCGCAGGCGGACGGCAAGGGCGCGATCTTCGACAAGGCGGCGGACACCGCGATCGCCTACAGCCGGGCGCTGGACCTGCCCTCGGGCCCGTCCCTCGGGCTGAGGATCAAGCACAAGGTGTTCGACCGGCTCGTGTACAGCAAGCTGCGCGCGGTGCTCGGCGGCAAGGGCGAGTACGCGATCTCCGGCGGCGCGCCGCTCGGTGAGCGGCTCGGTCACTTCTTCCGCGGTATCGGCTTCACGGTCCTGGAGGGCTACGGTCTGACGGAGTCCTGTGCGGCGACCGCGTTCAACCCCTGGGACCGGCAGAAGATCGGCACGGTCGGGCAGCCGCTGCCGGGCTCGGTGGTGCGGATCGCCGACGACGGCGAGGTGCTGCTGCACGGCGAGCACCTGTTCAAGGAGTACTGGAACAACCCTGCGGCGACCGCCGAGGCGCTGGCGGACGGCTGGTTCCACACCGGTGACGTGGGCACCCTCGACGAGGACGGCTACCTCAGGATCACCGGCCGCAAGAAGGAGATCATCGTCACGGCCGGCGGCAAGAACGTGGCCCCGGCCGTGATCGAGGACCGGATCCGGGCGCACGCGCTGGTCGCGGAGTGCATGGTGGTGGGCGACGGGCGGCCGTTCGTGGGCGCGCTGATCACCCTCGACGAGGAGTTCCTGGGCCGCTGGGCCGCCGAGCACGGCAAGCCGGCGGGGTCGACCGCGGCGTCGCTGCGCGGGGACGCCGATCTGCAGGCTGCCATCCAGTCGGCGATCGACGACGGCAACGCCGCGGTCTCGAAGGCGGAATCGGTGCGGAAGTTCCGCATTCTCTCCTCCCAGTTCACGGAGGACTCGGGTCATCTGACGCCGTCGCTGAAGCTCAAGCGCAACGTCGTGGCGAAGGACTACGCGGCGGAGATCGAGGCGATCTACGCCAAGTAGTCGCGCGGGCAGGAGTCACACGAGCAGCACGATCATGGCGCGGTGTCCTCGGCGAGGACCCGCGCCATCGTGCGTTCGGCGAGCGCGGTGATGGTGACGAACGGGTTGACGCCGATGTTGCCCGGCACCAGCGAGCCGTCGGTGACGTAGAGCTTGGAATACCCCTTCACGCGTCCGTAGTTGTCGGTGGCCTTGCCCAGCACGCAGCCGCCGAGCGGGTGGTAGGTGAAGTCGTCGGCGAAGATCTTGCTGGAGGAGCCGAAGAGGTCGTACCGGTAGATCGTCGAGTTCGCCGAGTTGATCCGGTCGAAGAGTTTCTTCGCCATGCTCACGGAGACCGCGCTCTGGGCGGCGCTCCAGTTCAGCTTGAGCGCGCCGTTGGTCCAGGAGAAGGCGGCCCGCTCGGGGTTCTTGGTGATCGCCAGATAGAGGCTGACCCAGTGCTCCAGGCCGGTCGGCAGCGGGGCCATCTCGGCGAAGACGGGGTTGTCGGTGTTGGCCCAGTCGTCGATGCCCATGACCGGCATGGTCGACTGGTTGGCGCCGACCGTGTCCCACAGGTGGTTGGCCCGGCCGAGCATCACGTTGCCGTTGGTGCCCCAGCCGGTTCCCACGCTCGCGTCCAGTGCCGGGAGCGTGCCGGTCTGCCGTGCCCGAACCAGGAGTTCGCTGGTGCCGAGGCTGCCCGCGCCGAGGAACAGATAGGTGCAGCCGTACTGCTTGGTCTCGACGACGGCGCCGGTGTCGTCGATGCGCTGGACGGTCAGCAGCCAGGTGCCGTCGCTCGCCCGGCTGATCGCGGTCACCTTCTCCATGGTGTGGATGGTGACGTTGCCGGTGCCGAGCGCGGACGCCAGATAGGTCTTGTCGAGGCTCTTCTTGCCGTAGTTGTTGCCGTAGATGACCTCCTGCCCGAGGGCGGACCTGGTGGCGGTGCCGGCGGCCTCGCGCTGCATGTAGCCGAAGTCGTAGACGCTGGGCACGAAGGTGGTCTTCAGACCGGTGTTGGCGGCGGCCTTCCGGGAGGTCCGGCTGAACTGGTACCACTCGGTCGACTCGAACCAGGCGGGGTCGATCGTGTTGACGCCGAGCATGGCGCGGGCCCGCGGGTAGTACGTGCCGTACATCTCCGTGACGTCGACGGTCGGGAACTGCTCGGCGAAGTAGGACTGGAGCGGGGTGACCGCCATCGAGCCGTTGACCAGGGAGCCGCCGCCGACCCCGCGGCCCACGAAGACGGACATGTTGTCGAAGTGCACCCGGTCCAGGACGCCGGGGTAGGGGCTGATGTCCTTGTTGACGACGTCCAGCCAGAGGAACGAGGCGAGCGGCGCCTCGGTGCGGGTCTTGAACCACATGGAGCGCTGGTCGGGGCTGGCGGTGTTGCAGAAGATCTTGCCGTCGGCGCCGGCGGTGTTCCAGAGCCGGCCCATCTCGAGGACGAGCGTGCGGATGCCGGCCTGGCCGAGGCGCAGGGCGGCGACGGCGGCTCCGTAGCCGGAGCCGATGACGATCGCGGGCGCGGACTCGACCGCGGCGGGCTCGTCCGCGCGGGCCGACTGCAGGCCGATGCGGGTGAAACCGAGGGTGGCCGCCGTCTGGAGGGCGGCCATACCAAGGATTTGACGTCTCGTCAGCTGACGCTGCATCAGTTTGGCTGTCATGTGCGCAGCATCAGCGGATTTCCGCCGTCCGGCTAGAGCAAAAGGCGAAAAGTCTAGAGCAATGTTTTCAGCTGCTCCGCGAGGAGGTCCCAGCGCCACTTCTCCTCCACCCAGCGCCGCCCCCGCTCGCCCATGCGACGGCGCAGCTCGGCGTCCCCGAGGAGGGCGACGATCCGCTCGGCGGCCTCGGCCGGGGAGCCGCCCCGCACGACCCAGCCCGTCTCCCCGTCCAGCACGGCGTCGGGCGCCCCGCCGGAGTCCCCGGCGACGACGGGCAGCCCGGTGGCGGACGCCTCCAGGTAGACGATCCCGAGCCCCTCGACGTCCAGCCCGCCCCGCCGGGTCCGGCAGGGCATCGCGAAGACGTCCCCGGCGCCGTAGTGCGCGGGCAGCTCGCTCCAGGGCACCGGCCCGGTGAACCGCACGGAGGCGGCGACCCCGGTCTCCCGGGCCAGCCGGCGCAGGTCCTTCTCGTACGGCCCGCCGCCGACGATCAGCAGCACGGCGTCCGGCTCGGCGGCCAGGATCCGGGGCAGGGCGAGGATCAGCGTGTCCTGGCCCTTGCGCGGCACCAGCCGCGAGACGCACACCACCACCGGCCGGTCGGTCAGCCCGAGCCGTGCCCGCACCTCGTCGCCGCCCGAGCCGGGGTGGAAGGTCTTCTCGTCGACGCCCGGCGGCAGCCGCACCATCCGCCCGGCCGCCGCCGGGCTCAGCGCGGTCGCCATCCGCGAGCGGGTGTACTCGCCGAGGTAGGTCAGGGTGTCCGTGGTGTCCCCGATCCGGCCGAGCAGCTGCCGGGCGGCGGGCAGCTGCGCCCATCCGGCCTCGTGCCCGTGGGTGGTGCCGACCAGCCGCTCGGCGCCGGCCTTCCTGAGCGCGGGCGCCATCAGCCCGAGCGGCGCGGCGGCCCCGAACCACACCGAGGTGCACCCGTGCTCCCGCAGCAGGCCGACGGCCCGCCGGGTCGCCCCGGGCGTCGGCAGCAGCATCGTCGTGGAGTCCCGTACGACGGTGAAGGGCTGCTCGGCGTCGAAGGCGGCGGTCGCCTCGGCGCCCTCCCGGCCCCGCTTCCAGGTGGAGGCGTAGACGACGAGCCGGTCGGGGTCGAGCCGGAGCGCCATGTTGTGCAGGAACGCCTGGATACCACCGGGGCGGGGCGGAAAGTCGTTCGTCACGATCAGGGTCTTGTGCATCGGGGCCGACCCTATCCAAACCCCGCTCACAGCCGCGCCCGGCCGCGCCTCACAGCCGACGGGGGGATCATGGGCCTCACGGGACGGACGGCGCTGTACGAACACTGAGGGAACGGACACCGGTGGAGATCACGGAAGCGAGACGGCCGCTCACCTGGCTGCTGGCGACCTGGGGCGTGACCCGGCTCGTCCTGCTCCTCTTCGTCTTCAGGGTGTTCCTCTTCCCCGGCCCGGACGTGACGACCGATGTGTCGTCCATCTACCAGGGCTGGTACGAGGTGCTGCGCACCGGCGGCTTCCCGCGGACGGACGTCACCTGGCAGTACCCGCCCGCCGCCGCCCTCGCGATCCTCTCCCCCGCCCTGCTGCCCTTCCTCGACTACGCGCAGGCGTTCTTCGTCCTGGCCTTCCTGGCCGACCTGGCCGTCCTCGTGCTGCTGCTGAACGCGGGGCTGCGCCCGCGCCGCTCGCTGCGCGGCGCCTGGGTGTGGGTGGCGGGCGTCCCGCTGCTCGGCCCGACGGTCTACGCCCGCTACGACGTGATGGTCACCGCGGTCGCCGTGGCCACCCTGCTCGCGGGCGTGCGCCACCCCCGGATCATGGGCGCGCTCACCGGCTTCGCCGCGCTGCTGAAGGTGTGGCCGGTGCTGCTCCTTGCGGGCGCGGTGCGGCGGCGGGCCTGGGGCGCGGCGGCGGTGACGGTCGCCGCGCTCTCGGGCCTGTTCGCCCTGCTGATGCCGGGCGCCTTCGCCTTCCTCACCTTCCAGCGCGACCGGGGCACCGAGGTGGAGTCGCTGGGCGCCCTCGTCTTCCATGTGGCCCGGCAGTTCGGCTGGCAGGGGCGGGTGCTGCTGAACTACGGCTCGGTGGAGTTCCTCGGCCCGTACGTGTCCGTGGTGAGCGACCTGGCGCTGTTCCTGACGGCGGTGGCGTTCGGCTGGCTGCTGCTGTGGCGGCTCGCGGCACGCCGGTTCGCGCCGCACACCCTGGCCGACGCGGCGTTCACGGCCGTCCTGCTCTTCACGGTGACCAGCCGGGTGATCAGTCCGCAGTACCTGGTGTGGCTGGTGGGCCTGGCCGCGGTCTGCCTGTGCTCCCGCGCGACCCGGATGACCGGTCCCGCCGCGCTGGTCCTGGCCGCGTCCTCGGTGACCGTGCTGGAGTTCCCGGTGTACTTCGCGGACGTCGTCAACAGCACCCCGCTCGGGGTGACCCTCCTCTTCGTGCGCAACGGCCTCCTGCTGACCGCCACGCTCGCCGCCGCCGTACGCCTGTGGCACTCGACCGTGCCGGAGCGCGCCCCGGACCGGGATCCCGTCCCGGATCGGACCGCCCGCACGAGCGAGACGGCCCCGGCCTCCTCCTGACACCCCGCACACCGCGACACCGGCCGCGGCGCCGGAGTGGCTCAGGGAGGCGCCGGCCGAGCTGGGTCAGCCGAGCTGGGCGCGCAGATACGTCTGCCAGTCCGCGGTGAGCTGCGGCAGGGACACGCCCAGCACGCTCCGCAGGGCCCCCTCGACCGCCCCCGCCCGCTCCTGGTGCGCCCCGACGGCCCGGTAGAACGCGTCCAGCTTCACCTCGCCCCACCGTTCGGCGATCATGCGACAGGCCAGCCAGCCGCCCTCGTAGGCCCGGGCCAGCAGGGCGGGGTCGCCGGAGAAGCCGAAGTCGGCGTCGGTGGGCAGCGCCGCCGGGAGCCGCCCCTCGGTGACCGCGCTCCGCAGCTCGGGCGCGACCTGGCGCGGGGTGCGCCCGGAGTCGCGGTAGCCGACCCAGTCGGCGTATCCCTCGGACAGCCACAGCGGGGTGGCCGCGTCGGTGTGGGCGCGGGTGGCCACATGGGTGGTCTCGTGGGTGAGGACGACCTGTCGGCCGAGCCCGCCGAGCAGGTCGTACGCGTCGGGGTTGACCACCACCCGGTCGGCCGGGAACCGGGTGCGGCCGTCGGCCCCGCCGCCGGTCTCGCCGGTCGTCACCGCGGCGATGCCCCGGTAGGAGGAGGCGGGCGAGCCGAGCAGGGCCGCCATGCCGTCCAGTGACTTCGGCACGAGGACGACGACGTGCCCCGCCCAGTCCGTGCCCCAGGCCGCCGACACCGACGGGACCGCGTCGTCGGCGAGATCGGCGAAGGCCCGCAGCCGCGCGGCGGTCTGCCCGGCGCCCAGCACCAGGCTGTGCTCACCCCGTACGACGGTCACCGCGCCCTGGTCCCACAGCTGCTCGGCGGCCTTCCCCGCGGGCCGCTCGGAGGTCACGCCCCAGCGCCCGCCGGCGTCCCGGGCCAGCCGCAGGGTGCGGGCGACGGTGACCGGGGCGCTGTCGTAGTCCCGCAGGCGGTAGCTGAGCGCGGCGTCGGCGGTCAGCGCGTCGCCGTCCCGGCGCACCGAGGTCACCCGGTACGACCAGGCCGCGAGCGGTACGGTCCGCAGCCGGGCGTAGTCCGCCCGGGCGCCGGTGGCCGCGTAGGCGTCGGCGTCGTGGTGCAGGACGGCCGCCGCCCGCCGGTCCAGCAGCTGCTGCACCTCGGTCCGGGAGGTGTCGGTGGCGGGCCTGCCGCCGCAGCCGACGAGGAAGAGGCCGACGAGCAGCAGACAGAGACCCGGGACCCCGGATCCGCGCACCCGCCCACGACCAGCCATCCTCCCGATCGTACGGCCGTCCCCGCGAGGGGACCCCGGTCAGGGCCGTGTCACCGAGGACACCGGCATCATCCCGACCGGGTCGTAGCGCACCGGAGCGCCCGGGTAGGGGGCGTGGATGACCTGGCCGTTGCCCGCGTACATGCCGACGTGGCTGGCGTCCGAGCGGTAGGTGACGATGTCGCCCGGCCGGGCCTGGGAGAGCGGGACGCTGCGGCCGGTGTGCGCCTGGGCCTGCGAGGTGCGCGGCAGGGCCACCCCGGCCTGTGCGTACGACCACTGCATCAGGCCCGAACAGTCGAAGCCGGAGGGGCCGTTGGCGCCCCAGACGTACGGCCTGCCGAGGGCGGAGCGGGCGGCGGCGAGGGCGGCGGCCGCGCGGCCGGAGGCGGGGACGACGCCGGTGAGCCCGGGCAGGTCGGTGCGGCCGGAGCGGGAGGCCCGGTCGTAGGCGGCGCGTTCGGCGGCCGGCAAGGCGTTGAGGAGCTGCCGGGCCCGGGCGAGCTTGCGCTCGACGGTCCGTTTGTGGTCGGCGACGGCCTTGCGGCTCTTCTCCAGCGCGGCGAGCTGCCCGGCGGCCTCGGTGCGCTCCTGGGCGAGTTCGCGGAGCGCGAGCTGGAGTTCCCTGAGTTCGCCCGCCTGGTGGGCGGTGATCCGGTCCAGGACGGACGCCTTGGCGAGGTAGTCGGCCGGGTCGTCGGAGAACAGCAGCGCCAGGGACGGGTCGAGGCCGCCGGAGCGGTACTGGGCGCCGGCCAGCGAACCGAGCCGCTCGCGCAGGTCGTTGATGTGCCCCTGCTGGCGGGCGATCCGGTCCTGCGCCCGGCGCAGCTGCCGGCGCAGGGTGCCGGCGCGCTCGTCGGCCTCGTTGAAGGCCTCGGTGGCCTGCTCCGCCTCCTCGTAGAGACGGTCCACCTCGGATCGGGTGTCGTCGTGCGGCGCGGCCGAGGCCGGTACGGCGGTCAGGGCGCCGAGTGCGGCGGCCGCGGCGGACAGCACACCGAGGGCGCTGACGGCGCCCCGGTCGAACCCGGACGGTGCAAGGCGGCGATGGGACCCCACGGGAAGCCGCGCTCCTTCCACTGGCGGACGAAACGCGGCAGACAGTAGCCCCGTGTCAGGGGGGCGGCCAAAGACCTCCACGGGCACACAACGTGACGCCCCGCCGCTGACGCAGGTCACCGGCGGGGCGTGGGGTCACTCGGGGTTGTCGTAATTCGCCCGTTCGGGCGGTGCCGTGTCCTGATCTTGGAAGGATCAGGACCCGGGCGGAGCCTCGGAGGGCTCAGACGCGGACGCCCCACATGAAGGGGCCGCCGATGGTGCTCATCGACTCGTAGCGGACGACGGTGCCGGTGCGCGGCGCGTGCAGGATCTGGCCGTTGCCCGCGTACAGGCCCACGTGGTGCAGGTCGTTGAAGAAGAACACCAGGTCGCCGACCTTGAGGTCGCTGACGGAGTAGATCTTCGTGCCGTAGCTGGACTGGGCCTCGGAGGTGCGCGGGATGGAGACGCCGGCCTGGGCGTAGGCCCAGGAGGTCAGGCCCGAGCAGTCGAAGGTGTTGGGGCCGGAAGCGCTGTAGACGTACGGCGAG
Source organism: Streptomyces sp. NPDC005820 (assembly GCF_040630255.1). Lineage (NCBI taxonomy): Bacteria > Bacillati > Actinomycetota > Actinomycetes > Kitasatosporales > Streptomycetaceae > Streptomyces > Streptomyces sp. NPDC005820. The sequence continues at coordinate 262,748 of NZ_JBEXXE010000001.1, forward strand.
CCGAGCTTGGACTGGGCGGCGGAGAAGGCGGCGGCGGCACGGCCGGAGGCGCTGCCCGTGTCACCGAGGTCGACCCGGGAGGCGGAGGAGCGGTTGGCGCGGGCGTCCTCGGCCGCCAGCGCGGCCTTCTCCGCCGACGTCAGCGTGTTGAGGAGCTTCTGCGCCGCGGCGAGCTTGCCCTGGGCGATCTTCTTCTGCTTGGCCAGCTCGGTCCGGGTGGCGGCGAGGTCCTTGAGCTTGGCCGAGGCCTCGGAGCGTTCCTGCGCGAGCTCGCGCTGCTTCTCCTGGATCTTCTTCAGCGCCTCGACCTGCTGGGCGCTGAGCTGGTCGGCGGCGGACGCCTTGTCCAGGTAGTCGTCCGGGTTCGAGGACAGGAAGAGCTGGAGGGAGGAGTCGATGGTGCCCGTGCGGTACTGGGCCGCGGCCGCCAGGCCTATGGAGTCGCGCAGCTCGTTGAGCTCCTCCTGGCCGCGGGCGACGTTGTCCTGGATGGTGGAGATCTCCTTCTGGAGCTTCTCCTGCTTCTCCTCGGCTCCGTTGAGCTTCTCGGTGGCCTGCTCCTGCTCCTCGTAGAGCTTGTCGACCTTGGCCTTGACCTCGTCCTTGGAGAGCTTCTCGGCAGGCGCCGCGTTGGCGGCCTGGGAGCTCAGAGCGACGGCAGCGGCGGCTGCGGTGGTCAGCACGGTCACGCGTACGCGACTCGGCTGCTTCGGTCGACGGTGGGACGCCACGGAGACGGGCTCCTTCTTTTGAGTGATCACCCGTGTGGAGGTTCGAGCACCAGACCTTAGTGACCCCACTGTGATCAGTTCAAATCCCCGGCCACAAAAATCACGTCACGCAACGCAGTTTTTTCACGTAACTCACCTGCCGTGACGCTGGCTTGACTTTACGTTGCGTGACGATTCCGCCAATTCGGGCATTAAGCCTGTAACTTCGCCCTTCAGGACAGGCGCTTGAGAAGCATCGCGGAAGCCACGGGTCGGGCACCCGCCTTCGCGACCCCGTCGGCGACCTCCCGGTCGGTCGAGGCGACGATGACCGGTCTCCCCGGGGGCTCGGCCCGCACCAGCTGGCGGATGAGTTCGTCGGCGGTGACCCCCGCCTTGGAGAACAGCACCCGCACCCCGCGCGGCGGCGCGAGCAGCACCGGAGCGGCCAGTTCGGCGCCGTCGAAGACACAGGTGACCTCGGCGCCGGTCTGCGCGGCGAGCGCCGAGAGCTGCCCGAGCAGCCGCAGCCGCTGCTTCTCCAACGGCATCTGCGGATAGCCGGTCTTGGTCACGTTGTAGCCGTCGACGACCAGATGCGCCTGGGGCAGTGCCAACAGCTGGTCGAGAATGGCCGGATCGTGCTCCGACAGGGCACGTGCGGCGATGTCCTTCGGGGTCATTCGTCCCGGTTCGACCGCATCGACCGTTTCCGCCGGACGGACGGACACCGGCGGCAACGCCAGCTCGCGGCGCAGCCCTTGGGCGGCGTCCAGCACGGTGTCCAGCAGCAGCCGTACCCGCATGTCCTCGACGCTGCGCCCCTCACGGGCCGCCCGCCGGGTGGCCTCCAGGGCCGCCTCGGCCTCCCCGAGCCGCGCCTTGAGCCGCCGGGTCTCGCTCTCGGCGACGGACACCTGGGCCTGCCCCTCGGCCCGTACGGCCTCGATCTCGCCCTGCACCTTGCGCAGGGCCGCCTCGCCGCGCTTGACGTCACTGAGGGCCGAACGCAGCTTGCGCTGAAGCGATTCCGCTTCCTTCTTCGCCGCGTCCAGCTCGGTGCGCAGCCGTTCGGTGTCCGCGCGGGTCTGCTCGCGCGCCTGCGCCAGCTCCTCGCGCAGCCGATCCAGTTCGGCCCGGCTCTCCTCGTCGGCGCGCTCGGCGTCCGCCCGCTGGGCCTCCTCGCCGGCCGCCGTCACCAGCTTCACCCAGCCCGCGGGCCGCAGCACATAGGCCGCGGCCGCCACGTCGAGCGGGTCCGCGGCCGGGGTCGGCGAGCCGGAGTCCAGAGCGCCGGACAGCTCCGGCTGGGCGTCTCTGAACTTCTCGGCGATGCGCTGCCGGAACAGGGCATCCGTCTCCAGCGCGGCCGCCATCGCGTTGCCCGCGAACTTCGCCCGGCGATTCGGTGCGAAGCGGGCGTACTGCCGCAACTGCGCGGGAAGTTCCGCGACGGTCAGGCCGCCGAAGCCGTCGGAGACGATCTGCACGACCCGGCGGCGCACGCCGTCGGGCAGCGGACGGTCGAGCATCTCGGCGGCGCCGTCGCCCGGCCCCCCGCCTGCGCTCTCCACCATCCGTCACACCCCAATACCTGTACGGGGGCCGCTCCGCTCAGGAGCCGGCGCCCGGCCGATCCACGAGTTCCACCTGATCCACGGCGTTGCACCAGCGGCACCGCACCGACTCGATGGTCTCACTGACCACCTCGCGCTCCTCCACCTTCGGCTCTCCGGCGAGGTCGAGGTGCACATACTCGACGACCTTCGACGAGCGCGTCACGTCGAACCTGGTGAGGTTGCCGCAGAGGGTGCAGCGCCACCGCGTGGTCGCGGTCGGCAGGGGAACCGTCATCGTGACTTGTCCTTCTAGTGTCGGTCTTCCGGTCGGGTCGCGCCGGAGGCTCCCCGCTGTGCATGGCTCGTAACCCTACGGCCTGGCGGGTACTCGCCGCCCATCCGTTCACGGCGGCGAGGCGCACCGGGCGCTTCTGTCCTGGTACGTCATGCTCTGTGCTCATGATCGGCAACTGGAGCGGGACCGTCCGCAAGGCTCTGCGCGACCCCTCGGCGCCGGTGACGTACGGGCTGATCGCCGTGTGCTGTCTGGTCTTCGCGATCGGCCCGGCCTCGGGGCTCGATCCGGCGTACGGCACCGGCGACGGGCTGATGGCCGCCCAGCGGGCCTATTTCCGCCGCTGGGGCGTGGTCCCGGCGGAACTCTTCGCGGGCTCCGCGCGCGCCGTCCTGACCCCCGCCACGGCCCTCTTCGTCCACGGCAGCTGGGTGCACCTGCTGGGCAACATGCTCTTCCTCTACGTCTTCGGGGCGATGACCGAGGAGCGGATGGGCCGTGCCGAGTTCACCTTCTTCTACCTGTGCTGCGGCTGCCTCGCCCTGCTCGGGTACGCGGCCGCGCACTCCGGGTCGCCGCAGTCGCTGGTGGGGGCCTCCGGGGCGATCTCGGCGGTGCTCGGCGCGTTCCTGTACCTGTTCCCCCGGGCCCGGGTGACCAGCCTGCTGCCGTTCCTGTTCTTCCTGCCGCTGCGGTTCCCGGCCTGGGTGGTGCTGCCGTTCTGGGCGGCGCTGCAGTGGGTCGCGGTGGGACAGGCGCCCCGGGGGCCCGGGGTGGCGTATCTGGCGCACCTGGTGGGCTTCGGGCTGGGGTTCTGCTACGCGTGGGCGCGTTTCGGCCGTACGACTAGAGTGAGGGCCGCCCCAGCTCCGGCCCCCGAGGGAGAGAACCAGCCGTGATCACCGCGATCGTCCTCATCAAGACCAGCGTGGACCGGATCCCCGAGATCGCGGAGCGGATCGCCGCGCTGGATTCCGTGAGCGAGGTGTTCTCCGTGACCGGGACGTACGACCTGATCGCCATGGTCCGGGTGCAGCAGCACGAGGACCTCGCGGAGGTCATCCCGGGCAGCATCAGCAAGATTCCCGGCGTCGAGGCCACGGACACCCACGTGGCGTTCCGTACGTACTCCCAGCACGACCTGGAGGCGGCGTTCGCGATCGGCCTGGACTCCTGACCGGCCGCATCACCGCCTCCGGGGGCGAAACCTTCTAGACCGCCGGGACGCAGCGGCCGTCCTCCGTGCGGTACGTCCACTTCGGGCCCTCGGTCACCAGTTCGCGGACGGCCGCGACGAAACGGTCCACGTGCTCGTCGGGGGTGCCCGCGCCGAAGCTCACCCGGATGGCGTTGAGGGACTTCTCGCCCGGGGCCGCCTCGGGCGCGCCGCACTCGCCCTGGGTCTCGGGGGCGGCGCCCAGCAGGGTGCGGACCAGGGGGTGGGCGCAGAAGAGGCCGTCGCGGACCCCGATGCCGTACTCGGCGGAGAGGGCCGCGGCGAAGTGGGAGCTGTTCCAGCCCTCGACCACGAAGGAGATCACGCCGACCCGCGGGGCGTCGTCGCCGAACAGGGACAGGATCCTGACCTGCGGGACCTCGGCGAGGCCCGTGCGGACCCGGGTGATCAGGTGCTGCTCACGGGCGACCAAGGTGTCGAAACCGGCCTCGGTGAGGGCCTTGCAGGCCGAGGCGATGGAGTAGGCGCCGATGACGTTCGGGGACCCGGCCTCGTGGCGGGCCGCGGTCTCGTGCCACTCCACATCCACTCCCCCGTCCTCGCGCCGGGTGACCTTGCGGCTGGCGCCGCCGCCCGCGAGGTAGGGGTCGGCGGCCCGGAGCCAGTCGGCGCGGCCGGCCAGAACGCCGGAGCCGAAGGGGGCGTACAGCTTGTGGCCGGAGAAGGCGATCCAGTCGACGTCCAGGTCGCGGACGGACACCGGGTGGTGCGGGGCGAGCTGGGCGGCGTCCAGGACGATCCGGGCGCCGTGCGCGTGGGCGGCGGCCGCGAGCTCCCGTACGGGCCACAGCTCGCCGGTGACGTTCGAGGCGCCGGTGACACAGACCAGGGCCGGGCCGTGGGGGTCGCGGGCGGCGAGAGCGCGCTCCAGGGTCTCCACGGCCTGCCGCGGGGTGCGCGGGGCGTCGAGGTAGGTGACCCGGGCCTCCCGCCAGGGCAGCAGACTCGCGTGGTGCTCGGTCTCGAAGACGAAGACCTGGCAGTCGGCGGGGAGGGCGGCGGCCAGCAGGTTGAGGGAGTCGGTGGTGGAGCGGGTGAAGACCAGCTGGTCGTCGGCGCGGCAGTCCAGGAACTCGGCGACCGTGCGGCGGGCGTTCTCGAAGAGGTCCGTGGAGAGCTGGGAGAGGTAGCCGGCGCCGCGGTGGACGCTGCCGTAGTACGGGGCGTAGGCCGCCACGTCGTCCCAGACGCGCTGGAGGGCGGGGGCGCTGGCGGCGTAGTCGAGCGCCGCGTAGGTGACCTCGCCGCCGGTGACGAGCGGGACGGTGACATCCCGGCCCAGAACGGGCAGCTCCTGCGAAAGGTTGCAAACGGTACGGGCGGCGGCAGCGGTGGAGACAGACATGGCGAACTCCTGTGAGAGGCAGGCGCGGGGGTTTGGGGGCAAGCCCCCAAAAAAGTCACAGCACCGCGCCGGACGATGCGTCGACGGCACGGGAAGAGGTGAAAGGGGTATGCGGAGGCGGGGCTCGGCGCCCTATCGCATTCGCTTGCTCACAGAAGGCTCCCTCGACGACCAGGACCCCTGGTGTTCCGCGAGGGGTCCGCGCTTGCCGTGGACCTCGCTGCCCACGGCCTGGTCTTCACCCGGGGCACCCCGCCACGGACGGAGGGTTGCCGGACAGTCGGCCGGGGCCTCATGACTGTCACTCATGACCTGGTACAGGAACGTACGGGAAGTGATCGCGGTCCCGCAACTCGTGTCCGAATGACGGGACCGCCGACCCATGGCGTGGCTAGACGTGCGTGGCCGCGACCCAGCGGTCCAGGGCCTGCTTGGCCGCGCCCGAGTCGATGGACTCGGCCGCGCGGTCCATGCCCGCGCGGATCTGCTCCGCGAGGGTGCCCGGGCCCGGGTCCAGGGCGACCAGGGCGGCCGCCGAGTTCAGCAGGACCGCGTCCCGCACGGGGCCCTGCTCGCCGTCCAGCAGGCGGCGGGCGACCTCCGCGTTGTACGACGGGTCGCCGCCCCGCAAGGCCTCCACCGGCACCAGCTCGATGCCGACGTCCCGCGGGTCGAAGACCTCCTCGGTGACCTTGCCGTCGCGCACCACCCACACCCGGGAGGTGGCCGTGGTGGTCAGCTCGTCGAGGCCGTCGTCGCCCCGGAACACCAGGGAGGAGTGGCCGCGCTCGGCGAAGACACCCGCGACGACCGGCGCCATGCGCGGGTCCGCGACCCCGACCGCCTGGGCGCGCACCCGGGCCGGGTTGGTCAGCGGGCCGAGGATGTTGAACACCGTGCGGATGCCCAACTGGCCGCGCGCGGCGCCCGCGTGACGCAGCGCCGGATGGAACTTGATCGCGAAGCAGAAGGTGATCCCGGCCTCCCGGGCCACCTCCGCCACCCGCGCCGGGGTCAGCTCCAGATTGACGCCGAGCTTCTCCAGCACGTCCGAGGCGCCGGAGGCGGAGGACGCGGCCCGGTTGCCGTGCTTGACGACGGTGGCACCCGCGCCGGCGACGACGATCGCCGACATGGTGGAGATGTTGACGGTCTTGGCGCCGTCGCCGCCGGTGCCGACGATGTCGACGGTCCGGCCCGGCACCTCGATCGTGTTGGCGTGCGCGTACATGGTCCGGACGAGCCCGTTGATCTCCTCGACGGTCTCGCCCTTGGCCCGCAGCGCCACCACGAACCCGGCGATCTGCGCGTCCGTCGCCTCCCCGCGCATGATCCGGTCCATCGCCCAGGCGGTGGCGTCGGCGCTCTGGTCACGGCCGTACAGCAGGGCGTTCAGCACGTCGGGCCAGGAACGGCCCGCCGCGGTGTCGCCTCCAGCGGGGGTCACAGCGCTCATAGCCGCTCCTGGGTGTCGTAGAACCACGTGAGGCCACCTTATCCAGCTCAGGACACGGCGAAGGGCCCCGTCCGAACACCGGACGGGGCCCTTCTGTGGCGACAGTGGATCAGTGGTGGCCGTGGCCGCTCGTGATCTCCTTGTACTCCTCGACGGTCGGCTTCGGGATCTGCTGGTCCTCGCCGAAGTACGCGCCGCTGATCTTGGCGCGCAGCTTCTCGGACCGCTTGATCTTGCGCTCGACGCCGTTCTCGTCGACCGCCGGGCCGATCGCGGCCGGCTCGTACTGCTCGTGCGCCGTGATGGTGTGGAGCTGCTCCTGGCTGAGCGGCTCGTGGACCTCGATGAACTCACCGTGCGGCAGGCGCTTGATGGTGCCGGTCTCGCGACCGTGCAGCACCTTGTCCCTGTCCCGGCGCTGCAGGCCGAGGCAGATGCGCTTGGTGAGGATGTACGCGATGACCGGTCCGACGAAGAAGAAGATCCGGACGAACCAGGTGATCGAGTTGATCGACAGGTGGAAGTGGGTGGCCCACAGGTCGTTGCCACCGCCGACCAGCGTGATCATGTACATCGTGACCCAGGCGACGCCCAGCGCGGTGCGCGTGGGGGCGTTGCGCGGACGGTCCAGGATGTGGTGCTCGCGCTTGTCGCCGGTGATCCACGACTCGATGAACGGGTACAGCGCCATCGCCACGAGGACGACACCGAACAGCGTCAGCGGGATGAACACGCCCAGGACCAGCGTGTGGCCCCAGATGTTGACCTCCCAGCCCGGCATGAAGCGGATCAGACCCTCGGCGAAGCCCATGTACCAGTCGGGCTGGGCGCCGGTGGACACCTGGTCCGGACGGTAGGGGCCGAAGATCCACACCGGGTTGATCTGGGCGAGCGCCGCGATGGCCGCGATCGTGCCGAAGACCAGGAAGAAGAAGCCGCCCGCCTTCGCCATGTACACGGGCAGCAGCGGCATGCCGACGACGTTCTTGTTGCTCTTGCCGGGGCCCGCGAACTGCGTGTGCTTGTGGTAGAAGACCAGGATCAGGTGGCCCACCACCAGGCCGAGCATGATGCCCGGCAGCAGCAGGATGTGGATCGAGTAGAACCGCGCCACGAAGTCGTGGCCCGGGAACTCGCCGCCGAAGAGGAACATCGAGATGTACGTGCCGACGATCGGCGTCGCCAGGATGGCGCCCTGGGTGAAGCGGACACCGGTGCCGGAGAGCAGGTCGTCCGGGAGCGAGTAACCGGTGAAACCGGTGAACATGCCCAGGACGAACAGCAGGAAGCCGAACAGCCAGTTGATCTCACGCGGCTTGCGGAACGCGCCGGTGAAGAACACACGCATCATGTGCACGAACATGCCGGCGAGGAAGATCAGCGCCGCCCAGTGGTGGATCTGCCGGATGAGCAGACCACCGCGCACATCGAAGGAGATGTGCATGGTCGAGTTGAACGCCTCGGACATCAGCTGTCCCTGCAGCGGGACGTAGCTGCCGTGGTACTCCACCTCGTTCATCGACGGGTGGAAGAACAGCGTCAGGTACACACCCGTGAGGATGATGATGATGAAGCTGTACAGGCAGATCTCGCCCAGCATGAACGACCAGTGGTCGGGGAAGATCTTGCGCATGTTGGCCTTGGCGAGGGAGTAGATCCCCAGCCGGCCGTCGGCCCAGTCGGCGATCCGCTCGCCGGCCGGCGCCTTCCCGCGTTCGCGGGACTGCGTGTTCTCGTTGGTGCTCATCCGCGCTCCCAGAAGGCAGGACCGACGGGCTCTTCGAAGTCGCCGAGCGCCTCGAGGTAGCCCTCGTCGTTCACACCGATGCGCAGCTGCGGCAGGGCGTGACCGGCCGGGCCGAAGATGACCTTGGCGCCGTCGGAGAGGTCGAAGGTGGACTGGTGGCAGGGGCACAGCACGTGGTGCGTCTGCTGCTCGTACAGCGAGATCGGGCAGCCGACGTGGGTGCAGATCTTCGAGTAGGCCACGATGCCCTGGTGGGACCACTCGAGTTCCTGCTTGTCCTTGATGTCCGCCGGCTGGAGCCGGACGATCATCAGGGCCGCCTTGGCGATCTCGTTCTGGAAGTCCTCGTCGTGCTCCTCCAGGCCCTCGGGCTTGGCGAAGGTGAGCGAACCGACGGCCACGTCCGAGGGACGCAGCGGCTCGTTGGTGTTCATGTTGACGAGGAGCTTGCCCTTGGCCCACAGGGTGTGGCGCAGCTTGTCCTCGGGCAGCGGGCCGAGGTCGCGCAGCAGCATGACGCCGGAGAGCGGCACCAGGGCCAGCGCGCCGAACATCGTGTTGCGGATCAGCTTGCGACGGCCGATCACCGATTCCTTGGCGCCCTGCTTGAAGTCCGCGTGGACCTTCGCCCGGACCTCGGGCTCGGCCGCGATCGGGTGACGGTCGTCGGCGACCTCGACGTCGGACATCAGGGTGCGGGCCCAGTGGACCGCGCCGGCGCCGATGGTGAACAGCGCCGTGCCCAGGGTCAGACCCAGCGCGAAGTTCAGCGCGCTGACGTGCCCGATCGGGAAGACGAAGATCGACTTGTCGATCGGGATCGCCACGTAGGAGACGATGAAGCCGACGGTGGCGAGCATCGACACCGTGAACAGCAGGGCGACCGCACGCTCGGACCGCTTGGCGGCCCGCTCGTCGATGTCCTGGATGCGGTGCTCGTGGGGCGGCAGTCCCGGGTCGGCGAACGGGTTCTTCTCGTCCGCGACGGCTACCGCACCGTGGCCGTGGTCCTGCTCAGCGGGCAGGTTCTCTTCTGGAATGTCTTGGCTACTCATGACTTCTTGGCCTTTGCGGTCCGAGCGGCGACCCAGACGGCGACCGCGATCAGCGCACCGAGGCCGAAGATCCACGCGAAGAGACCCTCGCTGACCGGGCCGATACCGCCCAGCTCCAGACCGCCCGGGTTCACCGTCTCGTCGCTGTCGATCGCGTCCAGGTACGCGATGATGTCCTTCTTGTTCTGCTCGGTGAGCGTGGTGTCCGGGAAGGACGGCATGTTCTGCGGCCCGGTCTGCATGGCCTCGTAGATGTGCTTCGGGGCGACACCCTCGAGCGTCGGGGCGAACTTGCCGTGGGTCAGGGCACCGCCCTTGGCGCTGGCGGTGTGGCACTGCGCGCAGTTGGTGCGGAACAGCTCGCCGCCCTTGCCGATGTCGGCGCCCTCCGTGCCGTACTCGGCCTCGGTGGGGACGTTCGGGCCGGCGCCGAGCGAGGCGATGTATGCGGCCAGCTGGTCGATCTGCGCCTGGGTGTAGATGACCTTCTTCCGCGGCACCTGGGCGCCCTGGGAGGTCGCGGCCGGCATACGCCCGGTGCCGACCTGGAAGTCGACGGCTGCGGCGCCCACGCCGACCAGGCTCGGGCCGTCGGAGCTGCCCTGACCCTTGGTGCCGTGGCAGCTGGCGCAGCCTGTGGCGAAGAGCTTCTTGCCCTCGTCGATGGCCAGGGACTGGGCGGTTTCATCTGCCTGCGCCTTGCTCGCGGGCGCGAACGCGGCGTACAGCCCCCCCGTGCACGCCAGCGCGAGGAGTAGGACGACGAGCGCCGCCAGCGGATGGCGTCGTCGTACGGAGAGCTTTTTCACGGATTACCCCGGTGTCAGGATCTTCTGCGTCGATGCTTGCGATGGCGGGAACGGGCCCGGCTACTTGATCATGTAGATCGTGGCGAAGAGGCCGATCCAGACGACATCGACGAAGTGCCAGTAGTAGGACACGACGATCGCGGCGGTCGCCTGCTCGTGGGTGAACCTCTTGGCCGCGTAGGTACGTCCCAGGACCAGCAGGAAGGCGATGAGGCCGCCCGTCACGTGCAGTCCGTGGAAGCCGGTGGTCAGGTAGAAGACCGAGCCGTACGGGTCGGAGGAGAGCGAGAGCCCGTCCTTCTTCACCAGCTCGGTGTACTCGTAGATCTGACCGCCGACGAAGATCGCACCCATGATGAAGGTGATGATGAACCAGCCCCGGAGCTTCTTCACGTCACCGCGCTCGGCGGCGAAGACGCCGAGCTGGCAGGTGAGGGAGGAGAGCACCAGGATCGTGGTGTTCGTGGCCGAGAACGGGAAGTTCAGGGCCTCGGCCATTTCCTTCCAGTGCTCGGTACCCGTCACCGAACGCAGGGTGAAGTACATCGCGAAGAGGGCCGCGAAGAACATCAGCTCGGAACTCAGCCAGATGATGGTTCCGACGCTGGTGAGGTTCGGCCGATTGACCGACGGGTGCGCGTGCCCGGTTTCTACTGTCGTTGCTGTCGCCACGACCGACATTATGTCGGTCGCTTATCCCGCCCTCACTCCGGGGGGTGCCGTTCGGAGTGTTCGCAGGCCGTGTAGGGCCCGGATGGCCCATCGAAGTGGTGTTCCAAGCGCTGTTGACGAGGTGTTCAAGGGAGTAGCATCCGCCGCATCGGTTCTGTCCGTACGACGCTGAAGTCACGGAGGAAGCATGCAGGCGACCGCGACGGTGCTGGTCTACAGCGACGACTCCAACACCCGCGAGCAGGTGCGGTTGGCCACCGGCCGGCGACCGGCTCCCGATGTACCGGTGGTCGAGTTCGTGGAGTGCGCCACTCCGGACGCGGTGCTTCGGGAGCTGGACAAGGGCGGGATCGATGTGTGCGTGCTGGACGGCGAGGCCGTGCCCATGGGCGGGATGGGGCTGTGCCGGCAGATCAAGGACGAGGTGTTCCAGTGCCCGCCGGTGCTGTTGCTGATCGCCCGGCCGCAGGATGCGTGGCTGGCCACGTGGAGCCGGGCCGACGCGGCTGTGACGCTGCCTGTGGAGCCGGTGGAGTTCGCGGCCGCGCTGGCTTCGCTGTTGCGGGAGAAGAGGCTTCAGAGCGCCTAGGGGGGTGCCTGGGGGCGTTGTGGGGCGGGTGCGGCGCCCGTTGTGGCTTGTCGCGCAGTTCCCCGCGCCCTGGTGGGCTACACCGCCGTAGGCCTCAAAGTTGACGTGTCCGGCTGGGTCCTGTGCTTGCCTGTGATCAGGGCGCTGCCGGTTTTCCACTTCGGCCAGTCGACGTTCCAGTCGCCGAAGCCGTTGCCGAAGGGTTCCATCGTGTTGCCGTAGCTGTTGACGACCTTGACGACGTCGCCGGGGCGGACGTGCTCGAAGAACCACTCGGCGTTGGCGGTGCTCATGCCGGTGCAGCCGTGGCTGACGTTCGCGTAGCCCTGGGAGCCCACGGACCAGGGGGCGGCGTGGACGTACTCGCCGCTCCAGGTGAGCCGGGTGGCGTAGTAGACGGGCAGGTCGTACGACTCCGAGGAGCCCTCGGCGATGCCGACCGTGGCGCTGCGCATCCGGACGAACTGTTCCTTGCCCAGGACGACCTTGACGCCGTTGCGGGTCTCGAAGCCGGGCTTGCCGGTGGTGACCGGGATGGTCTTGATCACCTCGTCGTTCTTGTAGAACGTCAGCGAGTGGGACGAGGCGTCCGTGACGGCTATGACGCGGTCCCCGATGGTGAGGCTGACGTCCTTCGACGTGCTGCCCCACAGGCGGTCGCTGATCCGGATGCCGTCGAGGTTGCTGTGGGCGCGGATCGTGGCGTGGGCGGGCCAGTACTCCTGGGGACGGTAGTGGAGTTCCTTGTCGTCCACCCAGTACCAGGCGCCCGGCACGGAGGGCGTGGAGTCGACCTTGAGACCGCGCTCGACTATCGCACGCTGAGCCGGGTCCTTGACGGGCTCGCTGAGCTTGGCGGTGACGGGCTGGCCGACGCCGTACGTGCCCTGGTCCGGGCCGAGCTCGACCGCGAGGCGCTTCTTGCCGCTGGGCTTGCCCGTGTCGAAGGTGAGGACCCGGCGGCCGGGGGCGCCGTCGGCGTCCTCGGTGCTCACCCGGACCGTGTAGTGGGCGTCGGCGGCCAGCGGCTCGGTGCTGTGCCAGCGGCTGCCGTCGGCGGCGAGTTCGCCCGCCACATAGCGTCCTGAGGCGTCCACGGCGGTGACGTCGGTGATGGGCTCGTCGTCGTCCCGGGCGACGACCTCCAGCGGCTTGTCCGGGTCGGCCTTCTTCCTTCCGTCGCCGTCGGGGCCGTTGAACGAGATCCGGTCGCTCGCGTCGTAGGGACGTTCGGCGAGGGGGTTGCCGTCGGATCCGCAGGCGGTGACGACGCCCGCTCCGAGGGCGATCACCAGCACCGTGCAGCTGACGACTGTGCGGGGGCGGGGTGTGTGGCTCATGGCTTCACGCTAGGGAGCCGCGTCAACCACGGCGCGCTGGACGCCACGGATGGAGGACAGGGATTGCGGCGAACGAAGGAGCCCGGACCCTCCTTGACGGAGTGTCCGGGCTCCCGCGGGTTCGGCGCGTGCTACTGGGTGCGGTTCTCACCGCGGTAGTACTCGAAGACCCAGCCCCAGATGCCGATCAGGATGATCGGGGCGGAGAAGTACAGCAGCCACCACCCGATCGCGACACCGAGGAAGGCGATGGCGCCACCGACGCCGAGCGCGAGCGGCTGCCAGCTGTGCGGGCTGAAGAAGCCCAGCTCACCGGCGTCGTCCGCGACGTCCGCCTCCTTGTTGTCCTGGGCGCCCGCGTCCACCCGACGGGCGGTGAAGCCCAGGTAGAAGCCGATCATGATGGACAGACCGAAGGCCAGGAAGAGGGCCGTGGTGCCCGCCGGCTCCTTCGACCAGACGCCGTAGACGATCGCCATGATGAGGATGAACACGCTCAGCCACGTGAACATCCGGCCTTGGACCTTCACTTGCCGGCCTCCTTGCTGCCCGCGATGGCACCGTGGCCGGCGTGCTCCAGCTGCTCGAGCGCGGCGATCTCCGGGTGGTGCAGGTCGAACGCCGGGGATTCACTGCGGATCCGCGGCAGGGTGAGGAAGTTGTGCCGCGGCGGCGGGCAGGAGGTCGCCCACTCCAGGGAGCGGCCGTAGCCCCACGGGTCGTCGACCTCGATCTTCTTGCCGTACTTGGCCGTCTTCCACACGTTGTAGAGGAACGGCAGGATCGACAGACCGAGGACGAACGAGCTGATCGTCGAGATCGTGTTCAGGGCGGTGAAGCCGTCCTGCGCCAGGTAGTCGGCGTAGCGGCGCGGCATGCCCTCGGCGCCCAGCCAGTGCTGGACCAGGAAGGTGCCGTGGAAGCCGAAGAACAGCGTCCAGAAGGTGATCTTGCCGAGGCGCTCGTCGAGCATCTTGCCGGTGAACTTCGGCCACCAGAAGTGGAAGCCGGCGAACATCGCGAAGACGACGGTGCCGAAGACGACGTAGTGGAAGTGCGCCACCACGAAGTACGAGTCGGAGACGTGGAAGTCCATCGGCGGCGAGGCCAGGATGACGCCGGTCAGACCACCGAAGGTGAAGGTGATGAGGAAGCCCGCCGCCCAGAGCATCGGGGTCTCGAAACTCAATGACCCCTTCCACATCGTTCCGATCCAGTTGAAGAACTTCACGCCTGTCGGGACGGCGATGAGGAACGTCATGAAGGAGAAGAACGGAAGGAGCACGCCACCGGTGACGTACATGTGGTGCGCCCACACCGTCACGGACAGACCGGCGATGGCGATCGTCGCGGCGATCAGGCCCATGTAGCCGAACATCGGCTTGCGGGAGAAGACCGGGATGATCTCACTGATGATGCCGAAGAACGGTAGCGCGATGATGTACACCTCTGGATGGCCGAAGAACCAGAAGAGGTGTTGCCATAGCAAGGCTCCGCCGTTGGCGGCGTCGAAGACATGGGCGCCGAACTTGCGGTCCGCCTCCAGGGCGAACAGCGCGGCCGCGAGGACCGGGAAGGCCAGCAGGACCAGGACACCGGTCAGCAGGACGTTCCACACGAAGATCGGCATGCGGAACATGGTCATGCCCGGCGCGCGCATGCAGATGATCGTGGTGATGAAGTTGACCGAGCCGAGGATGGTGCCGAAGCCGGAGAAGGCCAGACCCATGATCCACATGTCGGCGCCGATGCCCGGGCTGCGGACCGCGTCCGACAGCGGGGAGTAGGCGAACCAGCCGAAGTCGGCCGCACCCTGCGGGGTGAGGAAGCCGCCGACGGCGATGAGCGAGCCGAACAGGTACAGCCAGTAGGCGAACATGTTCAGCCGCGGGAACGCCACGTCCGGCGCGCCGATCTGCAGCGGCATGATCCAGTTCGTGAAGCCGGCGAACAGCGGCGTCGCGAACATCAGCAGCATGATCGTGCCGTGCATCGTGAACGCCTGGTTGAACTGCTCGTTCGACATCAGCTGCAGGCCCGGACGGGCCAGTTCGGCGCGCATGAACAGCGCCATCACGCCGCCGATCATGAAGAACGCGAACGACGTGACCAGGTACAACGTGCCGATGGTCTTGTGGTCGGTGGTGGTGAGCCACTTGACCACGACGTTGCCGGGCTGCTTGCGCCGGACCGGCAGCTCGTTCTCGTATGAGTCTTCAGCTGCCGCGGCACCCTGGGGTTCGTTGAGGATGCTCACAGGTTGTTCGTCTCCCGGTTCTTCTCATGGGCGGTCTGCTCGATGCCCGCGGGAACGTAACCGGTCTGCCCCTTCTTGGCGAGGTCCTTGAGGTGCTGCTCGTAGCGCTCGGGGGAGACGACCTTCACGTTGAACAGCATCCGGGAGTGGTCGACGCCGCAGAGTTCGGCGCACTTGCCCAGGAAGGTGCCCTCATGGTTGGGGACCACCTGGAAGGCATTGGTGTGACCCGGGATGACGTCCTGCTTCATGAGGAACGGCACCACCCAGAAGGAGTGGATGACGTCGCGCGAGGTCAGGACGAAGCGGACCGTCTTGCCCTCAGGAAGCCAGAGGGTCGGACCCGGGTTGTTGGTCTGCGGGTTCCGCTCACCGGGGACACCGCAGGTGTAGACGCCGCCCGCGTCGGACGGGAAGTCCTTCTTGAACCGGTCCGGGATCGCGGCCAGGTTCTCGTCGGTCTTCGCGTCGCCGGTGGAGCCTTCGACGTTCGCGATGTAGTTGAAGCACCAGCTCCACTGGAAGCCGACCACGTTGACCGTGACGTCGGGCTTCTTCTCGAGGCTGAGGAGCTTCGACTCGTCGCGGGCCGTGAAGTAGAACAGCACCGAGACGATGATGATCGGGACCACCGTGTACAGCGCCTCGATCGGCATGTTGTACCGGGTCTGCGGAGGAACTTCGACCTTCGTGCGGCTGCGCCGGTGGAAGAAAGCACTCCACAGGATCAGGCCCCACACCAGCACGCCGGTGGCCAGCGCGGCCGCCCAGGAGCCCTGCCACAGGGAGAGGATCCGCGGAGCCTCTTCTGTGACGGGGGTGGGCATGCCAAGGCGGGGGAAGTCCTTGTATGTGCAACCGGTGGCGGTCGCCAGGACCAGGCCCGCGGTCATTGCCTGCAGCAGCTTCCGCCGCATCGGGCGCCGCGGCGAGCGGTCGGAGCCGTTGGGACTCACGTAGCGCCTTCCCGAGAGTCTCGCCCGCGCGGATCGGCTGCGGCCTTCTCGCTGGTCGGTCGCCGCCCTGCGTCGGGCAGGGGTTTGGATGTTTATGCGGACCAAACCCTAGCCGACGCCCTCCGGGGGTTCTCGGGGAGGGGTGCCTACTGAGGGGGGTGGTTCGCCGGTTTGGCGGGTGTGGCGTTCGTTGTGGCCGTTCGCGCAGTTCCCCGCGCCCCTTTTGGCCGTTGCCCCACCGGACGTTTTAGCGTTGCCGTGTGTCCTACTTCGATGCCGCTTCCGCCGCTCCCCTTCATCCCGTTGCCCGTCAGGCCCTGTTGGCCTCGCTGGACGAGGGGTGGGCCGATCCCGGGCGGTTGTACCGGGAGGGGCGGCGGGCCCGGATGCTGCTGGACGCCGCACGGGAAGCGGCTGCCGAGGCCGTGGGGTGCCGGGCGGACGAGCTGGTGTTCACCTCGTCCGGAACCCGGGCCGTCCAGACGGGTGTCGCAGGGGTGTTGGCGGGTCGTCGGCGGATCGGGCGTCACCTGATCGTGTCAGCCGTCGAACATTCCTCGGTGCTCCATTCGGCCGAAGCGCTGGAGGCGGACGGCGGGACGGTGACGCGGGTGCCGGTGGTGCGGAGCGGGGCGGTGGAGGCGGGGGCCTACGAGGAGGCGCTGCGTCCCGACACCGCGCTGGCGTGCCTGCAGTCGGCCAACCACGAGGTGGGGACCGAGCAGCCGGTGGCGGCCGTCGCCGAGGTGTGCCGGGCGGCCGGGGTGCCGTTGCTGGTGGACGCGGCGCAGTCGCTCGGGTGGGCGCGGGTGGACGGCGACTGGTCTGCGCTGACCGCCAGTGCGCACAAATGGGGCGGCCCGTCGGGGGTCGGGCTGCTCGTGGTGCGCAAGGGGGTGCGGTACGCGGCCCGTGAGGCGGAGGAGTTCGGGAACCTGCCGGCGATCGTGGCGGCCGCCGCGTCCCTGCGGGCGGTGCGCGCCGAGGCCGGCCGGGAGACGGTACGGCTGCGGGAGCTGACGGAGCGGATCCGGGTACGGGTGCCCGAACTGGTCCCGGACGTCGAGGTGGTGGGCGATCCGGAGCGACGGCTGCCGGGGATCGTCACCTTCTCCTGCCTGTATGTCGACGGGGAGGCGCTGCTGCACGAGCTGGACCGGGAGGGCTTCTCGGTGTCCTCGGGCTCGTCCTGCACCAGCAGCACCCTGACGCCGAGCCATGTGCTCAAGGCGATGGGGGTGCTGAGCGAGGGGAACGTACGGGTGTCGCTGCCGGCCGGGGCGGCCGAGGAGGAGGTGGAGCGGTTCCTCGCCGTGCTGCCGGGGGCGGTGGCGGGGGTGCGCGAGAAGCTCGGGGCACCGGCAGCCCCCTCCACGGCCGTGCAGGAGGACGTCCTGGTCGTGGACGCCCTCGGCAAGCGCTGCCCGATCCCGGTCATCGAACTGGCGAAGGTCATCGGGGACGTGCCGGTGGGCGGCCTGGTGCGGGTCCTGTCCGACGACGAGGCGGCCCGCCTGGACATCCCGGCGTGGTGCGAGATGAGAGGCCAGGGGTACGAGGGCGCGGAACCGGCGGAGAGGGGAACGGCGTACTTGGTCCGCCGGCTCAGCTGACCCACCCAGGGGCGCGGGGCTGTGTCGACATGCGGCTACCGCCGCGTGTGCGCGACCAGCCCCCCAAGCACCCTCACCCGAAATCAGCCCACGTGAGCGCGAACCTCTTCGGCCGCTTCCTCGCCGTACGCCTTGGTGAACCGCTCCATGAAATGCGCCCGCCGCAGCCGGTACTCCTGCGTCCCCACGGTCTCGATGACGAGCGTCGCCAGCATGCAGCCGACCTGCGCGGCCCGCTCCAGCGAGACCCCCCAGGCGAGCCCGGAGAGGAACCCGGCGCGGAAGGCGTCGCCGACACCGGTGGGGTCGGCCTTGCGCTCCTCGTCGGGGCAGCCGACCTCGATCGGGTCCTCGCCGTCCCGTTCGATACGGACGCCGCGCGCGCCGAGGGTGGTGACGCGGTGGCCGACCTTCGCGAGGATCTCGGCGTCGGACCAGCCGGTCTTGGACTCGATGAGGCCCTTCTCGTACTCGTTCGAGAACAGGTACGTGGCGCCCTCCAGCAGTATCCGGATCTCCTCGCCCTCCATCCGGGCGATCTGCTGGGAGAAGTCGGCGGCGAAGGGGATGGCGCGGGAGCGGCACTCCTCCGTGTGGCGGAGCATCCCCTCCGGGTCGTCGGCGCCGATCAGGACCAGGTCGAGACCGCCGACGCGGTCCGCGACGGTCTTCAGCTCGATCAGCCGGGCCTCGCTCATCGCGCCGGTGTAGAAGGAGCCGATCTGGTTGTGGTCGGCGTCGGTGGTGCACACGAAGCGGGCGGTGTGCAGGGTCTCGGAGATACGGACGGACTCGGTGTCCACGCCGTGCCGGTCCAGCCAGGCGCGGTACTCGTCGAAGTCGGCGCCCGCGGCGCCGACCAGGATCGGCCGGGTGCCGAGCTGTCCCATCCCGAAGGCGATGTTCGCGCCCACTCCGCCCCGGCGCACGTCCAGGTTGTCGACCAGGAAGGAGAGCGAGACCGTGTGGAGCCGGTCCGCGACCAGCTGGTCGGAGAAACGTCCGGGGAACGTCATGAGGTGGTCGGTCGCGATGGAGCCGGTGACTGCGATGCGCACGGCGTGGACTCTCCTGTGGGGAGGGGGATTGACAGTTCACGCTACCCGGTGGAGCGGCGCCACTGAAGCAGCCGAAACTACCCGATAGTAGATCTTTCTTCGCGGGCTCTGCCGTGCTTACGGTTCCGCTATGACGAACCTCGAGTTCCGTATCGCCCCCGCACCGGCCGACCTCGACGGCGATCTCGCGTCGCTGCGGGGTGACTGCGCCCGGATGGCTCCGCACTGGGCGGCTCCGGAGAAGATCACTTCCCGTCCGGTCTCCCCGTCACTCATCCACGGCGTCTCCGTCCCGGCGCGGTCGGCACGACTCCTGGAAGCCATGCCGGACTACGGCAACTAGGGGGTTTCCCCGCTTTTCCTTTCGCTCTTTCCTTACGGCTTTTCCGGCCGGGGCGCTCACAGGGAACCGTACGCTCCCCCGCCGCGTCCCATCGCTGTCCCTCGTCGAGGGGATGTGAGCTACGACAGCAGGGCAGCCGAAGGAGCGATGCGGTGAACACCGAGCGACCCGAGAACGACGACGCCGCGCGCGAGCCGGAGGAGACGGGCTCCGCCGAGCAGACCGAGAAGGTCGCACAGCAGGAGGCGGCGGAGCAGCCCCTCAAGACCCCGGAGGCCACAGAGGCCCCGGAGGTCATGGAGAGCGCTCCGGAGGCCGCTGCGGCCGAAGACGCCCCGGAAGCCCCGGAGGTCGAGGAGAGCGCTCCGGACGAGGAGACCGATGCCGCCGCGGAGGCTGCCGACACTCCGGGGCCCGAGGCTGCCGACACTCCGGAGCCCGAGGCTGCCGACATTCCGGAGCCCGAAGCGGCTGACATCCCGGAGCCCGAAGCGGCTGACACGCCGGAGCGCGAGGCGGCCGACACCTCGGAGCCCGAAGCGGTCGAAGTCACCCCGATCGGTGTAAGCGCAGGTGCCGAACCCGTTCCGGCCCCCCGTCGCCGGTCCCCCTTCCTCATCCTCTCCGTCGCCGCCGCCGTGCTGCTGGTCGGTGGGGGCGGGGCGTACCTCAGTGCGCAGGCCGCCGGGGGCGGCGGCGCCGGTTCCGGGGCGCCCTCGGACGGCGGCACCCCCGTACCGCTGACGCTGGACGACTACACCGGGACCGGCTCCGACGGGGGGGCGAACGGCATCGCGCCCGGTGAGCCGAACCCGTACGGCGTGACGTACAACGCCGCCGGCACGCTCCCCGAGGGTCCCGGTTCTGCGCCGGTGTACTGGGCTAAGGGCCAGGTCGGCAAGGACGAGGTGGCGCGGCTGGCGAAGGCGCTCGGGGTGGACGGAACGCCCGTGGTCGACGGGGAGGCCTGGAAGGTGGGCGCCGGGAACGACGGCTCGGGGCCGGTGCTGCGGGTGAACCGGCAGGCGCCGGGCATGTGGACGTTCAGCCGGTACGCGCCGGGGACGGACGCCTGCACGGGCGGTATCGCGAAGTGCACCAAGGATCCCGCGGCCCCGGCCGCCGACCCGGTGAGCGAGGCGGCCGCGAAGAAGGCGGCGGCGCCGATCCTGAAGGCCGTCGGGCAGGACGACGCCAAGGTGGACGCGCACCAGGTCATGGGGGCCCAGCGGGTGGTGAACGCGGACCCGGAGGTCGGCGGTCTGCCCACCTACGGGTGGACGACCGGGATCAGCGTCGGCGCCGACGGGGTGGTCGTCGGCGGGAACGGGCAGCTGAAGGCGCCGGTCGAGGGGGACGCGTACCCGCTGCTGACCGCCGCGGAGGCGCTGAAGGCGTTGAACGCGGCGCCGGGGAGCGGTCACCGGATGGGCATCGGCGGGTGTGCGAGCCCGGTGCCGTTGAAGGACCGGCTGGAGAGCCCGTGCGGCTCGTCCACGAGCCCCGCGGAGACGGTGACCGTCGAGGACGCGGTGCTCGGGCTCGCCCCGCACACCTCGGGCGGGCGGCAGGTGCTCGTGCCGTCCTGGCTGTTCGACGTGCAGGGCACGGGGGCCGCGGACGCGTACCGGGTGACGCAGCCGGCGGTCGACCCGGCCTATCTGCAGGGCGCCACGACGCCCACGCCGGCGCCGAGCGCCACCTCGGGCACCCGGAACGTGCAGGTGGACGGCTACACGGCGGAGGGCAAGGAGCTCGTCGTGAGCTTCACCGGCGGGGTGTGCGCCGACTACGAGGCGACGGCGAAGGAGTCCGGCGGGCAGGTGACGGTCACGGTGACCGAGACGCCCTGGCCGGACAAGGTCTGCATCCTGATCGCCAAGGAGTACCACCGGACCGTGCAGCTGGACGAGCCGCTCGGCAGCCGGAAGGTGGTCGGCTCGGACGGGGCGGCCGTACCGCTGGAGAAGGCGGGGGCCCGCCTGCCCGACGTCCAGTAGGCGCCGCGGGGAGCACGCGCGGGAGTGCGTACGACGAAGGCGGCGGCCCCTTCCCGGGGTCGCCGCCTTCGTCGTACCTCTCGGCGAGGCTCAGCTGAAGGAGTCGCCGCAGGCGCAGGAGCCCGTGGCGTTCGGGTTGTCGATCGTGAAGCCCTGCTTCTCGATGGTGTCGACGAAGTCGATCGAGGCGCCGCCCAGGTACGGGGCGCTCATACGGTCGGTGACGACCTTGACGCCGTCGAAGTCCTTGACGACGTCGCCGTCGAGGGAGCGCTCGTCGAAGAAGAGCTGGTACCGCAGGCCGGAGCAGCCGCCGGGCTGCACGGCGACGCGCAGCGCCAGGTCGTCGCGGCCTTCCTGGTCGAGCAGGGCCTTGACCTTCGCCGCGGCGGCGTCGGACAGGATGATGCCGTCGGTGGCGGTGCTGGTCTCGTCCGATACGGACATCTACATCTCTCCCGGGTTGTACGGAGGCTGCTTGCCGACGGTTGCAACCGACGGGGCCGCGGATTCATTCCGGGCCGGGCACTACGTTCATGCTCGCACACCGGCGGCGAAGCGAACAGCGACCGCCCGCCCAGCGGCCTCTCCGCGCCATCCCGGCGCCATCCCGGCGCCATCCCGGCGCCGGGTCCGCGCCGGGTCCGCGCCGTGTCCGGGATTCATGTCACATCGACGCGATGACCATCGTCAAGGTGACACGAAGCAAGCTATCATAGATAGCGTCAGTTCGACGAAAAGCAGTTCGACGAAAGTAGAAAGGGTGCGTGACGTGACCACCGCCCAGACCACGGAGCTCGACGTACAGCCGACTCCGCTCGCCCTGTTGCTGCTCGGCCGCGAGGCCGACCCGAAGAGCGAGCGGGGTGTCGAGTGCCCCGGCGACCTGCCCTCGCCCTCCGACCCGGACCTGGTCGAGCGCGCCCGGGCGGCCAAGGAGAAGCTCGGTGACAAGGTCTTCGTGCTCGGCCACCACTACCAGCGCGACGAGGTCATCCAGTTCGCCGACGTCACGGGCGACTCCTTCAAGCTGGCCCGGGACGCGGCCGCCCGCCCCGAGGCCGAGTACATCGTGTTCTGCGGTGTGCACTTCATGGCCGAGTCGGCGGACATCCTGACGTCGGACGACCAGAAGGTGGTCCTGCCCGACCTCGCCGCCGGCTGCTCGATGGCCGACATGGCGACGGCCGAGCAGGTCGCCGAGTGCTGGGACGTGCTGACCGAGGCCGGCATAGCCGAGCAGGTCGTGCCCGTCTCGTACATGAACTCGTCCGCGGACATCAAGGCGTTCACGGGCAGGCACGGCGGCACGATCTGCACCTCCTCCAACGCCCGGCGGGCCCTGGAGTGGGCGTTCGGGCAGGGGGACCCCGCGACGACGAAGGTGCTGTTCCTGCCCGACCAGCACCTCGGCCGCAACACGGCCGTGCGGGACATGGGCATGTCCCTGGAGGACTGCGTCGTCTACAACCCGCACAAGCCGGGCGGCGGGCTGACCGTCGAGCAGCTGCGCGCGGCGAAGATGATCCTGTGGCGCGGCCACTGCTCGGTGCACGGCCGCTTCAGCCTGGAGTCGGTCGAGGACGTCCGCGCCCGGATCCCCGGCGTGAACGTGCTGGTGCACCCCGAGTGCCGGCACGAGGTCGTCGCCGCGGCGGACCACGTCGGCTCGACCGAGTACATCATCAAGGCGCTGGAGGCGGCCCCGGCCGGCTCCAAGTGGGCCATCGGCACCGAGCTGAACCTGGTGCGCCGCCTGGCGAACCGTTTCGCGCCCGAGGGCAAGGAGATCGTCTTCCTCGACAAGACGGTCTGCTTCTGCTCGACCATGAACCGCATCGACCTGCCCCACCTGGTCTGGACCCTGGAGTCGCTGGCCGAGGGCAATCTGGTCAACCGCATCGAGGTCGACCAGGAGACCGAGGCGTTCGCGAAGCTGGCGCTGGAGCGGATGCTGGCCCTGCCGTAGCCGGACGCCCGCTGTCCCGGATCACCCCGACACCGGCTCCCGGTCGGGGTGGCCCGGGTCCAGCGTGAAGACCGTCCCGTCCGGGCTGAGCACCATCAGGGCGCCCTCGTCCAGGAACACGCCCGCCGACTGGTAACCCATCCCGCCGACGTGGTCGGCCCGCGCGGGGGACTCCCACAGCAGGTCGCCCGTGGCGATGTCGAGGGCGGCGACCCGCCCGGAGGCGCTGGCCACGAACACCGTACGGCCCCGTCCGTCGGCGACGGGCTCGCCGGGCTGCTGAAGGGTGGTCGGGGTCTCCCACAGCCGCTCGCCGGTGGCGGGCGCGTAAGCGGTCAGCAGACCGCTGGAGGAGGCGAAACAGAGCACGCCGCCGACCAGCGAGACCCTGCCGCGCGGGCTGCCCGCCAACTTCTTCCTCCGCACGGCCGCGGTGTCCGGGTCGATCAGCAGCGCCTCGGTGTACTCCGTCTCGGCGGAGGTCCGGCCGTCCTGCCGGGAGGACATCACGAAGGCCAGGTCGCCGTCGACGGCACCGACGTGGACGGCGTCGCCGTCCGGCACGCTCACCTCGCGGGTCGTGCCGTCGGCGGGGTCGACGGCGTAGAACACGGTGCGCGACGGGGTGCCCGCGTTGGTGCAGCCGGCGTACGGCAGGCCGTCGACGTCGTGGAACCGGCAGCCGTAGTCGGCCCCGGCGGGCAGCGTCGTGGTCCAGCGCGCGGTGCCGTCGCGCGGGTCGCGGGCCGTCACGCGCTTGCCGTCCGGAACCAGCAGCAGATCACCGACGAGGGCGGGCTCTTGGTCGTAACCGTGCGTCACGCGCGACCAGAGCCGCGCGCCGGTGCCCGGATCGAGGGCGACGAGGGTGGCCGTGGTGTCGTTGCCCGCGCTGTTCACGACCGACTGGGTGAGCAGCACCGCGTCCTCGTGCACTCCGAGGAGCGTGCTGCCGTACTTCTCCCGGCTCACCCCCGAGGGCAGGGAGTCCGCGCGCCACAGGATCCGGCCCGTCGCCCCGTCGACCCGGATCGGCAGGGTGCCGCCGCCGCCGCAGTACAGGGCGCCCCGGCCCGTCGTACAGGACAGGGAGTCGCCGTCGGCCACCCCGGCGACACCGCCCAGCGGCTTGCGCACGCCGCTCGCGGCCGTCCCGAAGACCGACGTCCGCCAGGGCTGCCAGCCGTTGGGCAGAGGGTCCCAGCGGGAGAACTCGGCGCCCGTGCTGTCCGGCTCCGCCGTCGTGTCCGACCGCTTGAACGGGTCGTACAGGAAGGACACGGTGAGCGCCACGGCCAGGACGGCCGCCGCTCCGGCCAGGACCGGCCACCGGCGCAGGCGGCTCCCGCGGCCCGGCCGGAGCGTCCGGACGGGCTCCTCGGGCGTCGCGCGGGCGGGCGGCACCCGCAGGGTCACCGTCTGCTCGTCACCCGCCTCCGGCTCGGGCAGCACCTTCGCCAGCTCCCGGCCCAGGTCCTCCAGTCCGGGCCGCCCGTCGGCCTCCTTGGCCAGGCAGCGGACCAGCACCGCGCGCAGCGGTTCGGCGACGGAGTCCACCGAGGGCTCCTCGTGCATGACCCGGTACGCCGTCATGTAGGGGCTCTCGGCGTCGAAGGGGCCGCGGCCGGTGGCGGCGAACACCAGCAGCGCGCCGAGGGAGAAGACGTCCGAGGCGGGGCCGACCGAGCGGGCGTCCTTGAACTGCTCCGGGGACATGAACGGCGGGGTGCCGATCGCGTGCCCCGTCTCGGTGAGGGTCTGGTTCTCGGTGGCGCGGGAGATGCCGAAGTCGATGACCCGGGGGCCGTCCTCGGCCATGAGGACGTTGGCGGGCTTGAGGTCACGGTGGACGACCCCGGCCCGGTGGATGTCCCGCAGCGCCTCCACCAGCCCGAGGGCCAGCCGTCGCAGCTCCGCCCCCTTCAGCGGGCCGGCCTCGCGGATGCGGGCGGAGAGCGCGGCGCCCGGCACGTACTGGGTGGCCATCCAGGGCCGTACGGCCTCCGGGTCGGCGTCCACGACCGGCGCGGTGAACGCGCCGCTCACCTTGCGGACCGCCTCGATCTCCTGCCGGAACCGGGCCCGGAAGACGGCGTCCTCGGCGTACTGCGCGTGCACCAGCTTGACGGCGACCTCGCGCCCCGAACGGGACCGGCCCAGGTAGACGACGCCCATGCCCCCGGAGCCGAGGCGGTCGACGATCCGGTAGCCGCCGAGCGCCTTCGGGTCGTCCTTGTGCAGCGGCACGTCCCGGTTTCCCTTCCCCCGCCGGACAGTTCGAGTCCACAGGATATGAAAACCCTGTGGGGGAAGGCAGTTCGGCGCGACGGCCCGGAGCCCGGTGTGCGCCGGCCGGTGCTCAGCCCGCCGAGACCGGTGTCCGGTCGGGGTGGGCCGGGTCCAGGGTGAAGACGGTGCCGTCGGCGGTCACCACCACCACGGCGCCCTTGTTGACCAGGACCGCCGGGTGGAGCCCGCTGGCCAGGACCTCGGCCCGGGCCTCCGACTGCCACAGCAGGGTGCCCTTGACCGCGTCGAGGGCCGCCGTCCGGCCGCTGGTGGTGGCCAGGTACACCGTGCTCCCCTCGTCGTCCACGGTGACGTCGCCCGGTGACTCCAGGTCGGTGCGGCTCTCCCACTTCCGGGTGCCGGTGGCGGGGTCGACGGCGCTCACCCGGCCGCCCAGGGTGACGAACCAGAGCGTGTCGTGCCGCATCACCACCGTCCCCCTGAACGTGCCGGTCAGCGCGGTCTCCTCGCGCCTGCCGCTGTCGGGGTCGATGCGCAGGACGCGGCTGTACGTGACGTCGCCGTCGAGGAAGGGGCCCTCGTCCACCGACTCCACGAAGACGAGCCGCCCGTCGAGGGTGCCGACGAAGGTGTCGTTGCCGCCCAGTGAGGTCACCCGGCGGGTGGAGCCGTCGGCGGGGTCGACGACGAGGAACAGCGCGTCGTCGGAGTTCTCCGCCTGGGTGGCGCACTGCACGTACAGGCGGTCCGCCAGGGACGTCGGCGTGCAGTAGTACCCGGTGGGCAGGGTGAGTTTCCAGCGCTGCGCGCCGTCGCTCGCCGAGCGGGCGGTCAGCGAACTGCCGTCGCCCTCCTCCATCACGGCCAGCCCGTCCGCGTAGACCGAGCCGAGGCCGTCCTTGTGCGTGTTCCGGGACCAGAGCGTCTCGCCGGTGTCGCTGTCGAGGCCGAGAACGGCCTGCACCTGCGTCCCGCCGTCCTCCTTGTCCACGATCAGCTCCACGAGCACCACGCCGTCGTGCACGCCGAAGACCGAGGTGACGTACAGGTCGGGCGAGACCCCGGCGGGCGCGATGTCCGCCCGCCACAGGGTCTTGCCGGTGGTGCCGTCGATCCGTTCCGGGAGGAGCGCGCTGCCACCGCAGTAGAGGGCGCCCCCGTCCATCGCGCAGAACGGCGCGATGGCGGCCTCCTTCGTATCCGGGGCCTTGCGCAGTCCGCGCTCGGCGTCCGCGTGCACGGTCGTCTGCCAGGGCTTCCAGCCGGCCGGGAGCGCCGCCCGGCCCACGGCGGCGGACGCGGACGAGGACGAGGACGAGGACGAGGAACGCGACGAGGCGGAGCCCACCGACGGGGGGTCGTCCGCGAAACCCGGCCCGAACCGCATATAGCCCAGCGTCCCCAGGGCGAGCGCGCCGACCGTGCCGACCGCGGCCCACACGGGACGCATACGGCGTCGGCGCCGGCCGGAGCCGGTGGTGGCGGCCGTGGCGTCGACGGCGTGGCCCGGGTCGGTCTCCGGGGCGGCCCGCAGGACGACCGGACGCAGGGTCATCGTGGGCGGGTCGTCGTCCCCCGTGGGCTCGGGCAGGACGGCGGCGAATTCCTGGGCCAGTTCATCGAGTCCGGGCCGCTCCTTGGCCTCCTTGGCCAGGCAGCGCTCCAGGACGGTGCGCAGGGGGCGCGCCACGCCCTCCAGCATGGGCTCGTGGTGGACCACCCGGTAGGCGGTCAGATAGGGACTGTCGGCGTCGAAGGGGCCGCGGCCGGTGAGGGAGTACGCCAGCAGCGCGCCGAGCGAGAAGACGTCGGAGGCGGGGCCGACCGAGCGGGCGTCGGTGAACTGCTCCGGCGACATGAAGGGCGGGGTGCCGATCATCTGGCCGGTCTCGGTGAGGGTGTTGTGGTTCTCGGCCGCCCTGGATATGCCGAAGTCGATGACGCGGGGGCCGTCCTCGGCCATCAGGACGTTCGCCGGTTTCAGATCGCGGTGGACCACGCCCGCCCGGTGGATGTCCCGCAGCGCCTCCACCAGCCCCAGTGCCACCAGCCGCACTTCGGGGCCCCGGATCGGGCCGCCCTCGCGGATCCGGTCGGCGAGCGAGCGTCCGGGCACGTACTGGGTCGCCATCCAGGGCCGTGCCGCGTCCGGATCGACGTCCACGACCGGCGCGGTGAAGGCGCCGCTCACCCTGCGGACGGCCTCGATCTCCTGCCGGAACCGGGCCCGGAAGACGGTGTCCTCGGCGTACTGGGCGTGCACCACCTTCAGCGCGACCTCGCGCCCCGACCGTGAGCGGGCGCGGTAGACCACACCCATGCCTCCGGCCCCGAGCCGGTCGACGATCTTGTATCCGCCGAGCATCCTCGGGTCGTCCTTGTGCAGCGGCACGTCCCGATTTCCTTCCGCCGCAGAGCAGTTCGAGCGCACAGCATAAGGAACCGACCCGACGGGAAAACCGTCGGCGCGACGGACCGGGGGTCCGCCGCGCCGACCTGTCGTCAGACGCCCGCCGGTTCGGGCGCCTTCTCGGGCTGTGCGGTCTCCCGCTTCAGGGCCCGCTTCCTGGCCCGGCGTTCCTTGCGCAGTTCGAGCATCGCGTAGAGCGTCGGGACGAGGAGCAGGGTGAGCAGCGTCGAGGTGATCAGCCCGCCGATCACGACCACCGCCAGCGGCTGGGCGATGAAGCCGCCCTGACCGGTGACGCCCAGGGCCATCGGCAGCAGGGCGAAGATGGTCGCGAGCGCGGTCATGAGGATGGGGCGCAGCCGGTGCCGGCCGCCTTCCACCACGGCCTCGACGACGCCGTACCCCTGCTTGCGGTACTGGTTGACGAGGTCGATCAGGACGATCGCGTTGGTCACCACGATGCCGATGAGCATCAGCATGCCGATCATCGCCGGGACGCCCATCGGGGTGCCGGTGGCGATGAGCAGACCGATCGCGCCGGTGGCCGCGAACGGGATGGAGACCAGCAGGATCAGCGGCTGGACGAGCGAGCGGAAAGTCGCCACCAGCAGCATGAAGACGATCGCGATCGCCGCGAGCATTGCCAGGCCCAGGTTCTTGAAGGCGCTGTCCTGGTCCGAGGAGACCCCGCCGATCTCGGCCGTGGCGCCCGCCGGGAGCTTCAGGGCATCGATCCTCGACTGGAGCTGGGTGCTGACCGCGCCGGTGTTGTCGCCGGTCGGGCGGGCGGTGACGGTGGCGGCGCGCTGCCCGTCGATCCGGGTCATCGACACCGGGCCGTCGACCAGTTGGACGGTGGCGATGTCACCGAGCGTCACCGCGCCCAGCTTCAGGCTCTTCAGCTGGGCGAGGGTCTGCGCGGGCTGCGCGGAGCGGATGACGACATCGCGTTCGGTGTCGTCGAGGACCGCCTTGGCCGTCGTCGTCCCGCGCACGGCCTGGGTGACCGCCGCGCCCAGCGTCTGGTCGTCGAAACCGGCCGCCGCCGCCTTGGAGTTGGCCTTGACGGAGATACGGGGCACGCTCTGCGAGAGGTCGTCGGTGACGTCGGTGACGTCGTCGAGCCCGGCGACCGCCTTGCGGACCTGCTCGGACGCCGTGCGCAGCACGTCCGCGTCGGCCGCCTTCACGACGACGCTCAGGTCCTGGCTGCCGAAGCCGTCACCGGCGGCGACCGTGGTCGTGCCGATGCCGTCGAGCTTCTTCAGCCCGTCCTCGATCCGGTCCTGGACGTCCTCGTACGACGCCGAGTCCTCCAGCATCACCTGGTAGGAGGCCTGGTTGGTGTCGGTGCCGCCGCCGAAGGCCGCCATGAAGCCGGAGGAGCCGACGGTGACCTGGTAGTCCTTCACGCCCTTGACGCCGGCGAGCAGCTTCTCGACTTGGTCTTCAGCAGGGGCGCCATGCCGAAGGTGCCCAGGAGGACGACGACCGCGAGGGCCACACTGGTGAGCCGGCGCCGGGTCGCGAACCTGAGGACGGGGACGTAGAAGCGCTGGAGCCGGCTCCTGGCCTCCTTCTCCTCCGCCGCGCGTCGGGCTTCCTCGGCGTCCTCGGGGGTGCCCTTGGGGGCGCGCAGGAACCAGTACGACAGGACCGGTACGACCGTCACGACACCAGCAGGGAGGCCAGCAGGGCCGCCGTGACGGTGAGGCTGAACGCGCCGAACAGGGCGCCGACCATGCCGCCGACCAGGCCGATCGGCAGGAACACGGCGACCGTGGTGAGGGTGGAGGAGGTGACCGCGCCGGCCACCTCACGGACCGCGGTGATGATCGCGGTCTGCCGCTCCTCGCCGTAGCCGAGGTGGCGCTTGATGTTCTCCAGGACGACGATCGAGTCGTCGACGACCCGGCCGATCGCGATGGTCAGCGCGCCCAGGGTCAGCATGTTGAGCGACAGGTCACGGGTCCACAGCACGATCAGCGCGAGGACCACGGACAGCGGGATGGAGACCGCCGTGACCAGCGTGGAGCGGACCGACGCCAGGAACACCAGGATGACGAGGACGGCGAAGAGCAGACCGAGCGCGCCCTCCGTGGTGAGGCCCTCGATGGCCTTGGAGACGGCCGGGCCCTGGTCGCTGACGACGGTGATCGTCGCGCCGGAGCCGAGGTCCTGGCGCAGGCCGGGCAGCTTGTCCTCGACGGCGTTCGAGATGGCGACCGCGCTGCCGTCGTGGTCCATGGTGACCATCACGGCGAGGCTGGGCTTTCCGTCGGTGCGGGTCAGGGAGTCGGCCGGGGCCTCCTCCTGCCGCACCGTGGCCACGTCGCCGAGACGCACCGGCTTCCCGCCGCCGACGCCGGGGATCCGCAGGTCCTCGATCTGCTGGACGGAGGTGTAGCCGCCGCCGACCCGGACGGTGCGGTTGCTGCCCGCCTCGTCGAAGGAACCGGCCGCGACGGTCGCGCCGCCCGCCTGCAGGGCCAGGGCGAGGGACTGCGTGGTCAGGCCCGCCTTGGCGAGCTTCGCGTCGGCCGGGGTGACGGTGACCTGGAGGTCGCGGACGCCGGTGACGGTGACCTGGCCGACGCCGTCGATGTCCTTCAGGGCGGGCACCACGGTCGAGTCGAGCTGGTCGGCGAGGGCCTGCTGGTCCTTGCCGGAGGTGACCGCGAGGACCACGGTCGGCATGTCGTCCGTGGAACCGGCGACGACCTGCGGGTCCACCGCGTCCGGGAGCTGGGCGCGGGCCCGGTTCACGGCCAGCTGGACGTCGGCGACCAGCTGCTTGGTGTCGTTGCCGTAGTCGAAGGACGCCACGACGAGGGCGTTGCCCTCGCTGGCGGTGGAGGTGACGCCGGTGATGCCGTCGACGCCTTCGAGGCTGTCCTCGATCGGTTCGACGACCTGCTTCTCGACGAGGTCCGGGGAGGCGCCCTGGTAGGGGGCGAGCACGGACACCATCGGCAGTTCGATGGTCGGCAGCAGCTGCGGTGCCGCGATCACCCGGGGGCGATCGCGACGACCACATCACATGGGCCCGCTTTTACGGGTCTCTCTTCTTTGAACCCTCCCCGACACGGGGATTCCCGGCTCACGCTGCTTGTCCGCCCGGCGGACGGTCGAGTCTCATGCGATCAACACCGGCCGGGTTGGAACCAGCCCGGTGACACCGATCGCACCCCAACCAGACGGGCAATACGGGGCAGTTGGGGTCACTCCACCCTCGGGCGTACCAGCCCGGACTCGTACGCGATCACCACGAGCTGGGCCCGGTCGCGGGCGCCCAGCTTCGCCATGGCCCGGTTGACATGCGTCTTCACGGTCAGCGGGCTGACCTCCAGCCGCTCGGCTATCTCGTCGTTGGAGTGCCCGCCGGCCACCTGGACGAGGACCTCGCGCTCGCGCACGGTGAGGGCGCCGAGGCGCTCCGCCCGCGCGGGGTCGTGCTCGTCGGGGGCGTCGCCCTGCGCGAGGAAGCGGGCGATCAGGCCCTTGGTGGCGGCCGGGGAGAGCAGGGCCTCACCGCCGGCGGCTATCCGGATCGCGCTCAGCAGCTCCTCCGGCTCGCTGCCCTTGCCGAGGAAGCCGGAGGCGCCCGCGCGCAGGGACTGCACCACGTAGTCGTCGACCTCGAAGGTGGTCAGGATGACCACCCGGACCTGGGCGAGGTCGGGGTCGGCGCTGATCTCCCGGGTCGCGGCGAGGCCGTCGGTGCCGGGCATGCGGATGTCCATCAGGACGACGTCCGGACGCTCCTGCCGGGCCAGCAGGACCGCCTGCGCCCCGTCGGACGCCTCCCCCACCACCTCCATGTCGGACTCGGAGTCGACGAGCACCCGGAACGCACTGCGCAGCAGCGCCTGGTCGTCGGCGAGCAGGACACGGATGGTCATACGGGGTCCTCGGCGGTCCGGGTACGGGTCTTGACGGGCAGGATCGCATGCACCCGGAAGCCGCCTCCGTAGCGGGGACCCGTGGTGAGGGTGCCGCGCAGGGCGGTGACGCGTTCCCGCATGCCGAGCAGGCCGTGCCCGCCGCCGGTGACCGGGGCCTCCTCGGCCCCGGGGTCGCCGTCGTCGAGGACCGTGATCTCGATGTGCGGTCCCACGCGTACCACGCTGACCTCGGCCTTCGCGTCCGCTCCCGCGTGTTTCTGCACGTTGGTGAGGGCCTCCTGGATGACCCGGTAGGCGGCCAGGTCCACGGCGGCGGGGAGTTTCGTCTCGTGGTCGGCGCGGGCCACCTCGACCAGCAGTCCGGCGCTGCGGAAGGTGCCGGCCAGCTCGTCGAGGCGGTCCAGGCCGGGGGCCGGTTCGGTGGGGGCCTCCGGGTCGCCGGACTGACGCAGCAGGCCGACGGTGGCGCGCAGCTCGTTGAGCGCGGAGCGGCTGGCCTCGCGGACGTGGGCGAGGGCCTCCTTGGCCTGGTCGGGGCGCTTGTCCATGACGTGGGCGGCGACTCCGGCCTGGACGTTGACCAGGGCGATGTGGTGGGCGACCACGTCGTGCAGATCGCGGGCGATGCGCAGGCGCTCCTCGGCGACGCGGCGGCGGGCCTCCTCCTCGCGGGTGCGCTCGGCCCGCTCGGCGCGCTCGCGGATGGCCTGGACGACGGCCCGGCGGCTGCGGACGGCGTCGCCGGCGGTGGCGCCGATGCCGGTCCAGGCGAGGATGCCGAGGTTTTCCTGCGCGTACCAGGGCAGGGGGCCGGCGAGCATCGCGGCGCTGGTGAGCGCGGTCATGGTGACCAGTCCGGCGCGCAGGGTGGTGGCGCGGTCGGTGGTGGCGGCGACGGTGAAGAGGGCGACGACGGCGGACATCGCGACGGGGGCGCGGGGGTCTCCGGTGATGGACTCGACGACGGAGAGGGTGCCGGTGACGGCGAGGACCGTCATGGGGGCGCGGCGGCGGAAGACCAGGGCGACCGCGCCGAGGGTCATCAGCAGGAGGCTGAGGGGGTCGGGGGTGCGGATGCTCCAGCTGACGGTGTGGCCGCTGTGGGGGTCGACGAAGGAGCCGGCGAGCATACAGAGGAGGACGCCTGCGGCGAGGGCCGCGTCGAGCGCGAGGGGGTGGGCTGTCAGCTGGCGCCGGGCCCGTGCGAGGGGGGTCACTTTCCGCTTACCGTCGCTCTCCTGACCGTGGCTGGGGGCCGGCCGCCCCCAGACCCCCGCTTCGGCCCTGAAGGGGCCTCGTCCTCACACGCCGGACGGGCTGGAGTCGCCGTGACCGGCGCCGGGAAGTGTCCCTCAGCCCGGGATCAACCCGTCGTCGCTCAGCATCTCCCGGACCTCCTCCAGGCTCGCCTCCGGGGCCGGGAGGATCAGCTCCGAGGGTTCCAGGGCGTCGTCGGGGAGGGGCTCGCCGAGGCGGCGGACCGCGTCGAGGAGGGCGCCGAGGGTGCGGTGGAAGCCGGTCTCGTCGCCGCCCTCCATCTCCGCGAGCAGCTCGTCGTCCAGCTTGTTCAGCTCGGCGAAGTGGGAGTCGGCCAGTGTCCACTGGCCCTCCCCCATGATCCGTACGATCATGTCGGCCCTCCTCGGCTCCGGTCCCCGGCGCCGGGCTGCTACTGCTTGTCGAAGCGCGGGGTGTCCTGCGGCTGCTGCTGGGACTGCGACTGGCCGGTGCCACCTTCGATGGCCTGCTGCCCGGCGGACGAACCTCCGGCGAGCTCGGCCTTCATGCGCTGCAGTTCCAGCTCTACATCCGTACCACCGGAGAGCCGGTCCAGCTCGCTCTGGATGTCGTCCTTCGCGATGCCGGTGGGGTCGTCCAGGGCGCCGGAGGCGAGCAGCTCGTCGAGGGCGCCGGCCCGGGCCTGGAGCTGGGCGGTCTTGTCCTCGGCGCGCTGGATGGCGAGGCCGACGTCGCCCATCTCCTCGGAGATGCCGGAGAACGCCTCGCCGATGCGGGTCTGGGCCTGGGCGGCGGTGTAGGTGGCCTTGATGGTCTCCTTCTTCGTACGGAAGGCGTCGACCTTGGCCTGCAGGCGCTGCGCCGCGAGTGTGAGCTTCTCCTCCTCGCCCTGGAGCGTGGCGTGCTGGGTCTCCAGGTCGGTGACCTGCTGCTGGAGGGCGGCACGGCGGGAGAGCGCCTCGCGGGCGAGGTCCTCACGGCCGAGCGCGAGCGCCTTGCGGCCCTGGTCCTCCAGCTTCGAGGACTGCGACTGCAACTGGTTGAGCTGCAGCTCCAGGCGCTTGCGCGAGGTGGCCACGTCGGCGACGCCGCGGCGGACCTTCTGCAGGAGCTCCAACTGCTTCTGGTACGAGTAATCGAGGGTCTCGCGCGGGTCCTCGGCCCGGTCAAGGGCCTTGTTCGCCTTCGCGCGGAAGATCATCCCCATACGCTTCATGACACCGCTCATGGGCTTCGCGCGCCCCCTTCTGACGTCCAGCTCCAGCTCTGCGACAGAACCCACAGTACGGGCCCTGCATCCATTGACGCACTGTTCGGGGGCGGATGCGCTCCTCCCCGAGAACGACTGACGGAGTCCTTTGCTCCGGCGTGAGGAGTAGGTGACCCTCAGGGTGGGCGCTCGCCCTCCCCTACGGCCCCCTTACGTCCTGTCTTCCGCTGTTTTCCCCCGTCTATCCCGGTCCGTCTCCCCTAGAGACGTCCGGTGTTGCCGGATCGTTCCCCGCCGGGCTGGGGTCCATGCCCGCGAGCGCTTACCCTTGGGTTTTGTGTTCCGTAGCCGTGCCAAGGAAGAGAAGGCCCCCGCCGACAAGGCGGCGGTGACCGACTCCAAGCAGCCCCGTGACCCGCAGGCCCCCAAGGGTCGGCCGACGCCCAAGCGCAATGAGGCCCAGTCCCAGCGCCGCAGCGTCGCCAACACCCCGACGACGCGCAAGGAGGCCGCCAAGCGGCAGCGCGACGAGCGCCGCACCCAGCTGGAACGTCAGCGCCAGGCGCTGGCGGGCGGCGACGAGCGGTATCTGCCGGCCCGTGACAAGGGTCCGGTCCGCAAGTTCGCGCGTGACTTCATCGACTCGCGGTTCAACGTGGCGGAGTTCTTCCTGCCCATGGCCGTGGTGATCCTGGTGCTGAGCCTGGTCCGGGTGGCCTCGCTGCAGACGATCGCGCTGCTGCTGTGGCTGGTCGTGATCGTGCTGATCGTCCTCGACTCGATCGTCACCGTCTTCCGGCTGCGCAAGGCGCTGCACGCGCGCTTCCCCGACCAGAACCGGCGTGGCGCGGTCGCCTACGCCCTGATGCGCTCCCTGCAGATGCGTCGGCTCCGGCTGCCCAAGCCGCAGGTCAAGCGCGGAGAGCGGCCCTGAGCACGACGGCTTTCTCCGGGGGAGCGGCCGAGGCCTGGCTGAGCAGGCTGGGTGGGCTGCGTGATGTCGTACGGCAGGAACTGGTGGCGCGGCAGCTCGACGAGCAGATCGCGGGGCGGTATCCGGTCGGGCAGCGGCTGCGGGTGCTCGACGTGGGGATGGGGCAGGGCACGCAGGCGCTGCGGCTGGCCCGCCTCGGTCATCAGGTGACCGGTCTGGAGCAGGACGCGACGATGGCCGCGGCGGCCCGTGCGTCGCTGTCCGGGGAGCCTGAGGGCATCCGGGAGCGGATGCGGATCATCGAGGGCGACGGCCGGGACACCGGTGTGCACTTCCTGCCGGGCAGCTTCGACGTGGTGCTGTGCCACGGCGTGCTGATGTACGTCGAGGAGCCGGACGCCCTGCTGGCCGGCCTTGGGCGGATGCTGGCCCCGGGCGGGCTGCTGTCGCTGCTGGTGCGCAACGCGGACGCGCTGGCCATGCGGCCGGGGCTGAGCGGCGACTGGGCGGGCGCGCTGGCCGCGTTCGACACCGTGTCGTACACGAACCGGCTGGGCCTGGACGTCCGGGCCGACCGGCTGACCACGCTGACCGACGCGCTGGCCGGGATCGGGGCGCCGTTGCAGGCCTGGTACGGGGTGCGGGTGTTCACCGACACCGCCTCGGACGACACCGGGGTGCCGGAGGATCCGGCGGAGGCGGAGGCCTTGCTGGCGGCCGAGGAGCGAGCCGGGAGGACGGATCCCTACCGGGGGGTGGCGGCGTTGCTGCATCTTTGTGGGGTTCGGGGGGCCTGAGGGCGTCCTGGATCCGCGGGTGCGTGGGGGCTGGTCGCGCCCACGCGGCGGTAGCCGCATATCGACACCGCCCCCGCGCCCCTACGTGCAGTGGGCGTGGGTTTCGCTCGTTCGGGTGACTCCATCAGGCCCCTTTCCCCCGCCGGCGTGAGACTCGGGGCATGGACTCTCCCCGCTTCCGCGCCCTGGGACTCGCCTTGCTCGTGTGCTGCGCCGGGTGTTCCGGTGTGGGGGCTCCGCAGGCCACGACCGCGCAGGCCGCGCAGGCCGCGCAGCCGCCGGGGAAGGCCGCGGACGATCTGCAGAGCGACTTCCAGCGGGTGATCAAGGACGTTCTGCCGTCGGTGGTGCAGATCGAGACGGAGAGCGGGCTGGGGTCGGGGGTCGTCTACGACGGCAAGGGGCACATCGTCACCAACGCGCACGTCGTCGAGGGCGGGCGGACGTTCCGGGTGACCACCGCCAACAGCAAGAAGCCGCTGACGGCGACCCTCGTCTCCTCGTACCCGGAGCAGGATCTCGCCGTGGTCAAGCTGGACACCGTGCCGGCCGGGCTGCGGGCGGCCACGTTCGGGGACACCTCGAAGGTGCAGGTCGGGCAGGTGGTGCTGGCGATGGGGTCACCGCTGGGCCTGTCGTCGAGCGTGACGGAGGGCATCGTCTCGGCGACCGGACGGACCGTCAGCGAGGGCAGCGACGACGGCGGTACGGGGGCGACCCTCGCCAACATGGTGCAGACCTCGGCGGCGATCAACCCGGGCAACAGCGGGGGCGCGCTGGTCGGTCTGGACGGGCGGATCATCGGCATCCCGACGCTCGCCGCGACCGATCCCGAACTCGGCGGCGGCGCGGCGCCCGGCATCGGGTTCGCGATACCCGCGTCGACCGTGCGCACGATCGCCGACCAGATCGTGCGCAGCGGCCGGGTCACCGACTCGGGCCGGGCGGCCCTCGGCATCACCGGACGCACCTTCGTGGACGCGGACTTCCAGCCCGCCGGGGTGGTCGTGGTGGAGGTGAAGGACGGGGGCGCGGCCGACGAGGCGGGCATCGTGCCGGGGGACGTCATCGTCCGGCTGGGCGACACGGACATCACCACCATCACCTCGCTGACGGAGGCGCTGGCCGAGCGGAAGCCGGGTGACCGGACCACGGTGACGTTCACCCACAACGGCCGGGAGAAGAAGGCCGAGGTGACGCTGGGTGAGCAGTGAGGCGGTGCACGGGGGCGGTGCACAGGGGCGGCCGTGGCACGGCCGCCCCTGTGCGTGTCCCGGGTGGCCCCGGGGCTACGCCTCGTTCGCGTGCAGGCTCATGGGGCCGTAGATCTCGCTGGAGTCCTCGAAGAGCCGCACCTGGTCCGCGCCGCCTTCGAGGAGGGCCTTCCACTCTTCCCCGATCCAGGACTCGGCGTCCCCCTGGGTGGTGAACTCGTCCGGTTCCACCGCGGGCTGGACCTCCGTCCCGTCGGCCTTCTCGAACCGCCACGTCCATGCCGCCATGTACGCCTCCCTGATATGAACACGTGCAGAGCAGAAGCCGGATCTTGGTCCGGCCCCTGCCGAGCAGCCTAGTCGGATGCGCAAGACCAGGTCAGAGACGCGAAAATACGCTGTGTGGAAGTGACTCTGCTCGGAACCGGTGCCCCCGCGGGACTGCCCCGCCCCGACTGCCCCTGCGCGGTGTGCGCGATGTCGCTGGGACCGCACGCGCGTGCGGCGACGGCGTTGCTCGTGGACGGGGCGCTGTTGCTCGATCTGACGCCGGGTGCGGCCTTCGCGGCGGCCCGGGTGGGACATTCGCTGGGCGGTGTACGGCAGGTGCTGCTGTCGCATCCGCACGACGGGCCGCCGGTGGAGGTGCCGGCCGGGTTGCCGCAGCCCGGCCGGGTGCCGGACGGGCGGGAGCTGGCGCTGCTGACGGGGCATCGGGTGCGGGCGGTGGCGATGGACGCGCCCGGAACCGGCTACGCGGTGACCGGTCCCGACGGGCAGCGGCTGCTGTACCTGCCGCCGGGGGGCGCGCCGGCCGGTCTGGAGGAGGGGGCGGAGCCCGCCGAGCGGTACGACCTGGTCTTTGCCGACCTCGTGGGGCGGCCGGACGCGCTGGCGAAGCTGCGGGCGGTGGGCGCGGCCGGGCCGACGACGGATGTGGTGGCCGTACATCTGGACCATGACGTGCCGCCGGGCGCGGAGTTGACGCGACGGCTCGCGGCGGCGGGGGCGCGGGCGGTGCCGGACGGGACGACGCTGGTGGCGGGCGTGTACGAGGACGTGCCGGACGTGCCGCGGCGGACGCTGGTGCTGGGCGGGGCGCGGTCGGGGAAGTCGGTGGAGGCGGAGCGGCGGCTGGAGTCGTTCCCCGACGTGCTGTACGTGGCCACCGGAGGCTCGCGGAGCGGGGACACCGAGTGGGCGGCGCGGGTGTCGGCGCACCGGGAGCGGCGGCCGGGGTCGTGGCGTACGGCCGAGACGTGCGATCTCGTGCCGCTGCTGGCGGACGAGGGGGCCGCGGCGCCGGTGCTGATCGACTGTCTGTCGCTGTGGCTGACGGATGCCATGGACTCCGTGGGGGCGTGGGACGACGCGGTGTGGGCGGACGGGGGTGAGCGGGCCCTGCGGGCGCGGGTCGCGGAGTTGGCGGGGGCGGTGCGGGGGGCTCGGCGGAAGGTGGTGCTGGTGTCGAACGAGGTGGGGTCGGGGATCGTGCCGGCGACTGCTTCCGGGCGGCGGTACCGGGATGAGCTGGGGCGGTTGAACGCGGCGGTGGCGGGTGAGTGCGAGGAGGTCGTGCTGGTGGTGGCGGGGCAGGCGGTGGTGCTCCGCGGTTGACCGGGGGGGTGGGACGGGACTGCGGACCGTCGCGCGGCTGCGGGTGCCTGGGGGCTGGTCGCGCCCACGCGGCGGAGCCGCATATCGACACCGCCCCGCGTCCCTGGGAACTGCAGTCACGCTGTCGCATTCGCTCCGTGGCTGCGGGCTGCGGGCAACGGGGTCACTTCTTCCGGGCGATCACCCGGTACGCGTTCGAGAAGCGGGTGCGGCGGAGGGCCGGGGCCAGGGCGTGGTCGAGGACGGCGGCCAGGGTGGTCAGCGGGCCGGCCGCCCGGTGCAGGCGGGTTCTGTTCACGTAGAGGGAGACGGCCGTCGAGAGGTCGTGCGGGGTGTGCGGGGATCTGCGGTCCGTCAGGACGATCTCGCAGCCCTGGGACTCGAGTTCCGGGAGGAGGTTGGTGAGGGGGATCAGATGGAGGTGGCGGGGCTGGTCGTAGGGGTGCCACCACTTGCCGAGGACGGTCGCGGACGCGCTGGTGGGGTCCGGGAGTTCGAGGAGGAGGTGGCCGCCGGGGCGCAACGCCAGCAGTGCCGCGGCGAGTTCCGCTCGGGGGTCCCGGGTGTGTTCGAGGTGGTGGAGCATGCTGACGACGTCGTAGCGGCCGCGCAGCCGGGCGAGGACGTCGGGGGCGGTGAGCCGGCCCAGGTGGGCCTCGTCCAGGCGGCCCGCCGCCCGCGCCCGCTGCACGCGCGGGGTCGGGTCCACCCCGTCGAACGCGGTGTAGGCGAACAGCGCCTTGGCCGCCAGGGGGAAGTGCGCGTCCCCCGTGCCCACGTCCAGCCAGCTCTCCGGCTCCGGGAACGGCAGCATCGCGCGGGCCGTCGCGCGCAGGTGCCGAGGCGTGGGGCGCCGGTCGCGCCGGCCGTCGTAGAGCGTCAGCCCCTCGGGGGTCAGGCGCGGGTTCTGGAAGGCGTG
Source organism: Streptomyces sp. NPDC005820 (assembly GCF_040630255.1). Lineage (NCBI taxonomy): Bacteria > Bacillati > Actinomycetota > Actinomycetes > Kitasatosporales > Streptomycetaceae > Streptomyces > Streptomyces sp. NPDC005820. Next base: position 302,253 of record NZ_JBEXXE010000001.1, read on the forward strand.
CGCGCAGTCCCGGCACTCGTCGACCACGAAGGTGCCCGGTCTGCGGTGGCGCAGGTCCGGTGACCGCAGTCGGGTGCGCAGGCGTTTCGAGCCGCACCACGGGCAGTCGTCGCGGCGCGGATCGTGGATGGGCCTGGGCCGGGAGGGCATGAGCGGCTCCGGGGGAAGGGCAGACGCGAGCGCTACGACATTCCGCAGCAAAACGGAACGTATGGGATACCGATCTTGGGTGCAAAGACGTCGCGCCTGTGGGGTGCCCATGTGCCGCCGAACCGGTCGCCCCGTGCCGGTACTGTTCGGCGAATGAGCTCGCTTAATCTCGACGACTTCACCGATCTGATCGAGCGCCCCGACGGCGGCGTGCGCCGCGACGCGGAGGCCCGCCGGGAACGTCAGATCGTGCCGCCCGGATCGCTGGGGCGCCTGGACGACCTGGGTGAGTGGCTGGCGGCGGCGCAGGGTTCGGTGCCCGTGCGGCCGGTCGTACGGCCGCGGGTGGTGCTGTTCGCCGGTGACCACGGCGTCGCCGAGCTCGAGGTCTCGGCCCGGCCCGCGGGCACCGCCGCGGAGCTGGTGCGGGAGATCCTGGAGGGCGGCCGGCCGGTCTCGGTGCTCGCCCGGCGCCTCGATGTGCCCGTGCGGATCGTGGACATGGCGCTGGACTGCGAGCCGGACGCGTTCCCGGAGGACGTCGTACGGCACCGGGTGCGGCGCGGCAGCGGCCGGATCGACATCGAGGACGCCCTGACGGTCGAGGAGGCCGAGGCGGCCTTCCGGGCCGGCATGGCGGTCGCGGACGAGGAGGCCGACTCCGGTACGGATCTCGTCGTCCTCGGCGATGTGAGCGTGGGCGGGACCACGGCGGCCGGGGTGCTGGTCGCCGCGCTGTGCGGGACCGACGCCTCCGTGGTGACCGGGCGGGGCGGCGAGGGCATCGACGACCTGGCGTGGATGCGCAAGTGCGCGGCCATCCGGGACGCGCTGCGGCGGGCGCGGCCGGTGCTCGGGGAGCAGTTGCAGCTGCTGGCGACCGTGGGCGGGGCCGACCTCGCCGCGATGACGGGCTTTCTGCTGCAGTGCGCCGTGCGGAAGCTGCCGGTCGTGCTGGACGGGGTCGTGGTGGCCGCGTGCGCGCTCGTGGGGCAGCGGATCGCGTTCCGGGCGCCGGACTGGTGGCTGGCGGCGAACAAGAGCGGTGAGCCGGGGCAGGCGAAGGCGCTGGACCGGATGGCGCTGGAGCCGCTGCTCGACCAGGGCGTGAAGGTCGGGGAGGGCGCGGGGGCGCTGCTGGCGCTGCCGCTGGTACAGGCCGCGGCGGCACTGGCCGCCGAGCTCCCCGAGAAGCCGGCCCCCGCCGAGGAGAACGACAAGGAAGAGGAGTAAGGGGAGCAAGAGGAGCAAGAGGAGCAAGAGGCGTAAAGGGACAGGCGGCTACAAAAGAGCGGTTTACCGGAAGTGCACCCATATGATCACCGCTCATGGGAAACACCCGTTTCGCCGCCGTCTTCGCCGTCTGGTATCTGCGTGCCGTCGCCTTCGTCAACTTCCTCAGCGCGGTGTGGGTTTCCCTGGGGCAGGACGTGCGGCGGCACAACCAGGAGGACCTGTTCACGCCGTACCTGCTGACCGCCGGCTTCGCCTCCGGCGTGTTCACGGCGTTCCTGGCGATCACCATGCGGCGCCGCAAGCGCGCCGCGTGGATCCTCAACCTCGGGCTCGGCGGGGCGTTCCTCGCGCTGCTCGCCTTCGCCATGGTGTTCCCGGAGATCCGGCGGCACCCGCAGAACTGGGTGTCGCTGGCCCTGACGGCGGCCTTCGTGGGCGCGCTGGTGCTCGGGCGGCGGGAGTTCTACGCCAAGGGTGATCGGGCCAACCCCAAGCTCGCCGCGACCGTCGCGGCCGGCGGGCTGCTCGTCTCGTCGCTGCTCGCGGCGCTGCTGGTGGCGGCGACCAACCAGGCCCGAGGCCACTCCACGTTCGCCGAGTGCTGGCGCTACGGAACCCTCCGCCTGGTCTCCATCTCCGACTTCCGCTCCCCCGGCGTCGCCCCGCCGAACTGGGTCGACGTCACCGTGAACGTGCTGAGCACGGCCCTCGTGCTCGGCGTCCTGTACGCCGCCTTCCGCTCCCGGCGGGCCGTGGACCCGCTCACCGAGGACGACGAGAAGCGGCTGCGGGAGCTGCTCGACCGGCACGGCGAGCGGGACTCCCTCGGGTACTTCGCGCTGCGCCGGGAGAAGAGCGTGTGCTGGTCGCCGACCGGGAAGGCGGCCGTCGCCTACCGGGTGGTCGGCGGGGTGTCCCTGGCGTCGGGGGATCCGCTCGGGGACCCGGAGGCGTGGCCGGGGGCGATCGAGCCATGGCTCGCCGAGGCGCGGGCGCACGGGTGGATCCCGGCGGTGATGGGGGCGGGCGAGGAGGCCGGGACGGTGTACGCCCGGCACGGCCTGGACGCCCTCGAACTCGGCGACGAGGCGATCGTCGACGTCGCCGAGTTCACCCTGGAGGGCCGGGCCATGCGAACCGTCCGGCAGGCCCACAACCGGGTCCGCCGGGCCGGGTACACCGTGCGGGTACGGCGGCACGAGGACATCCCGGCCGACGAGATGGCGTATCTCCTGCGCCGTGCCGACGACTGGCGGGACGGGGCCACCGAGCGCGGGTTCAGCATGGCGCTGGGGCGGCTCGGGGACCCGCAGGACGGGCGCTGCGTGATGCTGGAGTGCACGGACGCGCACGGTGACCTCCGCGCCCTGCTCTCCTTCGTGCCCTGGGGCCCGCACGGCCTCTCCCTCGACCTGATGCGGCGCGACCGGGACTCCGACAACGGCCTGATGGAGTTCATGGTGATCGAACTCCTCCGGCGCGCGTCGGAGATCCGGATCACCCAGGTCTCGCTCAACTTCGCGATGTTCCGCTCGGTCTTCGAACGCGGCGCGCGGCTGGGCGCCGGGCCGGTGCTGAGGCTGTGGCGCTCCCTGCTGACCTTCTTCTCCCGCTGGTGGCAGATCGAGTCCCTGTACCGCGCCAACGCCAAGTACCGGCCCATCTGGGAGCCCAGGTTCCTCCTCTTCGAAAAGTCCGCGGACCTGCCCCGCATCGGCCTCGCGTCGGCCCGGGCCGAAGGGTTCCTGGGCGCCCGGGCGCCGGGGCTGCCGCGGTGAACCGTCGCGTCACCCGCTGGGCCCGCGCCGAGTGGGGGCCGTTGTACGCGGCCGTGCGCGGGCCCTTGGTACGGCGGCGGTGGCGGGCGGTGCCGTTGACCCTCACGGCCGTGTGTCTGACGTCGGTCATGCAGCTCGTGCAGAACCGGTCCTGGGGCTACCGCCCGGTGCAGGACCTGGGCGCGGTCCGGGCCGAGGACCCCCTGTGGCTCGCCCTCCTGCGCACCCCGCTCTCCCTGTTCGTCCCCGCCCTCGACCTGCCGGTCTGGGGTGCCCTCGCTCAGATCCTGCTCGTGTTCGGCATCGCGGAGACCTGCCTGGGCCGGCGCCGCACCCTGACCGTCGCCTACGCCGCGACCCTCGCCGGCACCCTGTACGCCCGCGCGGCCATCGCCCTGGACACCCTCCCCACCACCGACGCCCAGGTGGTCGACACCGGCCCGTCGGCGGCGGTGGTGGGCCTGGCGGTGTACGTGGGCTGGCGCTACCGCGCGTACGCCACGACGGCGGCGGTGGTCGCCGCGATAGTGGTGGAGGTCGTACTGAAGAACAACCTGGCGGGCAAGGAGCACTTGGCGGCGATGGCGGCGGTTGCTTTTCTGTGCGCGGCAAGATGTCCCACCCAAGGGACGCGGGGCTGTATCGATCTGCGGCTCCGCCGCGGGGCGCGACAAGCCACAGCGCGCCCGCACCCGCCGAACAACGGACGCACCCACCCCCGCTAGGCGCCCTTGCGTGAAAGCTCCGCATCCGTCTTCCCCCCGAGCCAGTCCCCCAGCACCCGCCCCGGCCCCACCCACCGCCGGTCGTGCCGATACGCCCGCAGGATCGCCCGGGCCCGCGCCTTCGGCCGCCGCCGGTAGAACCGCCGTGCCCAGGGCGACCCGGGCCGGGCCAGCCGCACCATGCCGATCAGCCCGATGAAGGGGATGAACACACTGAACACCGCCATCTTGACCTTGCCCTTGAACAGCACGGTCAGCGACAGCAGGAAATTCACGGCGACCGTCGCCAGCACGGCCCCCCGGTCCTGAAGCTCCGCGTCGCTCATGTCGTTGACCCCGAACGGCGCCGCCCCCACCAGCAGCAGCCCGCCGAGCGCGGCCGTCAGCACCACCGCCTCCACGCTCTTGCGCCCCGCCTCCGTCCAGTACACGTCGTCGAGGTGCAGGATCAGCGCGAACTCGTCGAGGACGAGCCCCGCCCCGATGCCGAAGATCACCGCGAAGACCCCGGAGCCGAACCCGCGCGCCCCGCTCGCCACCGCGCCGAAGCCGCCCGCGACGATCAGCACGACCCCGGGCACGACATGGTGGATGTGCACCCCGCCGGAGCTGATGTTGCCGAAGGGTCCCTTTCCGGCCCGGATCATGCGGGTGATCATCCGGGTGATCAGGAAGGTGAGGACGAACGCGGTCAGGGCGAGGAGCAGGGGGAGTTTCCCCGGCTCGACGATGTTGCGCTGCAGCCAGTCGCCCATGTCCCCAGTGTCGCGGGCGGCGGGGTGGGCTGCCTCGTGGGCGGGGCGACCGGGCTACTCTTCCGCCGTGTCCATGACCCCGCCGCCGCTCCACGGCCTCCGCTTCGCCTTCGGCACCCTCACCGTCCTCCCGGTGCGGGTGAGCCGCTGGGACCGGGAGGCCGCGCGCGGCGGCATGCTGAGCGCGCCCGTGGTCGGGCTGGTCGTCGGGGGCTGTGCGGCGGGCCTCGGTCTGCTGCTGCTCCTTCTCGGCACGGGCCCGCTGCTCGCCGCCGTCGCCTCCGCCGCCGTACCCGCCGTGCTCACGCGCGGTCTGCACCTCGACGGGCTCGCCGACACGGCGGACGGTCTGGGCAGCGGCAAGCCCGCCGAGGACGCGCTGCGGATCATGAAGCAGTCGGACATCGGGCCGTTCGGGGTGCTCACGCTCGTGTTCGTGCTGCTCGCGCAGGTGGCGGCGCTGGCACGGCTGTACGACGACTCATGGGCCCGGGGTGCGGTCGCCGCCGTCGTCTCGGCGGTGGCGGCCCGTCTGGCGCTGACCCTGGCGGCCCGGGCGGGTGTCCCGCCGGCCCGGCCGGAGGGTCTGGGCGCGGCGGTGGCGGGCGTGGTCCCGGTTCCGGCCGCGCTGACGGTGACGGCCTTGTTCACGGCCGCCGCGGCAGCCGTGGGCGCGCTGTCGGGCGCCTACGACACCGCCCGCACGCCCCTAGCCCTCCTCGCCGCCCTGGCCACCGCCGAACTCCTCCTGCGCCACTGCACCCGCCGCTTCGGCGGGGTGACGGGGGACGTGTTCGGCGGCGTGGCGGAGACAGCGGCGACGACGGCCCTGGTGGCGCTGACCCTGGGCGGCTAACAGGCCTCCCGCCACACCCCCAGTTCGTACTTCTTCAGCAGCGAACTCAGCTTCAGCCGCCGGGACTCCGCGCAGAAGTCGCTGGTCGGGAGTTCGTACTCGACGTGGAAGACCGCCTTGTCCGCCTCGATGAACGGCGTCATGTCCGCGCACTCGTCGTACTGCGCGCACTGCTCGTTGACCGCGAAGTCGAAGTCGTCGACGAGTGCCGGGATCTGGTCGAGGTCGTTCTTCAGGCCGACGGACATGCCCCGTTCGTGGGCGAGGCGGGCGAGCAGCCGGTTGTAGCGGAGCTGGTCGGCCGCCTTCAGCGGGAAGCCGGTGGTGTTCTTGTAGCCGTCCATGTTGTCCGGCTCGACCGCGTCGAAGCCCTTGTCCCGGCACATGTCGAGGCGCGCCGCCATCAGGGGTTCGAGGACGTCCACCGCGCGGATGTCGAGCCAGCGTTCGCCCTTCCAGCCGTTGCCCTTGCCGATCACGGACTTCGGGAAGTCGCCGGCGTCCGGGCGCCAGTCCTCCCAGGCGCCGGTGGACAGGTAGCAGATGACCTTGCGGCCGTCGGCGTGCAGTGCGGCGACGGTCTTCTTCGTGTGGTCGAAGCCGTCGATGTCGTACACCGGGACGTCGACGGAGGTGTCCAGCTTGCCGCTGAGCTGCCACTGCCAGTCGGTGCCGGGCCGGGGTTGCCAGCGCTTCCCCGCGGCCGTACCGCCGGTCGCCGGTTCGTCGCCCTTGCCGTCGGAGACCGTCGTGCAGCCCGTGAGCAGCAGGAGCAGGGAGGCGGTCGCGAGGAGGGATCGCGTGTTCATCGGTGGGCCGTCGCTCTTCCCAGGAGTGTGCGGACCAGCAGCGCCTGGACGGCGGCCGCCGTTGTGTACACCGTAAGGGCCACCCCGTGCGGGTCGGCGAGGTGGGTGAGCAGGGCGAGGGTCTGGGCGAGGGCGGCGGCGCAGCAGACGGCGGCCGTGCCGTGGACCGCGCCGAAGGACTGGAGCAGCAGCCCGGTCCACAGCACCACGCCCAGCAGGAGCAGATCGGCCAGGCGTACGGCGGTGAGGCCGGGGGTGTCCGGCCACAGGGCGGTGGCGGTCAGGCCGAGGGCCGCGAGGACCAGGAGGTAGGCGGCGAGGCACTCGGCGCCCGTGCGCAGGGTCGCCCGCCGGAAGGCGTGCGGGGTGCCCGTGGTGCGCAGTCCGGCCAGGCTGCCGCTGCGGAAGCGGTACAGCAGCCATTCGGCGGGGCCCATGCTGAGGGTGAGCGCCACGGCGGCGGGCGCGGCGAGCGCGCTGTGCTCCTCCCCCGCCAGGACGTCGCCGAGGGCCGCGTACAGGACGAGCGCGCCGCTGCCGAGGCCGAACAGGGCGTACGGCAGGGAGGCCGCCGGGGCGGGGGCGCCGGCCCCGCCGGGCGACTCCCGCACGCGGGTCGCCACCGAGAGCAGTCCGAGCAGCATCACCGCGACCAGTGAGCCCACCAGCAGGGTCGGGCCGACCGGGTCCGGGAGGGGGTGGGCCAGGGCCAGGAGGGCGCCCGCCGTGAGCGGTGCCAGCGCGGCCAGCAGGGCCCGTTCGCGGCCGAGGACGAGCAGGGTGGTGGAGGCGCCGAGGTAGCAGGACTGGCCGGCGGCGAAGGCCACGGCCGCCCCGTCGGCGGGGCCGGCGACGGCCAGTGCGGTCAGCGCGCCGAGCAGGGCGCCCACCGGGGCCCCGACGAGGAGGCAGCGGCGGGCGGCGGGAAGGTCGCCCAGGCCCAGCCAGACGTACGCGCGGTGGGACAGGCCCTGGTTCCAGGTCCAGCCGAACAGCGCGCCGGCCAGCAGCGGGACCGTGCCCGGCGGCAGGCCGAAGGCGCCGGGCGGGCCGGCGAGCAGGGGGGCGCCGAGGACGTGGGCGAAGCCGGGCAGGGCGAAGACGAGCCCGCGCAGGAGGCAGGCGCGCAGGCCGATCCGCCAGGGGTCGTGCGGTGGGGTGTCGGGTTCCGGGTGGCGGCGCGGGACGCGGGCGTAGAGCTCCTCGGCGAGCGCGAAGGAGTTGCGTACGCCGTAGCGTTCGCGGATCTGGTCGTCGGAGAGGCCGTCGGACTCCAGTACCGCGGCTATCTCGTCCGGGTGGACGGCGGCGGCCGCGAAGTCGCCGAGGTGTGCGGCGAGTTGGTCGACGGGGTCGGGGGCGGCCCAGGAGGGGGCGGTCCTCGCGGTGCGCTGCTGGGGGACGAAGGGGCGTGCGGTCGTCTCCCGGCCGGTCGTCTCCCGGCCGGTGGTCTTCTGGTTCACCAGCCCGTCCCGTCCGTCGCCACGGCCCGGTACCACGGGTCGCGCAGTTCCTCGGTCCAGTCGGCGACCGTCTCGACCGTGGGCTCGTAGACGTCGAGGCCCGCGAGTTCCTGGTAGATCGTGCGGAAGTTGTCGACCGAGCGGCGGAGCGTGAACCGGTCGATGACCCGCTGCCGGGACAACTCGCCCAGCTTCAGGCGCCGTTCGTCGTCCTTGAGGAGGGCGAGCGCGGCGGCGGCCAGCTTCTCCGGCTCGCGCGGCGGGACGACGATCCCGGTGTCGCCGACGGCCTCGCGCACTCCGCCGACGTCCGTCGACACCGTCGTACGGCCGCAGGACATGGCCTCGATGAGGGAGAACGGGAAGCCCTCGGAGATCGAGGACAGCACCACGACGTGGCCGGCCGCGTAGGCGCGCCGGACCTCGGTGACCCGGCCCTCGAAGGTGAGGCCGTCGGTGACGCCGAGTTCGGCGGCGAGCTTCTCCAGCCGGGTGGCGTACTCCTCGCAGCCGGGCGGCACCGGGCCGAACAACCTGAGGCGGGTGTCGGGGAGTTCGGCGCGGACCAGGGCGTAGGCGCGCAGCAGGGTTTCCAGGTCCTTGATGGGGTCGATCCGGCCGCACCAGGCCAGGGTGGGCACCTCGGGCTCGGGGCCGGCGTGCGGGAAGGCGTGCGGGTCGACGCCGTTGTAGACCGTGCGGATCTTTTGCGGGTCGGCGCCGCCGCGCTCCTCCCAGCGGCGGTTGTACTGGTTGCAGGGGGTGATGAGGTCGGCCGTGCGGTAGCCGAGGGTGTTCAGGGCGCGGTGGAAGCCGAGCATGAAGGCCTTCACCGGCCAGCGCTGTGCCTCGCGGCGGCTGCCGAGGTAGCGCTCGCGCAGATAGATGCCGTGCTCGGTGAGGAGGAACGGCACGCCGTCGAAGTGGCGGGCGGCGAGGGCGGGGAGGGTGGCGAGGCCGCTGCTGACGGCGTGGGCGACCGAGTCGCCGGGGACTCGGAAGCCCAGCGGGCGCAGGGCGTGTTCCAGCAGGTCGGTGGCGGTGAGCGCGTCGTGCACGGTGGGGGCGGCGGCCGCGGTGGGCAGGTGCGGCATCGTCCATATCGCCATCAGGGAGCGCAGCGCGGTCTCGGTGCGCAGGGCCGCCGACAGCCGTCCCTCACGGGCGAGGGCGGCCAGTTCGTAGAGGCTCTCGCCGAAGTCGCAGGGCGCGTCGGGGTCGAGGATCGAGAGCAGGAGACGTTCGTGGGCGTCGCCGAAGCGGCGCAGATCCCTGCCGTACGGCGGCCGGTCGCGGCCGGGGCGCGGGCCCCAGGTGGGGACGGTGGTGTGGCGGCGGACGTTGGGCGGCAGCTCCCAGGTCACGGGTTCGCGGCCGCTGCCGGAGAGCGAGACGATGTGGAAGTCCACCTCCGGCATGCCCTTGACGAGCTGGTCGCACCAGGTGCTGACGCCGCCGTGGACGAGCGGGTAGGTGCCTTCGGTGAGCATGGTGACTTTTCGGCCTGTGCGCATGGCTGCGCCGCTTCCCCCTGTTTGGTGCGGATCAGGTGGGGGAACTGCGCCCCGGAGCCCGGCTGCGGGTCCGTCCGGGCTGGTCGCGCAGTTCCCCGCGCCCCTTTGGGGCGCTGCCCCTCGGGGCGTTGGTGCTTACGCCAGCTTCAGCGTGACCGCGGTCTGGAGGCCGCCCGCCGTCGTCCAGTCGGAGCGGCGGCCGGCGTACGGGGTGCCGAAGACGGAGCTGCCGAGGAGCTGCTGCTTCTTCGTGCCCTCCGGTGCGGTGACCGGGATCTGGGTGCCGTTCGGCGCGGTGATCGTGACCGTGTTGCCGATGCGGTACGCGGTCACCTTGTTGGCGGCGACGGCGGCCTGCCAGGCGGCGCGGCGCTGGAGCTCGGTGCCGATGGCGCTCTGGCGGAGGTTCTCCAGGGGGGTGTTGTCGGCGAAGAGGGCCTTGTAGTCGGTGAGGACCTTGTCCATGACCGGGTAGAGCAGGCGGTCCTCGGCGAGGTTGGACTGGTGGGCGTAGTGCGGCCGCGGGTCGTTGCTGATGGCGTGACCGAGGTCGGTGCGGGCCTCCTGCGGGACGATGACGTCGTCGTAGCCGGTGGCCGTGTTCAGCGGCTGGGAGAGGCAGGTGGAGGAGGCGTTGCCCTCGCAGATGCCGCTGCCGCCGTCGGCCTTCGAGGTGTAGATCCAGTTGTACTCGTCGGCCATCTCCGCCTTGGTGCCGGTGTTGTAGTACACGTTCATCGGGTAGCGCGGGACGGTCAGCGCGTTGCCCACCGGGCGCTGCTCGGGCTCGCGCGAGTTGTCCGAGGCGATCCACTTGACGCCGTTGTCGGAGAGGGCGCGGGCCAGGTTCGGGTTGTCGTCGGGCTGCTGCGGGAGCGTCCTGAGGCCCGAGTGCTCGCCGGTGACCAGCTCGGTGCGGTCGATCGGCAGGCCCTTGGTCGCCGCCCAGTTGTTGTTGTCGCGGATCTGCGCGGAGATGTCGGCGCGGCTCATGTACTGCGTCGAGCCGTCGGCGTTCTTCGCGCAGCTCCACGGCACGGTGGAGGTGTCCTGCACACAGCCGAGGAACGGGTGGGTGTAGGTGTGGTTGATCCAGCGGTACTTGGCCTTGTCGGCGAGGAGCCGGTCGGCCATGGCGTCGGTGCCGCCGTTCTCGGTCTTCCACTCCTCCCCGGCGCCGGCGTTGTACACCATGTCCATGGTGAAGCCGTGCTCCTGCTGCCACTGGGCGGCGTAGGCCGCGTCGGCGGCCGTCATCCGGATCGGGGTGCCGTCGTCGTCCCCGCCGCCGACGCAGTCGATGTCGCCGGGCGTGCAGTTGCGCGCGGCGTCCCAGCGGGCGTCGGGCGCGAACACGTCGTCGACGTGGACGGCGAAGTAGTTGCGGGCCTGGCCCAGGTGGATGCCCTGGGTGAGCCACTCGACGATGCCGCGGGCGAGCAGCCGGAACTGCTGCTGGTACTGGTTGTAGGCGAACGTCACGACCAGCTCGCGGCGGCCGTCGTGGGCGTACTCGCCGACCAGGCTGCCGGTGCCGCTGCCGCCCGGCAGGGGTGCGTCGACATAGCTGGTGTAGCCGGCCCTGGGCGCCGCCAGGTAGCCGTAACTCTCGCCGATCGTGGGCGAGTTGTCCTCGAAGGTGAAGCCTCCGTCGAGGTAGCCGAACCAGCCGGCCTTGCCGGCCGTCGTGACGGACGCCTGCCGCCCGTCGAGGGAGCCGGAGTAGTTCGCGTACTCCAGGCCGACCTCGGGATGCGCCCAGGTGTAGGCGTCGACCTGCGGGATGCCGTACGTCTTCTCGTACGTCTCCAGCGCGGTCTGCTCGGCCGAACCCGCCCCGAACGGCGCCTCGTTGGGCAGTACCACGCCCTGGTACCTGGCCCTCGCCGTCCCGTTCACGGTGTCGGCCAGGAAGGCCGCGGTGATCGTCGGCCGGCTCGCGGAGTTGAGGTCGACGACGGTGTACGGGATGCCGGTGCTCTTCAGCTGGGCGGTGATGGCCTGGACGGGGGTGTCCCCGTTGTCCACGACCAGGACCCTCAGGTCGATCCGCGGCTCCCCTGCCGCGGTGGCGCCGGGTGCCGCCCCCAGACTCAGCGCCGTCAGCCCCGCGGCCGCCATGAAGGCGGCGGCGTTCTTGGCGTTTCTCCACATGTGCGCACGCTGCGCCATGGTGTGTCCTCCCCCAGAGATGGATCCCCGCGCGCGGGCAGCAGGCATGGCTGTGCCGATACGGCGAAGGATCCGTGGAAATCGTGCGAACAGCGAAGTGATCTCTTCGCCGGAACCCGACGAGTGTGACCCACCTCATGGAGTGCGAGGATCCAGAAATGGCTACGACGCCACAGACAGGTGAACGCTCGCGTGCATGAGCGAATGCGCAGGCACGCGTAGGCTCGTTGCGGGGTTCGTCACGCCGGTTCGCCGCGCCGGTGCGACCTACCCCGCGTGCGACCGCGCCTCCGGACGAGATCAGACACCGTCTAGGGTCTGCTGCCGGGCCCGGTCGACCCACACATTCCGGCCACAGCAACTCCACATCGGAAGCGAGATTTCACCACCGTGACTGCTCTCACTCTCAGCACCGCCGCGGCGCCCGGCCTCCGGGCCGACGCGATCGTGATCGGTGTCGCCAAGGGCGTAAAGGGCCCGATCGTTGCCCCGGGCTCCGAGCCCGTCGACCAGGCCTACGACGGCCGCCTCGCGGGCGTCCTGGAAACCCTCGGCGCCACCGGCGCCGAGGGCGAGGTGACGAAGCTGCCCGCCCCGGCCGGCTTCAAGGCGCCGCTCGTGCTCGCGGTGGGGCTGGGCGCGGAGCCCGAGAAGGACGCCGCCTACGACGCGGAGGCGCTCCGCAGGGCGGCCGGCGTGGCCGCCCGCGCCCTCACCGGCTCCAAGAAGGCCGCCTTCGCCCTGCCCCTCACGGACGCCGGCGACGTCGGCGCGGTCGCCGAGGGCGTGGTGCTGGGCGCGTACTCCTTCGACGTCTACAAGCAGAACGGCGCCGACGCCAAGGCGAAGAACGCCAAGGCGCCGCTCGCCGAGGCCGCCCTGCTCGGCGGGAAGCCGCGCGACGCCGCCCACAAGGCCGCGCTCGCCCGTGCCACCGCCGTCGGCGAGGAGCTCAACCGGGCCCGCGACCTGATCAACATGCCGCCGAACGACCTCGACCCCGCGGCGTTCGCCACCCTGGCCCAGACCGCGGCCAAGGAGCACGGCATCAAGGTCCAGGTGCTCGACGAGAAGGCCCTCGCCAAGGGCGGCTACGGCGGCATCCTGGGCGTCGGCGGCGGCTCCGCGGCCGCTCCGCGCCTGGTCAAGCTGTCGTACACCTCCGCCAAGGCGGACAAGCACCTCGCCTTCGTCGGCAAGGGCATCACCTACGACTCGGGCGGCATCTCGCTGAAGCCGGCCGGTCACAACGAGACGATGAAGTGCGACATGAGCGGGGCGGCGGCGGTCTTCGCCGCCGTGGTCGCCGCCGCGCGGCTCGGCCTCGAGGTCAACGTCACCGGCTGGCTCGCCCTGGCCGAGAACATGCCGTCGGGCACCGCCACCCGCCCGGGTGACGTGCTGCGCATGTTCAGCGGCAAGACCGTGGAGGTGCTGAACACCGACGCGGAGGGCCGGCTGGTCCTCGCGGACGCGCTGTGGGCGGCGTCCCAGGAGAAGCCGGACGCGATCGTCGACGTGGCGACGCTGACCGGGGCGATGATGCTGGCGCTGGGCAGCCGGACGTTCGGGGTCATGGCCAACGACGACGCGTTCCGCACGGCGGTGTACGAGGCCGCCGAGGAGGTCGGCGAGCCGGCCTGGCCGATGCCGCTGCCGGAGCACCTGCGCAAGGGCATGGACTCCCCCACCGCCGACATCGCGAACATGGGCGAGCGGATGGGCGGCGGGCTGGTGGCCGGTCTGTTCCTGCGCGAGTTCGTGGGCGAGGGGATCACCTGGGCGCACCTGGACATCGCCGGGCCCGCGTTCAACGAGGGCGGGCCCTTCGGGTACACGCCGAAGGGGGGCACCGGGACCGCCGTGCGGACGCTGGTGCGCCTCGCCGAACTGACCGCGGCGGGTGAGCTGGGCTAGTTCTCCGGGCTGGGGGACTGTGCGCCTGATCACTCGGGTCCGACCGTCCGTGTGGCGAGTGCGGGCCGTGTGTGGCTTGTCGCGCAGTTCCCCGCGCCCCTGGGTGGGACCGGTCACGTCCATCACCAGGCTGCCCAGCCGGTCGCGCCCGCGCGGCGGAGCCGCAGATCGACACAGCCCCGCGCCCCTGGTTGCGATACGTGGGGCGTCTCACATAGGTGCCCCGTGTCTCGTTGGCCTCCGACAAGTGCGAGGATGGGCGTCGGCAGGACAGGGCCCCCACCACAGGGCCGGAGAAAGAGCGGCCGGACACCAGCCGCCGGCGGTCAGCGACGACCGGCGCACGGCGCACATGCATGGAGGACGTGACGTGGCGAACGACGCCAGCACCGTTTTCGACCTAGTGATCCTCGGCGGTGGTAGTGGCGGTTACGCCGCGGCCCTGCGCGGGGCGCAGCTGGGCCTGGACGTCGCCCTGATCGAGAAGGACAAGGTCGGCGGCACCTGCCTGCACCGGGGTTGCATCCCCACCAAGGCCCTGCTGCACGCGGGCGAGATCGCCGACCAGGCCCGCGAGAGCGCGCAGTTCGGCGTCAAGGCCACCTTCGAGGGCATCGACATCGCCGGGGTCCACAAGTACAAGGACGGTGTCATCTCCGGCCTGTACAAGGGTCTCCAGGGGCTGGTCGCCTCCCGCAAGGTGACCTACATCGAGGGTGAGGGCCGGCTGTCCTCCCCCACCTCCGTCGACGTCAACGGACAGCGGATCCAGGGGCGCCACGTCCTGCTGGCCACCGGCTCCGTGCCGAAGTCGCTGCCCGGCCTGGAGATCGACGGCAACCGGATCATCTCCTCCGACCACGCCCTCGTCCTGGACCGCGTACCGAAGTCCGCGATCATCCTCGGCGGCGGTGTCATCGGCGTCGAGTTCGCCTCGGCGTGGAAGTCCTTCGGCGCGGACGTCACCGTCATCGAGGGTCTGAAGCACCTCGTCCCGGTCGAGGACGAGAACAGCTCCAAGCTGCTCGAGCGCGCCTTCCGCAAGCGCGGCATCAAGTTCAACCTCGGCACCTTCTTCTCGAAGGCCGAGTACACCGCCGACGGCGTCAAGGTCACCCTGGCCGACGGCAAGGAGTTCGAGGCCGAGGTCCTGCTGGTCGCGGTCGGCCGCGGCCCGGTCTCCGCCGGTCTCGGTTACGAGGAGCAGGGCGTCGCGACGGACCGCGGCTATGTCCTCGTCGACGAGTACATGCGGACGAACGTCCCCACCATCTCCGCCGTCGGCGACCTGGTCCCGACCCTCCAGCTCGCGCACGTCGGCTTCGCCGAGGGCATCCTGGTGGCGGAGCGTCTGGCCGGCCTGAAGACCGTCCCGATCGACTACGACGGTGTCCCGCGGGTGACCTACTGCCACCCCGAGGTCGCCTCCGTCGGCATCACCGAGGCCAAGGCCAAGGAGATCTACGGCGCGGACAAGGTCGTCGCTCTGAAGTACAACCTGGCGGGCAACGGCAAGAGCAAGATCCTGAACACCTCGGGCGAGATCAAGCTCGTCCAGGTCAAGGACGGTGCCGTGGTCGGCGTCCACATGGTCGGCGACCGCATGGGCGAGCAGGTCGGCGAGGCCCAGCTGATCTACAACTGGGAGGCCCTGCCGGCCGAGGTCGCCCAGCTCATCCACGCCCACCCGACGCAGAGCGAGGCGCTCGGCGAGGCCCACCTGGCCCTGGCGGGCAAGCCGCTGCACTCGCACGACTGACCCCTCGGTCGACGAAGCGACGACACAGACTTCCGCAACTCGTAAGGAGCAACCGAAACCATGGCGGTTTCCGTAACCCTTCCGGCGCTCGGCGAGAGCGTCACCGAGGGCACTGTCACCCGCTGGCTGAAGGCCGAGGGTGAGCGCGTAGAGGCCGACGAGCCGCTGCTCGAGGTCTCCACCGACAAGGTCGACACCGAGATCCCCGCGCCCGCCGCGGGCATCCTGGCGTCCATCAAGGTCGCCGAGGACGAGACCGTCGAGGTGGGCGCCGAGCTGGCGATCATCGACGACGGCACCGGCGCCCCGGCCGCCACCCCGGCCCCGGCCGCCGAGCCCGCCGCGGCTCCGGCGCCCGCCGCCCCGGCCCCCGTGGCCGAGGCCCCGGCCGCCCCCGCCCCGGCCGCCGAGGCGCCCGCCGCCCCGGCTCCCGCCGGCGGCGCCACCGGCACGGACGTCGTCCTGCCCGCGCTCGGCGAGTCCGTCACCGAGGGCACCGTCACCCGCTGGCTGAAGGAGGTCGGCGAGGAGGTCGCGGAGGACGAGCCCCTGCTCGAGGTCTCCACGGACAAGGTCGACACCGAGATCCCGGCGCCGGTCGCCGGTGTCCTGCTGGAGATCGTCGTCGGTGAGGACGAGACCGCCGAGGTCGGCGCCAAGCTCGCCGTCATCGGCGCCCCGGGCGCGGCTCCGGCCGCCCCGGCCCCGGCGCCCGCCGCCGCTGCCCCGGCTCCGGTCGCTCCCGCCGCCCCGGCTCCGGCCCCGGCTGCTCCGGCCGCCCCGGCCGCCGCCGCTCCGGCCCCGGTCCAGCCCGCGGCTCCGGCTCCGGCCCCGGCCCCCGCGCCGGTGGCTCCGGCCCCGGCCCCCGCGCCGGTGGCTCCGGCCCCGGTCGCCCCGGCGCCCGTGGCTCCCGTGCCCGCCGCCGCCCAGCCCACCGACGAGGGTGCCTACGTCACCCCGCTGGTGCGCAAGCTCGCCGCCGAGAACGGCGTCGACCTGGGCTCCGTCAAGGGCACCGGCGTCGGCGGTCGTATCCGCAAGCAGGACGTCATCGCCGCCGCCGAGGCCGCGAAGGCCGCGGCTGCTGCCCCGGCTCCGGCCGCGGTCGCCCCGGCAGCCGCCGCGAAGAAGGCCCCGGCGCTGGAGGTCTCCCCCCTGCGCGGCCAGACCGTGAAGATGCCCCGCATCCGCAAGGTCATCGGCGACAACATGGTCAAGGCGCTGCACGAGCAGGCGCAGCTGTCCTCGGTCGTCGAGGTCGACGTCACTCGTCTGATGCGGCTGCGGACGCAGGCGAAGGACTCCTTCGCCGCGCGTGAGGGCGTCAAGCTCTCCCCGATGCCGTTCTTCGTGAAGGCGGCGGCCCAGGCGCTGAAGGCCCACCCGGTCATCAACGCCAAGATCAACGAGGCCGAGGGCACGATCACCTACTTCGACTCCGAGAACGTCGGCATCGCCGTGGACTCGGAGAAGGGCCTGATGACCCCGGTCATCAAGGGTGCCGGTGACCTCAACATCGCGGGTATCGCCAAGGCCACGGCCGACCTGGCCGGCAAGGTCCGCGGCAACAAGATCACCCCGGACGAGCTGTCCGGCGCGACCTTCACCATCTCCAACACCGGTTCGCGCGGTGCGCTCTTCGACACGATCATCGTGCCGCCGGGCCAGGTCGCGATCCTCGGCATCGGTGCCACGGTGAAGCGCCCGGCCGTCATCGAGACGGAGGAGGGCACGGTCATCGGCGTCCGCGACATGACGTACCTGACCCTGTCCTACGACCACCGCCTGGTCGACGGCGCCGACGCGGCCCGTTACCTGACCGCGGTCAAGGCGATCCTGGAGGCGGGCGAGTTCGAGGTCGAGCTCGGCCTCTGAGTCACCTGATCACGCGGTACGGCGCCCCGCCCGGGCTCACCCGGGCGGGGCGCCGCTTTGTGGCGTACGGCAGCTCCGACTTCCCAGGGGCGCGGGGCTGTGTCGATATGCGGCTCCGCCGCGTGGGCACGACAAGCCACCCACAACCCGCACCCGCCGGACGACACCACCCGCACCCCCGGATTGCGCCACAGACCCCATGTAAGCCATGTCTCACCTGCGTAAAAGCACCGCCGCCCGCCTGACCCACGACACGAACCAGCCGTATTGTCTAAACGTCGAACGCCCCGGGGCCCAAGGGCGGCCCCTCCTTAAGGAGCACTCATGACCGCGCCCGTCGTCCACTCGCTGCGCGAACAGATCCGCGAGCACATCGTGGAGGGGATCGTCAGCGGGCGCTGGAAGCCGGGCGAGCGGATCGTGGAGCGGCGGATCGCCACCGAGCTGGAGGTCAGCCAGACCCCGGTGCGCGAGGCGCTGCGCGAGCTGGAGAGCCTGCGGCTGATCGAGTCCGCGCCGAACAAGGGCGTCCGGGTGCGCAACCTGACCGCGGCCGACCTGGAGGAGAGCTACCCGGTGCGGGCCGGTCTGGAGGCCATCGCCGCCGAGCTGGCGGCCCAGCGGCTGGCCGAGGACTGCTCGGCCCTGGAGCCGCATGTCGCCGCCCTCTACGACGCCGACCGCAACGCCGACGGCACCGCCCAGGTCCGGCACACCGTCGGTTTCCACCGCGAGCTGGTCCGGGCCGCCGGCAACTCCGTGCTGCTGCACACCTGGGAGGGCCTGGGCATCGAGGTGTTCACCGCGCTGTCCATCCGCTGGCTGGGCACGGTGCAGCAGTCGTACGCGGAGGAGCACGAGGAGCTGGTCCAGGCGTTCCGGCGGCGGGATCCGAGGATCGCGGACCTGGTGAAGGCGCATGTCCTCGGCTGTGCGCCGCGCGCCTAGGGCCTGGTTCAGTGGAGCGTACACATGCTCATACGTCTGCCCCGACCTGCGAGAACACCCGATATGAGCGGCACCGGGTGCCTGCCCGAAAGACACCCCGTGCCGACTTTCTCGTAATCGAGAAGTTTTTCCCTTCAACCCTTTGATCGATCATCGATCAGGGAGTTAGAGTCGCCGACGGACTCCCACCGGAGTCCTCAGCCCTGTCCTGCCAAAGACCAAGGGCACCCCCGAACCCTTACCGATGAGGGAACCCCCTTCGACTGAGGAAGGCGGCGACATGACCGACCCCAACGCCATCCAGCCCAGCGAGCTCGACCAGCTCCCGGACCGTGACCCGGAGGAGACCGCCGAATGGCAGGCCTCGCTGGACGCGGTCGCCAAGGCGGCCGGCCCGCACCGTGCCGCGTACCTGATGCGCCGCACGCTGGAGCGGGCGGAGGGCAACGGCATCGCGCTGCCGAAGCTCCTCGAGACCGACTACGTCAACACCATCCCCACCGCCGCCGAGCCGTCCGCGCCCGGTGACGAGGAGATGGAGCGGAAGATCACCGCGTGGAACCGCTGGAACGCGGCCGCCATGGTGAGCCGCGGCTCCAAATACGGCGTCGGCGGCCACATCGCCACCTTCGCCTCCGCGGCCTGGCTGTACGAGACCGGCTTCAACCACTTCTTCAAGGGCAAGGAGGCCGACGGGTCCGGCGACCAGCTCTACATCCAGGGCCACGCCTCCCCCGGCATCTACGCCCGCGCCTTCCTCGACGGCCGGCTGACCGAGTCCCACCTGGACAACTTCCGCCGCGAGTCCGGCGGCAACGGTCTGCCGTCGTACCCGCACCCGCGCCGGCTGCCCTGGCTGTGGGAGTTCCCGACCGTCTCCATGGGCCTCGGCCCGCTGTCGGCGATCTACCAGGCCCGGTTCAACCGGTACCTGACCAACCGCGGCATCAAGGACATCTCCGCGTCCCACGTCTGGGCCTTCCTCGGCGACGGCGAGATGGACGAGCCCGAGTCGACGGCGGCGCTCGCGCTCGCCTCCCGCGAGGGTCTGGACAACCTGACCTTCGTCATCAACTGCAACCTGCAGCGCCTCGACGGCCCGGTCCGCGCCAACTTCAAGATCGTGCAGGAGCTGGAGGCCCAGTTCCGCGGCGCCGGCTGGAACGTGATCAAGACGCTGTGGGGCACGGCGTGGGACGAGCTGTTCCAGCTCGACACCACCGGCGCGCTCGTACGACGGCTGCGCGAGGTGCCGGACGCCCAGGTGCAGACGTACCAGACCCGCGACGCCGCCTACATCCGCCAGGACTTCTTCGGCAAGGACCCGGCGCTCGTCGAGATGGCGAAGCTGCTGTCCGACGACAAGATCCTCGAGTGCTTCCACCTCTCGCGCGGTGGCCACGAGGCGCGCAAGGTCTACGCCGCCTACAAGGCCGCCGTCGAGTTCAAGGGCGCGCCGACCGTGATCCTGGCCCAGACGGTCAAGGGCCACACCCTCGGCGAGGGCTTCGCGTCGAAGAACGCCAACCACCAGATGAAGAAGCTGACGGTGGACGAGTTCAAGGCGATGCGCGACCTGCTCGAACTGCCCATCAAGGACAGCGACTTCACCGACGGCGTGGTGCCCTACGGCCACCCGGGCGCCGACTCCCCCGAGGTCCGCTACCTCCAGGAGCGCCGCGCGGCCCTCGGCGGCCCGGCCCCGGCCCGCCGCGTCCACCCGCTGGCCCCGCTGCCCGCCCCGGCGGAGAAGGCGTTCGCCTCCTTCGACAAGGGCTCCGGCTCCCAGAACGTGGCCACCACCATGGCCTTCGTCCGTCTGATCAAGGACCTGGTCCGCGACAAGGAGACGGGCAAGCGCTGGGTGCCGATCGTCCCCGACGAGGCGCGCACCTTCGGCATGGAGAGCCTGTTCCCCTCCCTGGGCATCTACTCCCCCAAGGGCCAGACGTACGAGCCGGTCGACCGCGACCAGCTGATGTACTACAAGGAGGCCACGAACGGCCAGATCCTCAACGAGGGGATCACCGAGGCCGGTTCGATGGCCGATTTCATCGCCGCGTCCACCGCGTACTCCACGCACGGCGAAGCGATGATCCCGTTCTACATCTTCTACTCGATGTTCGGCTGGCAGCGCACGGCCGACCAGATGTGGCAGCTCGGCGACCAGCTCGGCCGCGGCTTCCTCGTCGGCGCCACCGCGGGCCGTACGACGCTGACGGGCGAGGGTCTGCAGCACGCCGACGGCCACTCCCCGGTCATCGCCGCGACCAACCCGGCCGCGCTGACGTACGACCCGGCCTTCGCGTACGAGATCGCCGTGATCGTCAAGGACGGTCTGCGCCGGATGTACGGCGAGGCCGCCCCCGGTGAGGACCCGAATGTCTTCTACTACCTGACGGTCTACAACGAGCCGCTGCCGCAGCCCGCGAAGCCCGCCGGCCTCGGTATCGACGAGGGCGTCGTCAAGGGCCTGTACCGCTTCAACACGGCGGAGTCGGCGGGCCTGTCCCCGGCGGCCAACGCCCCGCGCATCCAGCTGCTGGGCTCCGGTACGGCGATCCACTGGGCGCTGCGGGCGCAGAAGCTGCTCGCCGAGGAGTGGGGTGTGGCCGCCGACGTGTGGTCCGCGACCTCCTGGTCCGAGCTGCGCCGGGACGCGCTGGAGGCCGACGCGGCGCTGCTGCGCGGCGAGGAGCGCATCCCGTACGTCCGGCAGGCGCTGCACGGCGCCGAGGGCCCGGTGCTCGCCGTCTCCGACTACATGCGCCAGGTCCCGGACCAGATCGCGCAGTGGGTCGAGCAGGACTGGTCCTCGCTCGGCGCGGACGGCTTCGGCCTCTCCGACACCCGTGAGGGGGCCCGCCGTCACTTCGGCGTGGACGCCGAGTCGGTGGTCGTCGCGGCGCTGGCCCAGCTGGCCCGGCGCGGCGAGGTCAAGGCCACCGCGGTGAAGGAGGCGCGCGAGCGCTACGGCCTGTAGGCCGGCCGGTAGGTCACGGTTCGGGGAAGGGGTGTACGGCGACTGCCGTACACCCCTTTCTTGTCGGTGGGCCCCGGCATCATGACCGTATGCGCGCTGCCCGGCTCATCAAGATGGTGCTGCTCCTCCAGTCCCGCCCCGCCATGACCGGCGCCGAGCTGGCGCGGGAGCTGGAGGTGTCCGAGCGGACCGTCACCCGGGACGCGCAGGCGCTGTCGGAGGCGGGTGTGCCGGTGTACGCGGAGCGGGGGCGGGCCGGGGGGTACCGGCTGGTCGGCGGGTACCGGACGGGGCTGACCGGGCTGGCCCGCAGTGAGGCGGAGGCGCTGTTCCTGAGCGGGGTGCCGGGGGCGCTCAGGGAGATGGGTCTGGAGGACGCCGCGTCGGCGGCCCGGCTGAAGGTGTCCGCGGCGCTGCTGCCCTCGCTGCGGGACGCCCCCAAGGCGGCGGCGCAGCGGTTCCATCTGGACGCGCCCGCGTGGTTCCGGGAGCCGGAGACGCCCGGGGCGCTGGCGGTGGTGGCGGACGCGGTGTGGGACGACCGGCGGGTGCGGGCGCGCTACCGCCGCGGGGAGAGCGAGGTCGAGCGGGATCTGGAGCCGTACGGGCTCGTGCTGAAGGCGGGGGTCTGGTACCTGTGCGCGCGGGTGGGCGGCTCCGGATGCGGGGCCTTCCGGACGTACCGGATCGACCGGTTCGTCGGGATCGAGGATCTGAAGGATCGTTTCACCCGGGACGAGGACTTCGATCTGCCGGGGTTCTGGGGCGAGCAGGCGGAGCGGTTCGCGCGCTCGATCCTGCGCGCCGAGGTCGTCGTACGGCTGTCGGAGGCCGGGGTGCGCGCGCTGCCGCACGCCGTGGATCCGGTGGCCGCCCGGGACGCGCTGGCCGCGGCCGGGGAGCCCGACGCGCGGGGCCGGGTGACGGTGACGCTGCGGGTGGAGTCGGAGAACGTGGCGCACGGCCAGCTCACCTCGCTGGGCGCCGAGGTGGAGGTGGTCTCCCCCGAGTCGCTGCGGCGGCGGTTCACCGAGGACGCGGGACGGCTGGCGGAGTTGTACGGACGTGCGTGACAATCCCCGGCACTCCGGGTGCGCCGCACCCCCGCAGGCACGATGCTTGGACCCGTGATGGACGAGTTGGAGTTCTGGGAGCTGGTGGACGTCTCCCGTACGGCCGCGCAGGGCGACCCCGAGGAGCAGGCCGACCTGCTCGTCGAGCGGCTGATCCGGCTGGACCCGGAGTCCGTGCTCGACTTCGCCCGGCACTTCGAGTCCCGCTACAACCGCGCCTACACCTGGGACCTGTGGGGCGCCGCGTGGGTGCTGCTCGACGGGGCGAGCGACGACGCCTTCGACTTCTTCCGGTGCTGGCTGATCGGGCAGGGCCGGGAGACCTTCGAGGGCGCGGTGCACGATCCGGACGCGCTGGCGGAGCTGCTGGGCGAGTTCGACGAGGAGATCGACGGGGACGGGGAGGAGCTCGGGTACGCGGCCGACGAGGCCTACGAGCAGCTCACCGGGACCGTCGCCCCGGACCTCGGCATCGAACCCGCGCCGTCCGAACCCGAGGGCACGCCCGTCGACTTCGAGAACGAGGGGGCGCTCGCCGAGCGCTTTCCCCGGCTGTGGGGGCGCTTCAAGGAGTGAGCGCCTGTTCCTGGGCGGCCGGCGTCAGACCGCGACCCTGCGGCGGGTGCTGTCCGTCGGGATGTACGCCTGCGTCTGGTCGGCGCGCACCGCGTGGTGCAGCGGGGCCTTGTTGGCCTGTTCGAGGGCGGACGCGGTGACGGCGGCCGGGCCCAGGACGACCGCGGCGACGGCGCACAGCACGGTCCAGGGGCCGCGGGCCGCCCGGGTCCAGCCGACGGTGGTGTGCTCGCTCGTGTGACTGCTGTTCATCGTCCCCGCCTCCGGTCGGTCTTTCTTGTGTTGTCCATGACCGTAGGCGGCGGGGATGGGAGAACCCTGAATCCTGCCTAAGGCGTTCCTGTGAGCGTCCCGGAGGGCGCTGTGGCGGGTGCCCGGCCCTGGAGGCGGGCCGCCGTGGCGCGGATCTCGGGGAGGCGGGCGGTGAGGGCGGCGCCGGGGCAGCTCGTCATGTAGCCGTCGTTGTGGCCGGCCAGGGCGGGCAGGGTGGCGGTGCTGCCGGCGGCGTACCGGCTGAGGCCGTTGCTGGAGGTGAGGCGGACCATGCTGCGCGGGTCGATGTCGGCGAGGCCGAGCTTCCAGGCGGTCAGGGCGGCGATCGCGTCCACCATCGGCTGCGGGACGGGCACTCCGGCGGTGAACGTGCCGAGGGCGGCGATCCCGGCGGTGCGGTGGTTGAAGCCCTGGGTGTGGGCGCCGGTGACGGGGCGGTCGACTCCGCCCGCGCGGCCCTCGTAGACGGTCCCGCAGCGGTCGACGAGGAAGTTGTAGCCGATGTCGTCCCAGTCCCGGGCGCCGGTCTGGCCCGTGTACAGGTAGCGGATGATGCGGGGCGCGTCGGCGCAGTCGTAGCCGTTGGGCGAGTCGGTGTGGTGGACGAAGACGGCGACCACCTTGTCGTCGTAGCGCGGCGGCGGCTGCGCGCGCCGGGTGCGGGCGTCGAGCCAGGCCGTGCGGGGCACGATCGGCGGCCGGGCGGCGGTGTGCGCCGGCGCCGCCGCGCTGCGGGCCGGGGTGGGCAGGCCGGCCCGGGCGGCCGGCCGGGCCGTGGTGATGTGGTCGACGCCGCCCGTGCACAGCACCAGGGCGGCGACGGCGGCGAACCCCGGCAGGCAGCCCAGCAGCGCCAGGAGCGACCCCGGTATCCGCGCCGGGCGCCGTCCTCGTCGCGTTCCCCGGCTCCCGCGCGGGACCGGTCGAAGGGCGCACATGGACCCACTGTCGGCCGGTTCCGCCCCGCCCGCGATGTGTGCTGTGCCACCTGGTGGAACCATCGTCCCCCTCCACCGCGTTCTCCGGGGTGCACGCACGCAGGGCCGATCGTGTTCAGCCACGGCACGCGTGCGGCTGATCACTGGGCCCGTCCCCCACGTACTGAAGGGTCCTAGAGAAAGGCGGCCCCGTGGACCTGCTCGACATCCTGCTGGCGCTGGTGATCCTCGCCTACGCCGGCTCCGGTTACCGGCGCGGACTGGTGGCGGGCTGTGTCTCGCTGGCCGGGTTCGTCGGCGGCGCGGTGATCGGCGTATGGGTGCTGCCCTGGGTGATGAAGCTGGTGACGCCGGGGACCACCGCGGCGACGGTGGCCGCGGTGTTCACGGTCCTGGTGCCGGCGGCGTTCGGGCACGAGCTGGCGGGGCGCCTCGCGCTGCGGCTGCGGCGCGAGCTGGACCGGGGGCCGCTGCGGGTCGCGGACGGGATCGGCGGGGCGGCGGCGAACGCGGTGGCGGTGCTGATCGTGGCGTGGGTGGCGGCGAGCGTGCTGGGCGCGTCCCCCTCCTCGCCGGTGGTCACGACGTCCATCCGGGACTCCAAGCTGCTGGGCGCGGTGCAGGACGCCATGCCGGACACCACCCCGGCCTGGTTCTCCAACGCCACCTCCGCGCTCACCCAGGCGGGCTTCCCGCAGGTCTTCAACCCGTTCGAGAACGAGTCGACGGCCGAGGTCGCCAAACCCAGCGGCGACAGCGTGACGGTGAACGCGACCAACGCGGCGAAGCTGAGCACGGTGAAGATCGAGGGCTCCTCGGGCGACCAGGGCCGCGAGGGCAGCGGGTTCGTGTACGCGCACGAGCATGTGATGACCAACGCGCACGTGGTGGCCGGCATCGACCACCCGAGCGTGCGCGTGGGCGGGGTGGGGGCGTCGTACGACGCGACGGTGGTGCTCTTCGACCCGGACAAGGACGTGGCCGTGCTGTACGTGCCCAAGCTGCGCGCCCCCGTGCTGCGCTTCGACGACGCGGCGGAGCGGGGCGACGAGGCGGTCGTGGCGGGCTATCCGCAGGACGGCGACCTCAATCTGCAGGCGGCGACGGTCGCGAACCGGGTGAAGGCGACCGGCCGGAACATCTA
The DNA here is from genome assembly GCF_040630255.1 of Streptomyces sp. NPDC005820. Lineage (NCBI taxonomy): Bacteria > Bacillati > Actinomycetota > Actinomycetes > Kitasatosporales > Streptomycetaceae > Streptomyces > Streptomyces sp. NPDC005820. Next base: position 327,197 of record NZ_JBEXXE010000001.1, read on the forward strand.
CAACGACTCGACCGTGACCCGTGAGATCTACTCGATCCGCTCGACGGTGCGGCCCGGCAACTCCGGCGGGCCGCTGCTGACCACCTCCGGTGAGGTGTTCGGGGTGGTCTTCGCGCGGTCCACCTCGGATGACGAGACGGGGTATGTGCTGACGGCTGCGGAGGTCTCCGGGGACGCGGCGAAGGCGGCGAAGGCTACGGCTGCCGTCGACACCGGTGAGTTGACCAGCTGATTGTGTGTTCGGGTGCGGCGCCGTTGTGGCTTGTCGCGCCCCCGTCCCCCTCAAGGAGTCACACCCGGCGGCCCATCAGGATGTCGTCCACGTACTCGCCGGCCAGGAACATCTCCTCCGGGAGGATGCCCTCGACCGCGAAGCCCTCGGACTCGTAGAGCTTGCGGGCGGGGGCGTTGTGGCCCAGGACGCGGAGGGTGATGCGGCGGGCGCCCTGGCGGCGGGTCTCCTCGACGGCCGCGCGGAGCAGGGCCCGGCCGACGCCCCGGCCGCGGGCCTCCTCGGAGACGGCGAGGCCCTGTATCTGGCGGACGTGGGCGGTGGCGCCGAGCGAGGTGGGCGGGACCAGGCGGATGTAGCCGAGGAGGCGGTCCTCGAGCTCGGCGACCAGATGGTCCTCGGGGAGGTGGCGTGCGTCGAAGAAGGGGGCGTCGGGCGCGGGCCGCGGCGAGACGGAGTGCAGGTGCGACCAGGTGGCGCGGTCGAGCCGGGCGAGCGCCGGGGCGTCGGTGGGGCGGGCGGGCCGGATGCGGAGCGCGGGGGTGTCGGACATGGCGTCACCCTAGGCCGCGCGGGGCGGGACCCGACGGGGGTTTTACGCCGTCGCCCGGCAGGATGAGTCCATGCAGAACGAACGTGCGCGAATCGCGGTGGCCGGCGCTTCCGGTCTCATCGGCAGCGCCCTGGTGCGGTCCCTGACGGCCGACGGGCACGAGGTGGTCCGGCTGGTGCGGCACGCGCCCCGGAGCGCGGACGAGGTGCGCTGGGACCCCGAGCGGGGGCAGGTGGACGCGGCGGGGCTCGCGGGGTGCGCGGCCGTGGTCAACCTGGCGGGCGCGGGGGTCGGGGACCGGCGGTGGACGGACACGTACAAGCGGCGCATCCACGACAGCCGGGTGCACGCCACGTCCGGTCTCGCGCAGGCGGTCGCCTCGCTCGACGCACCGCCGCGGGTGTTCGTCAACGGCAGCGCCATGGGCTTCTACGGCGAGACGGGCGAGCGGGTCGTGGACGAGGACGCGCCCGCCGGTACGGGCTTCCTGCCGGAGCTGTGCGTGGAGTGGGAGGCCGCCGCGGCGCCCGCCGAGCAGGCCGGGGTGCGGACGGTGTTCACCCGGACCGGGCTGGTCGTGGCGCGCGGCGGCGGGGCCTGGGGGAAGCTGTTCCCGCTCTTCCTCGCGGGCCTCGGCGGGCGGATGGGCGACGGCCGCCAGTACTGGTCGTACATCGCGCTGCACGACGAGGTCGCGGCGATCCGGCATCTGATGGACCGTGACGATCTGTCGGGGCCGTTCAACCTGACCGCGCCCGAGCCGCTGACGAACCGTGAGATCACCGAGGCGATGGGGCGGGTGCTGCGGCGGCCGACGCTGTTCGCGGTGCCGGCGCCGGTGCTGCGTTCGGTGCTGGGCGAGATGGCCGGGGACGTCCTGGGCAGCGCACGGGTGGTGCCGAAGCGGCTGCTGGAGTCCGGGTTCACCTTCGCGTTCCCGGGGATCGAGGACGCCGTACGCGCGGCGTGAGACGCGATGCCCGCGCGGCGCGAGGCGTCATGCGTGCGGCGCGAGGGGCCTCGTACGGCGGTGTGCGACCGGGTGTGCCCACCCCCGGCGACCGTATGCGACCGCCGTGCGACCGTGCCCTGCCGATGCGCGACTGTTCCTGACCGATCACGGCCCTAACCTCGATCCGAACTCGGGCATCCCGGACGCCGGTTGGGGGCATGACGTCTCCACCGGCCGCGCAAACCTCGAGGAGGGGCACGTGCTTGAGCCCGCGTACCAGGCAGACGTCGTCGTCGTGGGAGCCGGAGTCGCCGGACTCTCCGCCGCACATCGGCTGACCAGCGCAGGAATTACGACCGCAGTCCTGGAGGCCGCCCCCTGGGTCGGCGGCCGCATGTCGACCGAGAAGGTCGACGGCTTCCGGCTCGACCGCATCGGACAACTGCTGTCCACGGCCTACCCCGAACTGGGCCTGACCCCGGGGCTCGACGCGCTCGTCCTGCGTCCCTTCGCCCCCGGAGTCCTGCTGCACAGCGACGGGCGCCATCACCGGGCCGGCGCACAGGCGGGCGCGGGGAGCGCGCGGGGCGCACTCCATGCCGTACGCGCCCTGGCGAGCGCCCCGCGACCGGGCGCCCTGCCCCGGCCGCGCCCGGCCGCCTCCCGGTCGGTGCCGCTGCCCGGCGGGCGGGGGATGTCGCTGCCCGGGACCCGCTCGGGCGGGCCCGGACAGGCCGTCCCGCCGCCCCGGGTGCGGCCCGGAGCCCCGCTGGGCACGGCCGTGGACCAGGCCCGGCTGGGCGCGGCTCTCACCCGGATCGCGGCCACCTCCGCCGAACGGCTGCTGCGCCGCCCGGAGTCGCCGGCCGCCGCGGCACTCGCCGCGCGCGGGCTGCCCGCCCGCACGATCGACGGGTTTCTGCGTCCGCTGCTCGCCGCACTGCTGTGCGACCCGGACCTCACCACCTCCAGCCGGTGCGCGGACCTCGCGCTGCGCGCCTTCGCCGCGGGCCGGCTGTGTGTGCCGGAGGGCGGCGCCGAGGTGCTGCCGGACCTGCTCGCCCGGACCCTGCCGCCTGGTGTGGTGCACACCGGGGTGCGGGTCACCTCGGTCTCCACGACCTCGGTGACCACCGCCGAGCACGGGGAGTTCCGCTGCCGCGCGGTCCTGGTGGCCACCGACGCGCGCACCGCGGCCGAGCTGCTGCCCGGTCTGCGGGTACCCGAGTTCCACCCGGTGACGGTGGTCCACCACACCACGGACGAGCCCCCGGCGACCGGCGCGTCCCTGCTGCTGGACGCCGACCGCGGCGGCCCCGTCGCGCACACGAACGTGACCAGCGCGGTCGACCCCTCCCGGGCGCCCGAGGGCCGCGCGCTGATCTCCTCCACCGTCCTCGGCACCCCGCCCGACGGTGTCGACACCGCCGTACGGATGCATCTCGAGCGGCTGTACGGCACCTCGACCGCCCGGTGGGAGACGCTCGCCGTCCACCACACGGCCGAGGCCGTGCCCGCGATGCGCCCGCCGCACGATCTGCGGCGGGCGGTACGGCTCCTCGCGGGGCTGTACGTGTGCGGGGATCACCGGGACACCAGCACGGTCCAGGGGGCGCTGCATTCCGCCCACCGGGCGGCTGCGGCGATTCTGTCCGACCTGGGGGCGGGGGGATCCATGCACCGGGCCGATCCTGTGCGGGGAGCTGCCGCTGAGGCCGCGTGAGGTTGTTGTTCGGGTGCGGGGGTGTGGGGGCTGGTCGCGCCCACGCGGGAGCCGCATATCGACTCAGCCCAGCGCCGACACCTTGTCCCGGTAGGTCCTCGCCGGGGCCGCGTCGCGGTACGGCTCCAGTCTGCGTTCGAAGTCCCTCACGTACTCCACCGCTCGGACCGACCTCATCTCCGCCGCCTGGATCGCCGCCTCGGCGGCCAGCTGGCAGGCCTGGTCGAGTTCACCGAGGCCGAGGCGGGCGGTGGCGAGGACGACCCGGCTGAACAGGCGGCTGCGGGCGTAGCCGGCCGGGCGCAGCTGGAGGGAGCGTTCGGCGTGCTGGGCGGCGGCCCGGAACTGCTGGAGGTCGCGGTGGCAGTGTCCGAAGTCGTCGGCCAGCTGGCCCTCGTCGAAGAACCGCGCCCAGTACGGCACCTCGTCGCCCGGGCGGGCCGCCTCCAGGGCCCGTTCGGCCCGCACCAGCGCGGCCGTGCCGGCCCGCACCTCGCCGAGCACGCCGTGGCCGCGCGCCTCGGCCGCGTGCAGCAGGGCCTGGACGACGGGCGGGGCGCCGCCGCCGACGCCCTGCTGGGCGACCCGGGCCAGCTGGACGGCCTCGCGCCCGTGCCCGAGGTAGACGGCCTGGCGGCTCATGGTGACCAGGACGTACGAGCCGTACGCGCGGTCGCCGGCCGCCTGGGCGAGGCGCAGGGACTGGACGAAGTAGCGCTGGGCGAGACCGTGCGCGGCGATGTCGAAGGAGGTCCAGCCGGCCAGCCGGGTGAGGTCGGCTGCGGCGCCGAAGAGCCGGCGGCCGGTCTGCTCGCCGTAGGTGCCCCGGAGCATCGGCTCGCACTCGTGCTCCAGGTAGCGCACGAGGGCCTGGCGGGCGTGGCCGCCGCCGTACATGTCGTCGAGGGTGCGGAAGAGCTCGCCGACCGAGCGCAGGGCGGAGATGTCCCCGCCGGTGACCCGCTGGCCGGGGCCGCGTTCGCTGCCCTGGCCGCGCTGGCGGGGGACGGCGATCTGCGGGACCGGGGGCAGGCCGGGCCCGCCCAGTCCACCGGACCCGCCCAGGCCACCGGACCCGCCGAGTCCACCGGGACCACCCGGTCCGCCGGGGCCGGCTGTCCTCGTCCCCGTCGCGCGGGGTGCCGGGCGGCTCTGGGCCGGTACCCGGGGGACCGGCTCGCCGCCGCGGGCCACCTTCTCGTCGGCCCGGCCGATCAGCCAGTCGCGGCTCGGGACGACGAGTCCCGCCGGGGTGAAGGCGATCTTGCGGAGCTCGGCGTGGCTGCCGGAGTCCTTGCGCCACAGGCCGCCGACGATGTCGATGGCCTCCTCGGGGGTGCCGGCGAACTCCAGCCCGGCGTACACCGGGGCGCAGGCGTCCAGGCCGAGGTCCTGGGCGGTGAGCCGGCGGCCGAGGCGGCGGGTGAACACCTCGGCGATGAGGGCCGGGGTGGTGCCCCGGGGCTGCTGGCCGCGCAGCCACCGGGTGACGGAGGTCTTGTCGTATCTGAGGTCCAGTCCGTGTTCGAGGCCCAGCTGATCGACGCGACGGGCCAGACCCGCGTTGGAGAACCCGGCTTCTGCGATGAGCGCGGCGAGCTGGCGGTTGGGAGTGCGCTGCGCGGGTCGTTCCGTCATCTGCGGTGCGGTCTCCTGCCTCCCGGGCCGCTGACATGCCCGGATGAAGTGCCCTGAGAGCTGTGATCAGGCCTGATGCCTCGTGAACGGCGCGAATGTAGCGGAGCGTAAGCAGTCGGTCGCACATCTCGACGTTCATTCATCCGATCGTGTGAGGATTGGCCGTGCGGCTGACGCGGAACGCGCGGACGTACAGTGACTTGGGCGCGTTTCGTGCCTTACGACCTTCCAGGGAGGCGCTTGCCGTGAGTGAGTTGCGGTTCGTCCGTAGGGGTTTCGGCGCCGAGGCCGTGGAGTACCGGGAGGCCTGGGACGAGCAGCGCCGGGTGCACACGGCCCGGTTCGCCGACGAGATCCCCGACACCGTGCTGCTTCTGGAGCACCCGGCGGTGTACACGGCCGGCCGACGCACGGCCGACAACGAGCGCCCCCTCGACGGCACCCCGGTCGTCGACGTGGACCGCGGCGGCAAGATCACCTGGCACGGCCCCGGCCAACTGGTCGGCTACCCCATCCAGAAGCTCCCCCGCCCGGTGGACGTGGTGGCGCATCTGCGCCGGCTGGAGGAGGCGATGATCCGGGTCTGCGCGGAGTTCGGCGTCGCGACCAGCCGGGTGGAGGGCCGGGCCGGTGTCTGGGTGCTGGGCGACCCGGTGGAACAGCGCCCCGCCCTCGGCGGACTCGCCCTCGACTTCGACCCCCGGCTGACCGACGACGAGTTCGACCCCCGGCTCAACGGCCCGGAGTACGCCCCCTCCAACGCCGGCCAGCGCCGCGAGGACCGCAAGATCTGCGCCATGGGCGTGCGGGTCGCCAAGGGGGTGACCATGCACGGCTTCGCCCTGAACGTGAATCCCGACACGTCCAACTTCGACAAGATCATCCCTTGCGGGATCCGTGACGCGGGGGTCACCTCGCTGTCGTACGAACTGGGCCGCGAGCTCACCATCGCCGAGGTGCTGCCGGTGGCCGAGCGCCATCTGGCGGACGTCCTGGGGAACGCACAGCTGAAGCCCCGGGAGATCGAGAGGGCGACCGCCTGACGGCGGGAATGGACCCCCCGTCCGTCGGGTTGGCCTGACGGCAGGGCTCAGTAAGCACGGGCGTACCCTGGTGTGCGCCGAGGAATCGAAGTCACAGGGAGCCGGTCGTGTCCGCAGTCACCCCCGACGGACGCAAGATGCTGCGCCTGGAGGTCCGCAACAGCCAGACCCCCATCGAGCGCAAGCCCGAGTGGATCAAGACCCGGGCGAAAATGGGTCCCGAATACACCGCCATGCAGAAGCTCGTGAAGAGCGAGGGGCTGCACACGGTGTGCCAGGAGGCCGGCTGCCCCAACATCTACGAGTGCTGGGAGGACCGCGAGGCGACCTTCCTCATCGGCGGCGACCAGTGCACCCGGCGCTGCGACTTCTGTCAGATCGACACCGGCAAGCCCGAGGCGCTGGACCGTGACGAGCCGCGCCGGGTGGGCGAGTCCGTGGTCACCATGGACCTGAACTACGCCACCATCACCGGCGTCGCCCGCGACGACCTGGAGGACGGCGGCGCCTGGCTGTACGCCGAGACGGTCCGCCAGATCCACGAGCAGACCGCGTCCCGCGAGGCCGGCCGGACCAAGGTCGAGCTGCTCGCCCCCGACTTCAACGCGGTGCCGGAGCTGCTGGCGGAGGTCTTCGCCTCCCGCCCCGAGGTCTTCGCGCACAACGTCGAGACGGTCCCGCGGATCTTCAAGCGGATCCGCCCCGGCTTCCGCTACGAGCGCTCGCTGAAGGTGATCACCGAGGCCCGCGACTACGGCCTGGTCACCAAGTCCAACCTGATCCTCGGCATGGGCGAGACCCGTGAGGAGGTCAGCGAGGCGCTGAAGCAGCTCCACGAGGCCGGCTGCGAGCTGATCACCATCACGCAGTACCTGCGTCCGTCCGTGCGCCACCACCCCGTGGAGCGCTGGGTGAAGCCGCACGAGTTCGTGGAGCTGAAGGAGGAGGCCGAGCAGCTCGGTTTCTCCGGGGTGATGTCCGGTCCACTGGTGCGCTCCTCGTACCGCGCGGGCCGGCTGTACCAGATGGCCGTCGAGAAGCGTGGCGCCTACGTCGCCTCGCAGGCCGTGTGACCTGGGCGACAGCCGCCACCCGCCTTGCGCCGTACGGGCGTCGGGCAAGCGTGTGAACTCGCGCACAAGGTACTACTGGCCAGTAACGGCCGAAACGGCGCGGTTCCGACCGTCCTCGCAGATGAGGGCCCCGGTCGGGACCGCGTCGGCGTCCCACGCCCCCCGAACGCCCCACATCAAGGCTTCATTGGCGTTTGACCGGTCGGTCACGCCCTGGTAACACCGAACAGTGACGCTGGTGTCACACCTCGTAGATGCCCACCCCAACCTGCCCGAGGGGGACCTTCCCATGCAGGCCGCGCCCGTTCGCGCCACCGCGATCCCGTCGTTCACCACCGCCCTGCGCGCCGTCGAGTCGCTGCTCCTGAGCAGCGGACAGCGCACCGCCCGCCGCAACGCCTGGACCTCCGTGCTGGAGGACCGCCGCCGCGCCAAGGACCGGGTCGAGGCGCAGCGCGTCCTCGAAGCGGTCACCTCCGCCCGCACCTCCTGACCCACCGGCCCCTTCACTCCCCACCCCACACCTCCCCACCCCGCCGCTCCCCTCCCGGACACTGCCGTCGTCGGCACTTCCGGGGCCACGTAGACTTCGTGGCATGGCGAGAAGTGACAGCGCGGCGGACGCCGCGAACCCCGGGCGACTGAAGCAGATCGCCCTGACGTACAAGATGACCCGCAAGGCCGACAAGACGATCGGTCTGGTGCTCGCGGGTGTCTTCATCCTCATCCTCGGTGTCTTTCTCGCGATCGGTTTCCTGATCGGCCACCCGGTCTACCTGGGCATCCTCGGCTTCCTGCTCGCCTTCCTCGGGACGGCGATCGTGTTCGGCCGGCGGGCCGAGCGGGCCGCGTTCGGGCAGATGGAGGGCCAGCCGGGCGCCGCGGCGGCCGTGCTCGACAACATCGGCCGCGGCTGGACGACGACCCCCGCGGTGGCGATGAACCGCAGCCAGGACGTGGTGCACCGCGCCGTCGGCAAGGCCGGCATCGTGCTGGTCGCCGAGGGCAACCCGAACCGGGTGAAGTCCCTCCTGGCCGCCGAGAAGAAGAAGATGAACCGCATCGTCGCGGACGTCCCGGTGCACGACGTGATCGTCGGCACGGGCGAGGGCCAGACCGAGCTGAAGAAGCTGCGGACCCACCTCCTGAAGTACCCGCGCGTCCTCACCGGCCCGCAGGTCACCGCGACGAACGACCGGCTGCGCGCCATGGGCGACCTGATGAGCAACATGCCGCTGCCCAAGGGGCCCATGCCCAAGGGGATGCGCCTGCCGAAGGGCGGGCCCCGCTGACGGCTCCCGGCCCAGAAGACCTACGACGAGGGGCGCCCGGTGATCACCGGGCGCCCCTCGTCGTCGTATCGCCGGTGGCCCTTGGGGCCTGTCGTTTGGATCATGCCGCAGACGCGGGGTCTGGCACGCGCATCTGCCGCGTTGTCGTCGGTTGCCGACTCCCCCACTCTCGGCTGCGCTCGAGCGGGGGGGGACCCCCATCGCGTCGACGCCCTCCTCCGCCTTGCAGCTGCCCGCACCAGACCCCGCTCACCGGCACCGCACAGCCCCGTCGATGTCCTGCGGCCCGATCCAAACGACAGGCCCTAGTGACCTGAGTCGGAGATTCGTCGTTGGTTTGGTATGAGTCGTCCGGGTCCGAAGATTCCGCCGCTGTCACTGACTGATGCCCAGCGGGCTGTGCTGGAGGGCTGGGTGCGTCGCCGCACGACGGCTCAGGCGCTGGCCCAGCGCTCGCGGATCGTGCTGGAGTGCGCCGACGGGCACTCGATCATGGAGGTGTCGCGCCGGCTGCAGGTCACGCCGGACACGGTCCGCACCTGGCGGCGGCGTTTCCTCGAACGGGGCCTGGACGGCCTGTCCGACGAGCCGCGGCCCGGCGTCCCGCGGAAGATCACCGACGCGGACGTCGAGCGGGTCATCGTCAGGACACTCGAGGAGAAGCCGAAGAACGCCACCCACTGGTCGACCCGGTCGATGGCGGCGGCCACGGGTATGTCGCAGTCGGCGATCTCGCGGATCTGGCGGGCGTTCGCACTGGCGCCGCACCGGTCGCAGACGTTCAAGCTGTCCACGGACCCGCTGTTCATCGACAAGGTCCGCGATGTCGTGGGCCTGTATCTCGACCCGCCGGAGAAGGCCCTGGTGCTCTGCGTGGACGAGAAGTCCCAGATCCAGGCCCTCGACCGGTCCCAGCCCGTGCTGCCGATGGTTCCCGGCGTTCCCGAACGCCGCAGCCACGACTATGTCCGCGCCGGCACCACCACCTTGTTCGCCGCGCTGGAAGTCGCCACCGGCAAGGTGATCGGCTCCCTCCACCGGCGCCACCGGGCCGTCGAGTTCAAGAAGTTCCTGACCAAGGTCGACAAGGAAGTCCCCGCCGACCTCGACGTGCACCTGATCCTGGACAACTACGTCACCCACAAGACGCCTGCCATCAAGCAGTGGCTGCTGGCGCACCCACGCTTCCATCTGCACTTCACACCGACGAGTTCGTCCTGGCTGAACCTGGTGGAGCGGTGGTTCGCCGAGCTCACGCAAAAGAAGCTCAAGAGAGGCGTCCACCGCTCCGTCCAGGCCCTCGAGCGGGACATCCGGTCCTGGCTCGCCGACTGGAACGAGCACCCGCGGCCGTTCGTCTGGACGAAGACCGCCGACGAGATCCTCGACAAAGTCGCCGCCTACTGCCGACGAATCTCTGACTCAGGTCACTAGATCCGCACCTCGACCGTGCGGGCCAGCCGGTCGTGCAGACCGCGGCCGTCGCGGTCCCAGATCAGGGCCGGCAGGGCGAGGCAGAGCAGGACCGTACGGATCGCCGAGCGCAGCGGCTTGACGGTGCCGGTGTCCAGGGACACCACGCGCAGACCGAAGATCCGCTTGCCGGGAGTGAAGCCGAGCGTACCCACCGTGAGCAGGCTCACCACCAGGAAGACCAGCAGGGTCCAGTTGCTGGTGGAGGGGGTGTAGCCGTCGGTGATCAAGCTGTATGCGATCAGCAGGCACAGACCCCAGTCCACGACGAGTGCGCCGACGCGCCGGCCGGGGCGGGCGATCGAGCCCGGTCCCTCCTCCGGCAGGCCCAACTGCTCGCCCCTGTATCCGAAGTCGACACCGGCTTCCTCCGCTGCCGCGCGGGGGCCCGAGAGCCACGATCCGATTGCATCCCTCTTGTCCACGCGTCCACGGTACTTCCCCCGTTTCGCGATGCGGACAGGTGGGTGATTCGGACGGAGTCCGGTTAACTTGTGCGAAACAAATGGGTCACGCCCGAGAAATCACGCGTCCCTAGGGTCGAGGACAGCGTGTGCCACCGCACTGGCCGCACGAACGAACTACCACCCCGGCTCGACGGCCGGGAGTAGGAGGAGCTGGATGTTCCAGAACGCCGACGAGGCCAAGAAGTTCATCGCGGACGAGGACGTCAAGTTCGTCGACGTCCGCTTCTGCGACCTGCCGGGCGTCATGCAGCACTTCACGCTGCCCGTCGAGGCGTTCGACCCGGACGAGGAGCTCGCGTTCGACGGTTCGTCGATCCGCGGCTTCCAGGCCATCCACGAGTCCGACATGGCCCTGCGCGCCGACCTGTCGACCGCGCGCGTGGACCCCTTCCGCCGCGACAAGACGGTCAACATCAACTTCTTCATCCACGACCCGATCACGGGCGAGCAGTACTCCCGTGACCCGCGCAACGTGGCGAAGAAGGCGGAGGCGTACCTGGCGTCGACCGGTATCGCCGACACCGCGTACTTCGGTCCCGAGGCCGAGTTCTACGTGTTCGACAGCGTGCGCTTCAAGACCTCGGAGAACGAGTCGTTCTACCACATCGACTCCGAGGCCGGCGCCTGGAACACCGGTGCGCTCGAGGACAACCGCGGTTACAAGGTCCGCTACAAGGGTGGCTACTTCCCGACCCCGCCGGTCGACCACTTCGCCGACCTGCGTGCCGAGATCTCCCTGGAGCTGGCCGCCTCCGGCCTCCAGGTCGAGCGCCAGCACCACGAGGTGGGCACCGCCGGCCAGGCCGAGATCAACTACAAGTTCAACACGCTGCTCGCCGCCGCCGACGACCTCCAGCTCTTCAAGTACATCGTGAAGAACGTGGCCTGGCGCAACGGCAAGACCGCGACCTTCATGCCGAAGCCGATCTTCGGCGACAACGGCTCGGGCATGCACGTCCACCAGTCGCTGTGGGCGGGCGGCTCCCCGCTCTTCTACGACGAGGCCGGCTACGCGGGTCTGTCGGACACCGCCCGCTACTACATCGGCGGCATCCTCAAGCACGCCCCGTCGCTGCTCGCCTTCACCAACCCCACGGTGAACTCGTACCACCGTCTGGTCCCCGGCTTCGAGGCCCCGGTCAACCTGGTGTACTCGCAGCGCAACCGCTCCGCCGCGATGCGTATCCCGATCACGGGTTCGAACCCGAAGGCCAAGCGCGTCGAGTTCCGCGCGCCCGACTCCTCCGGCAACCCGTACCTCGCCTTCTCGGCCCTGCTCCTCGCGGGTCTCGACGGCATCAAGAACAAGATCGAGCCGGCCGAGCCGATCGACAAGGACCTCTACGAGCTGGCCCCCGAGGAGCACGCGGGCGTCCCGCAGGTCCCGACCTCGCTCCCGGCCGTCCTCGACTCGCTCGAGCGCGACCACGAGTTCCTGCTCGCCGGTGACGTCTTCACGTCCGACCTGATCGAGACGTGGATCGACTACAAGCGCGCGAACGAGATCGCCCCGCTGCAGCTGCGCCCGCACCCGCACGAGTTCGAGCTCTACTTCGACGTGTGATCGGCCCGTAGCCGTACGGCTTGCTCGGCGCCCCCGTTTCCGGTTTCCCGGGACGGGGGCGCCGTCGTATGGTTTCTGGCACTGCTGTTCGAGACCAGGCAACGGGGGGATACGGGGATGTCCGAACAGGACGACGACCAGCGGGAGTTCGACATCAAGTGGGCCGACCAGGCCGAGCACAAGGAGCCCTCGGCCCGGGCCCGGATGCTGGCCGCCCGCTGGAAGGAGAACCCACCGGAGCCGGTGCCGTTCCGGGGGGAGCCGGAGCACGTGGGGCCGCGCCGCTCGTCGTGGGTGTCCACGACGATCGTGCTGGGCTGCGTGGCGGCGGTGATCCTGCTGCTGGGGTGGACGCGATTCCAGGCGCCGTACTAGGCATGAGCACGAGCACGATGAGAGCCATAGGAGCCATGGGCGACGGGGAGACGGCGGCGGTACGGCTCGCCCGGGGGGAATCGGTCGAAGCGGTGGTGCCCGATGACGACCCCGGGGCGTGGATCGCGCTCGACGCGGGCGCCCGGCAGAGCATCTGGTACGCGGACGAGGGCGTCTGGCTGCGCCCTTGGGCGGTCACCGAGGGCGGACAGGCGCTTCTCGCCGCCGTTCGCCGCAACGGGGCACGCGGCCTGACCGCCGTCCTCCGGCGTGCGCAACCGCTCACCGAGTCCCAGCTCGCGCTGGTGCTGTGCCACTGGGACGGCAGGGTCCGCCAGAAGGCCCTCGACCAGGTCGCCGACCACCCCGGGCTGCTGCCGCTGGTGGTCGTGCGCTGCTCCGACTGGGCCCCGCAGGTGCGCGAGGCCGCCCGGCTGCGGCTGGCGGAGGCGCTCGACGAGCGGACCGCCGTACGGCTGATGCCCCTGGTCCTGCGCATCGGGCGCCGGGGCCGGGGCGACTTCGCCACCGCTCTCGCGGACCGGCTGCTGCGCACCGCCCCGCCCGAGCTCCTGGCGCCCCTCTACACCGACCCCGACCGCGCCGTACGCCGTTACGCGTACCGGCTCGCCGTCGAGGAGCGGCTCCTCGCCCCCGCCGAGCTGGCGCGTACGGCCGCCCGGGACTCCGACACGGTCGTGCAGTCGCTGTGCGCCGACGCCGCCCAGGCCGCCGTAGCGGACGGCGAGGGATATGACGACGTGCTCGAACCGCTGCTCGGGGCCCGCAGTCCGCAGGTCCGGGCGGCCGGGGTCACCGCCCTGCGGCGGGCCGGGCGGGCCGGGCGGACCGAGCGGGCCGTGGGGTTCCTCGCGGATCGGGCGGGGGTGGTGCGGGCCTGTGCGCGGTATGTGGTGCGGCAGGGCGGGGGCGATCCGCTGCCCTGGTACCGGGAGCGGTGCGCCGACCCCGAGGGGCTGCCGCCGGGGGCCGTGATCGGGCTCGCCGAGTGCGGGGAGCGGGCCGACGCCGAGGTGCTGTGGGCGCTGCTCGGGCATCCGTCGGCCGGGGTGCGGGCACGGGCCGTCGCCGGGCTGCGGATCCTGGATGTGACGGACGTACGACGGCTGCGGCCGCTGCTGGACGATCCGGCGCCCGGGGTGGTGCGGGAGGTGACCGCCGCGCTGCTGACGTCGGCGGGGGCCGTGCCCGAGCAGGAGCTGACGGAGCGGCTCGGCGGCGAGTGGCCCCGTCAGGTGCGGGTCGCCGCGTTCCGGCTGCTGGACGCGCGCGGCGGGATCGTACGGCTGCGGGCCGCGGTCACGGCGCTCGACGACCCGGACGAGCGGATCCGGGAGTGGGCCCGGCAGTCCGTGCAGGGCTGGCACGCGGGCGCGGACGTGCCGCCCGAGGCGGCGGCGGAGGTGGGTGCGCTGCTGGACCGGTCGCGGCATCTGTTCAGCGAGTACGTGCTGAAGCGGAGGAAGTGGGAGGCCGGGGTCCGGTCCTGAGGCTTTGCTGCCCCTAGGTCTGATCAGGAGCGCTTCATGGGAGTGCGCGGGTGCACACTGGCAGTGGGGCGAGTGCCTGAGTGCCTGCGGGGTGATGCAGATGCCGAGCCGTTTCCGGAGCGACCGAGGGCTGACCGTGCGAATGACGGTCACCATGTTTCTGCTGGGGTTGCTGTACGTGGCGTTCGTCGCCGCGCTGATCGTGTTGCTGAAGTCGTGGCTGCTGGTGGTTGTGCTGATCGCGGCCATGTTCGTGGCGCAGTTCTGGTTCTCCGACCGGATCGCGATGTTCGCCATGCGCGGGCGGGTCGTGGAGCGGGAGGAGTATCCCGAGCTGCATGCCGTCGTGGACCGGCTGTGCGCCATCTCCGACATGCCGAAGCCGGTCGTCGCCGTGTCCGATATGGACATGCCGAACGCGTTCGCCACCGGACGCAATCCCGACCACGCGGTGGTGTGTGTGACGACGGGGCTGCTGCGCCGGCTGGAGCCGGCCGAGCTGGAGGGCGTGCTCGCGCACGAGCTGTCGCACGTGGCCCACAAGGACGTCGCCGTGATCACGATCGCGTCGTTCCTCGGGGTGATCGCGGGGCTGATCGTGCGGTTCGCGTTCTACTCGCAGCTGTTCGGCGGCGGGCGCCGGGACCAGAACACCGCCGTGATCTTCGCCGCCGTGATGGGGGTGTCGGCGGCCGTGTACGCGATCAGCTTCCTGCTGATCAGGGCGCTGTCCCGGTACCGGGAGCTGGCGGCGGACCGGGCGGCCGCGCTGCTGACCGGGCGGCCCTCGGCGCTGGCGTCGGCGCTCACCAAGGTCTCCGGGGACATCGCCCGGATCCCGACCAAGGATCTGCGCACGGCCCAGGCCTTCAACGCCTTCTACTTCACCCCGGCGACCGGCAAGGAGCCGGGCATCGAGCGTTACTTCTCCACCCATCCGAGCCTGGAGCAGCGGCTCGACCAGCTGGGGCGGATCTCCGCCGAGCTGGGTGAGGCGGCCACCCCCGGGAAGGCAGGCTGACGCATGGGGCTGCTGGACATCCTGCTCGGCCGGACCAAGCCGGTCGTCCCCGACCTCGATCAGCTGTTCGCGCTGCCTTCGGCGGCGATCACGCTGGAGGCGGCGACCGGCTTCACGCCGACCGGGCAGGGCGCCGTCTGCTTCGCGACCGTGGAGGGCGCGGCCTTCGAACAGACGCACCGCGAGGTCCAGGCCCTCCTCGACGCCGACACCGAGCGCACCGGCCCCCCGGTCCGGCTCCTGCGCGACGACTACGGCTACTCCTGGCTCCTCTCCCAACGCTCCCCCGACGACCTCTCCGCCCTGGTCAACGACCTCCACGCGGTCAACAGCGCGATGGAGATCAACGGCTTCGGACCCCAGCTGCTCTGCTCCCTGGCCGCCTTCGAGAACCCGGCCGGACGGTCGCTCGCGCTCGTGTACCTCTACAAGCGAGGCACGTACTACCCGTTCGCGCCGCTGCCCGGGCGGGGGCAGCGGCGCGACAACGCACTCGAACTCCAGGTGAAGCCGGTTCTGGCGAACGACCTGCGGATCGAGCAGGACCTCAGCCGCTGGTTCCCGGTGTGGGGCGCGCCCGGCCTCTGAGTCCCACTTTTCCCGTCTGTCCCGCTTGCCCCACTTCTGCTACTTGCTTCTGCTACTTGCCGCGCTCGCGTTCGTAGCGGCGTTCCCACTTGGCCTGCAGGTCGCGGCGGGCGCGGTAGGCCTTGTAGGTGGTCGGGGCGGGGCCCGGGGCCGGGGCCGAGGACGAGGAGGTCGAGGAGGTCGAGGACGTCCCGCCCCGGCCGTACTGCACGTAGACGTAGAGCAGGGCGACGGCGGCGAGCCAGTAGACGGGGTTTCCGAATCCCAGGACGACCAGGACGAAGGTCCCGGTGATGATGATGGTGCCCATGCAGTTCAGCGTAGGGAGACCGTCACGCACCGTGCATCCCCTTTTTCGCGCGGGCGGGTCCCGGTGCCGGTCTCATACGTCGGGTGCCGCCGTCACCACCCCCGCCGCGATCGCCGCGCGCAGTGCCGCGTGGTCGGTTGTGGTGCGGTCGGCGTAGGCCTCGGCGAAGTCGGCGATCGCGTGGTCGAAGGTGTCGCCGGTGCCGAGGTAGCCGGCGAGGGCGATCCGGTCGCCGGAGCGGGCGTGGGCGCGGGCCAGGGCGGTGCCGCAGAGCCGGGCGTACGCCGTGAGGCCGGCGGGGGTCATACCGGCGACGTCGGCGGAGCCCTTCATGTCCCGCAGCTGGCGCCAGTAGAAGGCGCGGCCCTGGGGTCCGGTCATCCAGCCGAGGAAGATGTCGCTCGCCGCCTGGAGCAGCCGTTGTCCGGCGACGACCCGATGGCCGGGGTGGGTGTACGGCCCGCTCGGCAGATGGGCCTCCAGAACGGAGGCGCGGGCCTCCTTGATCTGCAGGAACAGCGGGTCGTCGGCGTCCCGCCCGGTCAGCAGGACGATGAAGCACCGCAGACCGACGCTGCCGACGCCGACGACCTTGCGGGCGGCGTCGACGTAGCGGTAGCGGTCGAGGAGCAGCCGGCGCTCCTCGGGGAGGGTGGAGCGGTAGTCGCTGAAGATCTTGCGCAGGGCTGCGGAGTCGGAGACTCCGGCGGGTTCGAGGAGCGGCGGGTCGTGGATGATGCGGTGGCGTCCGTCGACGCGTTCGGTGAGTTTGCCGAGAGCGTGCAGGCTGGTGCGGCGGCGGGCGCGGGTGAGGCTGGCCTCGGCGCGCCTGCGGTGGCGGGCGGAGCGCAGCAGGGGCAGGAGGCTGTCGGCGTCGATGCGTTCGTACCAGACGTCGAGTTCGCCGAGCCGGGCGAGCCGGAGCATCGCGGTGCGGTAGCCGGCGACCGCCGCGACGGTGGCGGCGCGCGCTCGGGGCTCGGCGTGGCCGTTCTCGCGGGCGGCGACGGCGACGGAGGCGGCGAGGCGTTGCACGTCCCATTCGAAGGGGCCGGGGAACGTCTCGTCGAAGTCGTTCAGATCGAACAGCAGGGCCCGCTCCGGGGAGGCGTACACCCCGAAGTTGAGCAGATGGGCGTCCCCGCACAGCTGGACGGTGAGTCCGGTGTGCGGCCGGGCGGCCAGGTCGGCGGCCATCACGGCGGCGGCGCCGCGTAGGAAGGCGAAGGGCGAGGCGGCCATCCGCCCGTAGCGGACGGGCAACAGCTCGGGCAGCCGGTCGCGGCCCTGCCGTTCCAGTACGGCGACGGGATCCGCCCGGTCGACCGGGGGCAGCCACCGGGCGTGCGCGGAACGGGGGACCCGCTTGCGGGCCTCCTTGCCGCGCCGGGCCCGCTCCTCGGGGGTGCCGGGGGCACCGTGGACGTCGGCGTCGCTCATGTTCCTCTTCTCCGCATCACGTCGGTTCTCCCGTCTCGAACACACCGCCGTCACGCTCCTGTTCGCAGTCAAGAACGGGCGGGGGAGGTGCGCATGCCGGGTCCGGCGAACGGGTGACACGCGGCGCGGGGCCCGATTGTCAGTGGTGTCGGGGAGGATGCGTGCGGGGACCGGTGACGACGGGGCGGAGGTCGCGATGAGTGCGGGTGTGCGGTATGTGGACGGGGTGGAGCGGCGGGCCCGGCTGGCGCTGCGGCACCGGCTGACCGCGGCGGGGCGGGCCGCGACGCCGGAGGCGGTGGCCGATTCCCTCGTCGCCCTGCACGGCACGGATCCGGCGACGGTGTATCTCGCGGTCGGCGCGCGGCTCGCCGACCCGGCGGGACCGGTGGCGGCGACGGAGCGGGCGCTGTACGAGGACCGGACGCTCGTGCGGATGCACGGCATGCGGCACACGGTGTTCGTGTTCCCCACGGAGCTGACGGCCGTCGTGCACGCCTCGACCGGTCTGGCGGTCGCCGCCGGCGCGCGGACCAAGCTGGTCAACGACATGGCGAAGGCGGGCGCCCCCGACGCGGCCTGGCTGGCGGAGGTCGAGAAGTCGGCGCTGGCCGCGCTGGGGCGGCTGGGGCAGGCGACGGCGACCGAGCTGGCGCGGGAGGAGCCCCGGCTGCGGGAGCAGTTCGTGTACGCGGCCGGGAAGAGCTACGAGGGGATCCACACCGTCTCGACCCGGCTGCTGCGGCTGCTGGGGGTGGAGGGGAAGGTGATCCGGGGTCGCCCGCTCGGTTCCTGGACGTCCAGCCAGTTCCGCTGGGCGCTCGCTCCCGCCCATCCCGAGCTGGATCCCGGGCGCGCCCAGGCGGAGCTGCTGCGGCGCTGGCTCGCGGTGTGCGGTCCGGCCACCGAGGCGGATCTGAAGTGGTGGACGGGGTGGCGGGTGACCGACGTCCGGCGGGCGCTGAAGGCGATCGGCGCGCAGGCGGTGACGGTGGCCGAGGGCACGGGATACGTCGTGGAGGGGGACGTCGGTCCGGTGGCGGCGCCGGAGGAGCCCTGGGCGGCGCTGCTGCCCTCGCTCGATCCGACGGCGATGGGCTGGCAGGGCCGGGACTGGTATCTGGCGCCGGAGCTGCGGCCCGCCCTCTTCGACGGGAGCGGCAACATCGGGCCGACGGTGTGGTGGAACGGGCGGGTGGTGGGGGGCTGGGCCCAGCGGGCGGACGGGGAGATCGTGTGGCGGATCCTCCTCGGGGAGGGGATCGGGCGGGACGCGCAGGCCGCGGTGGCCGCCGAGGCGGAGCGGCTGGGCGGCTGGCTGGGTGCGGCCCGGGTGACGCCGCGGTTCCGGACGCCGACGGAGAAGGAGCTGGTGAGGTGAGGTGAGGTGAGGTGCGGAGCGGAGCGGTGCGGTGCGGTGCGGTGAGGGAGACGCCGGGTGCGGGCCGTTCGGACGGCACCCGGCGGGCCGGCTCAGCGGTTGTAGCGCAGGAACGCCCTGACCATGTGGCACGTCGTGTCCGACGGCGGGTGGACGCCGATCAGCTCCGCCGTGCTGCGGATCTTCTCGTTGCGGGCCTGGTTCGGCAGGTAGACGCCGAGGTCGAGCAGCGCTATGGCGAGGCGCATCGCCTTGAGCCGGCGGTTGTGCGCCATGTACCACTCCCGGGGCCGTCCGGCCGGCAACGGCCGCTTCGCCACGGGCACATAGGGCAGGTCGAGCTGGACGGAACGCTTCGCGGTGGACTGGGTCGGCAACGGCTTCGGCTTCACGGCGGCAGCGGGCACGGGCATCCTCCTGTCGCGGTCGGAACCCCGCCGGGATCTCCGGCGAAACTCTCGAACACTGCAGCCATTCTACTGCCCCCCACTGACATTCAGCAGTCCGCCAGCCCCTTCAAATGCCCAGGTGAACAACGAAATTGGCGCCGTGTCACCCCCGATTCACAAGGTGCGCGAGGGGCGCCATATATTCGAACAGAGCTGCCGCTCGGGCGACGGCCCCGGCAGGCCACTACCGTGGGCCCCATGGAGATCTGGATCAACCCGGCCTGCTCGAAGTGCCGCAGTGCGCTGACGCTGCTCGACGCGGAGGGCGCCGACTACACCGTCCGCCGGTATCTGGAGGAGGTGCCGAGCGAGGACGAGATCAGGGACGTACTGGAGCGGCTCGGCCTCGAGCCGTGGGACATCACCCGGACCCAGGAGGCCGTGGCCAAGGAGCTGGGGCTGAAGGAGTGGGCGCGGGACGCGGCGTCGCGCGAGCGCTGGATCACGGCGCTCGCCGAGCACCCCAAGCTGATCCAGCGCCCGATCATCACCGCCGACGACGGTACGGCCGTGGTGGCGCGCACGGACGAGGCCGTACGGGACGCTCTGTCCCGTTAGTCGGCTGGGCAATGGTTCGTCCGGGGGCGGGAGTCGGGGGGCGTACCGCTGTTACCCTCCGCGGCCATGACCTTCGGTGATCAAGGAAATCCGCACCCGTACCCCCACCCCGGCGCGCACACCCCCCTCGACCCCTACGCCGAGTTCGTCGCCCGGGAGGAGCGGATACGGCGGCGCCGGCGCGCGCGGCGGGCGGCGGTGGGGGCCGGGGCGGGTGCCGTGCTGGTGGGTGCGATCGCCGCCGGTGCGGCGATGGTCGTGGGCGACGACGAGCGGGTGCCCTCCGTCGACGTCACCCTCCCCTCCGACGCCCCCGGTTCGCTGCCTTCCCTGCTCGCCCGGCCGGTGGTCCGGCCCGAGCAGGCCTTCCCCACCACGAGCGTCCGGCTCACGGACGGTTCCCGGTACACCCGGGTGGATCTGGCCACCACCACCGACTGCGCCCGGGGCATGTCCCCGGAGCTGGCCGAGCTGATCGAGCAGGGCGGGGAGTGCTCGCGGCTGACGGCGGGGCTGTTCACGGACGCCGACCGGCTCTCGCAGATCACGGTCACCGTGCTGAGCTTCGCCCGGGTGGAGGACGCCTCGCGGGTGTTCATGATGGCCTCGACGGACCCGGTGACGTACCAGGTCGTCTCCCTCGACCCGCCCCCGGAGGCGGGGCTGCCGACGGTGCCGCCGGGGTCGGCCGGGGTCTTCCGGCGGGTGATGACGGTCCGCTCGGTGGTGTTCGCCAACGGGCAGTGGGGGGACGGGAAGGAGACCCGGGAGGCCGAACTCACGGCCCAGACCGAGGGGTTGCTGCGGCATGTCGACGACACGGTCGTCGCGTACGAGGAGGGGCGGACGGGGAGGAACTGAGGCGCCCCCGGCCGTCGTGTGACGCGCGCCACTCCAACTCGCTCCCGCGACCGCTGAGTAACTTCGTTCGGGATCTCGTACATAGCGCCGTACGCTCCCCTACCTCTTCAGGAGGCGCGCATGTCGCGCAGGAGAACACTCGGCACGAAGAAGACGATCGCACTGCTCGTCGGCGCGGCGGCGGTGGCGGGCGGTGGAGCCTTCGCCCTGGCGAGCAGCTCGAACGCCGCCCAGTCGCCGCAGAAGGCACAGACGCTGTCCGCCGCGAACTCGACCGTCTGCCAGGGACTCGCCACCGCCCTCGGCAACAACCAGAAGTTCATCGACGGCCAACGGGCCGCTCCGGACGCGCAGTCGGCGGCCCGGATCGCCAACCGCGAGGCGGTCATCGCGCAGATCAAGGTCCAGCAGAAGGCGTCGGGGTGCGTCGTTGGGGAGTCGGCTCAGGACTCCCAGGCGACGCAGCCGACCCAGCCGACCCAGCCTTCGCAGGCGGCCTCGGCCCCCGCGGCGAACACCGGAAACGCCGGAAACGGCGGTGCCGCCTCCGGTCAGCAGGTCTGCAACGGCTCGACCGTCACCCTCTCGGGAGAGGCGGGCGCCCCTGCCGCGTCCAGCAACCAGTTCCCGGCGGGCACCAAGCTGAAGGTCACCAACCTGGACAACAACAAGTCCATCACCGTCCAGGTGACCTCGGTCTCCGGCAGCTGTGTGCTGCTGAACAACGCGGCTTTCGAGCAGGTCCGCGAGCCCGGCAAGTTCCTGATCCGCCGGGCCGTGATCGAGAAGGTGGGGTGAGGTTCAGACGCCGAGAAACGAGCTGAGGCGGCTGCCCACTCCGGAGGGCGCGGCGATCGGCAGCTGATGGTGGGACACGTCCGGCAGAACGGCGGTCTCCACATCCGGCAGCCATTCACCCGCCCGGGCCGTCACCTCGTACGGGGTGGAGGTCCCCCCCCGCTCGAGCGAAGTCGAGAGTGGGGGCGGGTCCTGCTGTTCGCGGCCACGAGCAGCAGGACCCGCGTACGCAGGGCCCGTAGCGCGTCGGGCGCCGGACGCGGGCCGGTCACCGGCCGCCCCGCGGGGAAGCCCGCGGCGGACTCCTGGAGCCGGAGCCAGTCGGGGTCCATGACCACTCCCCCGCTCTCCCAGTCCAGGAAGGCCCGTACCCGGCGCGGGGTGGGCCGCAGCAGCATCGGCAGGGCGCGCAGCAGATACGCCGTCTCGAACCCGGCGAAGCACTGGGTCGGGTCGAGGAGGAACAGACGGCGTACCCGGTCGGGGGCGCGCAGGGCGTAGTGCAGGGCGATCCACGCGCCGTAGGAGTGTCCGCCCAGGTCCAGGGGCGCCGCCCGCCCGATACCCAGGCCCGCGGGCACGGCGTCCAGCCAGTCCATCAGATCGTCGACGGTCCGCGCCCCGCGCGCCCGGGTGCGTCCCGCCGCGCCGATCAGATCGACGGCGTACACCCGCCGGATCCGGGCGAGGTCGGCCGTCTGCGCGAACCAGGACGCCGAGGTCGCTCCGCCGCCTCCGGGCAGAAGCAGCAGCGGAGGCGCGTCGCGGGGGCCGCAGACGTTGACGTACGTCTCGCCGAACGGCGTGGGAACGGTGACCGCCTCCCGGTCGGCGGGCCACTTGGCCATGACCGTGTCGTACGCGGCCCGGAAGACACCGTCGTCGTACACACCCCTGCGCTGTCCCATGCGCTCCCCCCGCGTCTTCGAGGGACCGGAGCCGGAGACCGTCCATCCGCTGCGCGCGGTGGCCGTCGAACTTGGGCTGCACAGCGCGCGGTTCGCGAGCGGCAACGGTATGCATCCGACGGACGTACGGGCCCTGATCGTCCTCATGGACGCGCGGCGGGCGGCCGAGGAGATGACGGCGGGGCGGCTCGGGGCGGCGCTCGGGCTGAACTCGGCGGGGACGACGGCCCTGGTGGACCGGCTGGAGCGGGCGGGCCATGTCCGCCGGGTGCGCGGCGCCGCCGACCGGCGCAAGGTCGTCGTCGAGGTGGACGAGCGCGCGGCGGCCCTGGGCCAGGCCTTCTTCGGCCGCTCATCGGCCAGGTGGTGGAGCTGCTCCAGGGCTACGACGAGCGGGAACGGGCGGCGATCCGGGGGTTCCTGGAGGGGGTGCGGAGGGCGGCGGCCGGGTCCGAATGACCCCTCACACCGTGAACCGCACCACAGAACCACCAGGTAACACGGGGTTCACATTCGAGCAATGATCGGGAAATCGCCTGTTGACAAGCTGCCGGTCAACACCGACGGCGCCCCAGTGCCGCAGCGCCGCAGCATCAAAGCACCCGCAAGTGCGTCAGACACACCCCCGAAGGAAGTGGCCCGTGACCTTCAAGGCTGAGTACATCTGGATCGACGGCACCCAGCCGACGGCGAAGCTCCGCTCCAAGACCAAGATCATCACGGGTGAGCCCGCCGGTCTGGACGCGCTGCCGATCTGGGGCTTCGACGGGTCCTCCACGAACCAGGCCGAGGGCCACTCCTCGGACCGTGTCCTCAAGCCGGTCTTCACCTGCCCCGACCCGATCCGCGGCGGCGACGACGTCCTCGTCCTGTGCGAGGTCCTCAACATCGACATGACGCCGCACGAGTCCAACACCCGTGCCGCGCTGGCCGAGGTCGAGGCGAAGTACGGCTCTCAGGAGCCGATCTTCGGCATCGAGCAGGAGTACACCTTCTTCCAGGACGGCTACCCGCTCGGCTTCCCCAAGGGCGGCTTCCCGGCCCCGCAGGGCGGCTACTACTGCGGTGTCGGCGCCGACGAGATCTTCGGCCGTGAGGTCGTCGAGGCCCACCTGGAGAACTGCCTGGCCGCCGGTCTCGGCATCTCCGGCATCAACGCCGAGGTCATGCCCGGCCAGTGGGAGTTCCAGGTCGGCCCGCTCGCCCCGCTCGAGGTCTCGGACCAGCTGTGGGTCGCCCGCTGGCTGCTCTACCGCACCGCCGAGGACTTCGGCATCTCCGCCACCCTCGACCCCAAGCCGGTCAAGGGCGACTGGAACGGCGCCGGCGCGCACACCAACTTCTCCACCAAGGCGATGCGCGAGGGCTACGACGCGATCATCACCGCGTGCGAGTCGCTCGGTGAGGGCTCCAAGCCGCTCGACCACGTCAAGAACTACGGCGCCGGCATCGACGACCGTCTGACCGGCCTGCACGAGACCGCCCCGTGGAACGAGTACTCCTACGGTGTCTCCAACCGTGGCGCCTCGGTCCGTATCCCGTGGCAGGTCGAGAAGGACGGCAAGGGCTACATCGAGGACCGCCGCCCGAACGCCAACGTCGACCCGTACCTGGTGACCCGCCTGATCGTGGACACCTGCTGCGCCGCCCTGGAGAAGGCCGGCCAGGTCTGATCCGTCCCGCAGTGCCGCAGCGCTCGTGAAGGGGCGCCCCGCCGAACCGGCGGGGCGCCCCTCTCGCGTGCCCCGCCCGTGATGTCGGCTTCGCGTCGAGGAAAGCGTCCAAGCTGTGAGAGGAGGGTCCTGTTGCGGGCGTGTGTCTGCTTCAATGAGGTCATGGCCAGCTTCCAGAAGTACACCGCGACGGGTCGCCATGACCTCGAGCCCTTCTGGCCTTCCCGTCAGCACCACGACTTCGACCGGGTGTGTTGCCGCGCGACGAACGCGCCGGCCCTCTAAAGCCGTACACCCCGGCCTTCGGCCAGCGCGCACGACGTACGTCCCTCGACGAACTCCTCGCGCGAAAAGAGCTGACCTCTCATGGCGACCACCCGTTCCCTCTCCACCGCCCCGCTCCCCCACGCCGTCCCGCACGTCCCCCGGCACCGGCTGCGGGCCGTCGGCCCCGACGAGGTGGCCGACGTGGCGGATCTCCTGCCGCCCGGCGCCACCTGGCTGCCCGCACCGCAGCACTCCCTGCCCGACCTGCCCGGCCGGCCGGCGATGGTCGGCTACCTCGTGCTGATCCCGGCGGACCAGCAGCAGCCGTTCCCGCCCGTCCCGGTGCCGGTGACGGAGAGCCGTCCGGGCAACCCGCTCGTGCGCATCGACGCCGTACAGCGCACCGCCGAGGTCGACGGGCGTGAACTCGACCTGACCTACCTGGAGTTCGAACTCCTCGCGCACCTCGTGGCGTACCCGAACCGGGTGCACACCCGCGACCAGCTCGTCACCACGGTGTGGGGGTACGGCCATGTCGGCGACGGCCGCACGGTCGACGTCCATGTCGCCCGGCTGCGCCGCAAGCTGGGCGCCGAGCACCGCGGCACCATCCAGACGGTCCGCCGCGTCGGCTACAAGTACACCCCGCCGACCGGCCGCTGACGCTCTGCCCTGAGCAGAGGCGGGTTCCGTCCCGCGGACCGGCCGGGCACAGTCACCCGCATGAGACTTCTGGTGCTGGGTGGTACGGAGTTCGTGGGACGGGCCGTCGTGGAGGCGGCCGTCGGGCGCGGCTGGGACGTGACGGTCCTGAACCGGGGCCGGCACACCCCCGCCCCGGGGGTCACGGCCCTCACCGGCGACCGCACCGCGCCCGGCGGCCTGGACGCCCTCGGCGCGCACCAGGGGGACTGGGACGCCGTCGTCGACACCTGGTCGTCGGCGCCCCGAGCGGTGCACGAGGCGGCGCGGCTGCTGCGGGGCCGCGCCGGCCGGTACGTGTACGTGTCGAGCTGCTCGGTGTACACCTGGGCCCCGCCCGCCGGGTACACCGAGGACGCGCCCGTGGTCGAGGGCGCCGCGCCCGACGCGGACTCGACCGACTACCTCCGCGACAAGCGGGGCGGTGAGCTGGCCGCCGTCGACGCCTTCGGCGCGCGGGACTCCGTGCTCGTACGGGCCGGGCTGATCCTCGGCCCGTACGAGAACATCGGCCGGCTGCCGTGGTGGCTGGCCCGGACGGCACGCGGCGGCCCGGTCCTCGCCCCCGGGCCGCGGGACCTTCCCCTGCAGTACGTCGACGCCCGCGACCTCGCCGCATGGATCCTCGGGGCGGTCGAGCGGGAGCTGAGCGGCCCGTTCAATCTGATGAGTCCTCAGGGGCACGCCACCATGGGCGAGTTCCTCGACGCGTGCGTCCGCGCCACCGGGTCGGACGCCCACCTGCGCTGGACCGCGCCGGAGACCGTCCTCGACGCGGGCATCGAGCCCTGGGTCCAGCTGCCGGTGTGGGTGCCGCCGGGCACCGACATGCACGACGCGCTGCACGCCGCCGACGTCTCACGGGCGGTGGCGACGGGCCTGTCCTGCCGTCCGGTCGAGGAGACCGTCACCGACACCTGGCAGTGGCTGTGCTCGATCGGCGGGACGGCGCCGCACCGCTCGGACCGCGCGGTGAAGGGGCTCGATCCGGCGGTGGAGGCACGGGTGCTGGCCGGGGCGGGAGGTGTACCTGGCACCACCCCCTGAGACGGGGTCTCGGGCCAGTGACCCCGTCCGGGGCCTCGGACAGACTTGCCTCATGAACACCGACACGAAGAGCGGCCGGCGCGGATCGAGGACACGGGAGATGGTGCTCGCCGCCGTACGGGGGCTCGTGCTGGCCCTGGCGGTGTGGCCCTGGACCGTGGCGGTCTACTGTCTGGCCCTCGTCTCCCTGGCCCTGATCCCCGTCGGCGTGGGGCTCGTCACCACGCCC
Source organism: Streptomyces sp. NPDC005820 (assembly GCF_040630255.1). NCBI lineage: Bacteria > Bacillati > Actinomycetota > Actinomycetes > Kitasatosporales > Streptomycetaceae > Streptomyces > Streptomyces sp. NPDC005820. The sequence continues at coordinate 353,325 of NZ_JBEXXE010000001.1, forward strand.
TGGGTGCTGAAGGCGGCGCGGGCCCTCGCCGACAACCGGCGTGATCTCGCGCGGCGATGGTGCGGGATCCACATCCCGGCCGCGTACCGGCCGGTGCCGCGGACCGCCAACCCGGCGAGGCTCACCTACGCGCTGCTGCGCGACCCGGCGTCCTGGCGGGACCTGCGGTGGCTGATGGTGGACACGGCGGCGGGGCTGGTCACCGCGCTGCTGCCGGTCGTCCTGGTCTTCTACCCGCTGGAGGGGCTCGCGCTCGCGGCGGGCCTGTGGCGGGTCGTGACGGACGGGGCGGGCGGCCCCTACTGGTACGGCTTCGTGCCGATCGACGACCAGACGACCGCCTTCGGCGCCGGCGCGCTCGCGGTGCTGCTGCTGGTCGTCGCCGACCGGCACGCCGTGAACGCCCTGGCCGTCCACTTCCGGCTCACCCGCGGTCTGCTCACCCCCGGCCAGGCCGAACTGGCCGAGCGGGTCAAGGTGCTGACCGACACCCGGCGGGACGCCGTGGACACCTCGGCCGCCGAGCTGCGGCGCATCGAGCGGGATCTGCACGACGGGGCGCAGGCCCGGCTGGTGGCCATGGGCATGGACCTCGGCACGGTCGAGATGCTCGTGGACAAGGACCCCGAGAAGGCCAAGCGGCTTCTCGCGCAGACCCGGCAGTCGTCCGCCGAGGCCCTCGCCGAACTGCGCGACCTGGTGCGCGGGATCCATCCGCCGGTGCTGGCCGAGCGCGGACTGGGCGACGCCGTACGGGCGTTGGCGCTGCGCCTGCCGGTGCCGACGGAGGTGGCCGTGGAGCTGCCCGGGCGGGCCGACGCTCCGGTCGAGTCGGCCGCGTACTTCGCCGTGAGCGAGGTCCTCACCAATGCGGTCAAGCACTCCGGGGCCGACCGGATCTGGGTCGACCTCCACCACTCCGACGGCCATCTGCGGATCTCCGTCACCGACAACGGCCGCGGCGGGGCGGCGATCGGGGCGGGGTCGGGCCTGGCCGGGGTGGAGCGGCGGCTGGGTACATTCGACGGCGTCCTGGCCGTCAGCTCCCCCGCGGGCGGTCCCACCATGGTGACCATGGAGATTCCTTGCGCGTCGTCCTAGCCGAAGACCTGTTCCTGCTGCGGGACGGGCTGGTGCGGCTGTTGGAGGCCTACGACTTCGAGATCGCCGCCGCCGTGGAGAGCGGGCCCGAGCTGGAGCGGGCCCTCGCCGAACTGGAGCCGGACGTCGCCGTGGTGGACGTCCGGCTCCCGCCCACGCACACCGACGAGGGCCTGCAGTGCGCGCTCACCGCCCGCCGCCGCACCCCGGGCCTTCCGGTGCTCGTCCTCTCCCAGCACGTCGAGCAGCTGTACGCGCGCGAGCTGCTCGCCGACGGCAGCGGCGGGGTCGGCTATCTGCTGAAGGACCGGGTGTTCGACGCGGAGCAGTTCGTGGACGCCGTACGGCGGGTCGCGGCGGGCGGGACGGCGATGGACCCCCAGGTGATCCAGCAGCTGCTGGCCCGCCGTTCGGGCGACGGGCAGGGCCCGGTGGAGCGGCTCACTCCGCGCGAACGGGAGGTTCTGGAGCTGATGGCGCAGGGCCGGTCGAACGCGGCGATCGCCGGCAAACTGGTCGTCACCGAGCGGGCGGTCGCCAAGCACACCGCCAATATCTTCGTGAAGCTCGGTTTGGAGGTCTCGGACGACGACAACCGCAGGGTACTGGCGGTGCTGGCCTATCTGGACCGGGATCGGTAGGGGGCCAACTACCGTGAAGTGTGGGGTCGTTGGGGACGGTTTGTCGTACGGGTCTCTCATCAATTTCTGAGAGCGCTGAACACCTCCGGTACGGGATGCGTAAGGGAGGGAGCAGCTTCACTCCTGTCGGGCGCCTCGATGCGACCCCGCCAAGGAAGTCAGAGGAGTTCCATGGGACGCAACATTCGTAAACGCCGTTCGTCGATGGCCAACAAGGCCATAGCCGCATCGGCGGCCCTAGCGCTCGGCGGGGGCGGGCTGATCTGGGCGAACTTCTACGCTTCGGCTCACGAGTCGGGCACCTCGGGTCAGAACACGACCAAGGCCGCCACCGCGGCAGCGCAGGTCGCCACCATCTCCTGCCCGGACGTGGGGCAGAAGCTGACGAACGTGCCGGACAAGGCCAAGCAGGGCGTCGCCACCGAGCTGGCGAACCTCGACAAGCAGATCACCGAGGCATACGCCCGGCTCGCCTCCACCCGTCAGGCACAGGCGAACGACGCCGGGTTCGTGCAGAACGCGATCGTCGGTCCCCTGAAGGAGAAGCGGGCCGCCACGATCGACCGGATCCGCATCGACATCCAGCGCGTCGGCGGCCAGTTCAACACCCAGCTCAGCCAGCTCGCGGCCTGCACCACGCAGGCGGCCAACAACACCAACGCGGGCCAGGCGGGCAACGGTCAGAACAACAACGGCCAGCAGAACAACAACAACGGCCAGCAGAACAACGGCCAGAACAACGGCCAGAACAACAATGGCCAGAACAACGGCGGCCAGAACAACGGCGGTCAGCAGCAGGCCGGCGCCAACGGCCAGGGCGGCAACGGCCCGACCGCGGCCGACTTCGTGGACATCACGAAGGTCCAGCAGAACGCGACCATCGGCGTCGGCGCCAACGGCTTCGCCGCCAACGGCAACTCCGGTTCGCGCGGTACCTTCACCACCAAGTGCGGCACCAACGGCAACGACAACCACAACACGGACAACGTGATCGTGGCCCCCGGTGTCAGCAACGGTGCCCACCACCTGCACGACTACGTCGGCAACCAGTCCAACGACGCGTTCGCGAGCGACCAGGAGCTGGCGGCGGCCCAGACCAGCTGCCAGAACCAGGGCGACAAGTCGTCGTACTTCTGGCCGGTGCTGCGCACCCAGGACGGCACGCAGGACTTCGACCAGAACGCGGACGGCGGTGGCAAGGAGGGCAACGTCGGCAAGATCCTCCAGCCGGCCCAGGCCCAGCTGAAGTTCGTCGGCAACAAGAAGAGCCAGGTCGTCGCGATGCCGACGGCGCTGCGCATCATCACCGGTGACGCGAAGGCCTTCGTCAACGGCAACGCCAACGCCAACGTGAACTGGTCCTGCACGGGCTTCGAGAACAAGGTCCAGCTGCACGACAAGTACCCGATCTGCCCGCAGGGCAGCCAGGTGGTGCGCACGACCTTCTTCCAGAGCTGCTGGGACGGTCAGAACATCGACTCCGCCAACCACCGTACGCACGTGTCCTTCGTCCAGCAGGACGGCACCTGCGCCAACGGCTTCAAGGCGATCCCGCAGCTCCAGGTCCGGCTGGTCTACAACGTCACCCGGCCGACGATCCAGAACGGCGTCGTGAAGAACGCCTACGCGGTCGACAGCTTCCCGGAGAACCTGCACAAGCCGATCACCGACCACAACGACTTCATCAACTTCTTCGCCGCGAACACGATGAACCAGATGGTCAACTGCATCAACACCGGCAAGAAGTGCCAGTAGTCACTAGCTGCTGAGCAGGCCGGCAACTGAGAAGGCCGGCGGTGAGGATTCCTCACCGCCGGCCTTCTCGTGTGTGCCGCCGCGGTCAGTGACCGGAGTGCGTCGCCCCGTCGGAGGCCTCGCCCGACGCGTGCGCCGAGTGGTCCGTGCCCTCCTCGATGTCGCCGCCGAGGGTCTTGCGCAGCGACGTCACGGTGCTGGTCTCCTCGCCCACGGCCACCCACTTGCGGCCGACCAGATAGTGGCCGCCGTAGTCCTTGGCACCGTTGAGCCACTCGCGCTGGCCCCGGTCGGTGGCGAAGGTCAGCAGGAGGAACTTTCCCGCGGAGGTCTTGCAGATGGCCTGGCGGAGTTCGTCGGCGTCGGTCTGCATGTTCGGGGTGCAGTCCACCTCGGCCGCCAGGTGCTCCAGACTGCCGGTCGCCGCCGTCGGGACGGCCACCTCGGCCTTCCCGGAGCTTCCGGACGCGCACCCCGCCAGCACCAGCGCCGCCGCCGCGGTCGCCACCGCGAGGATCGGTCGGGTCACCTTCATCTGTCCTCCCTGCGTGAGCCTCGTCCTGGATACGGCTCCCGCGCACGGTCCGCTCAAAATACGCTGTCAGGCTGGCACACACGTGCGAGAGTGGGCCGGTGAACCACGACTGGGAAGAGCGCGTCACGGCCGCCTGGGCCACCTTCGACCACTATCCGCAGGCGCGGGCCGCCGACTTCCGGGCCGTGATCGACGAACTCGTCGCCGAACTGCCCGAGAACAGTCCCCTCGGCCCCTTCGAGCGGGCCTGCGCCTTCGACTCCACCGGCCACAGCGACCGGGCCGTACCGCTCTACCGGGAGGCGCTCGCCCTCGGTCTGACCGGCTACCAGGGCCGCCGCGCCAGGATCCAGCTCTCCAGCTCCCTGCGCAACATCGGGCTGGCCGAGGAGGGCGTCGCGCTGCTCACCCCCGAACTGGACGCCCCGTCCGACGAACTCGACGACGCCGTCCGCGCCACCCTCGCCCTGTGCCTGTCCAGCCTCGGCCGCGACCGCGAGGGCCTGTCCCTGGTCCTCGGCGCCCTGGCCCCCCATCTGCCGCGCTACCAGCGCTCGACGGCGAACTACGCCCGGGCGCTCGTGGAGCCGTAAGGAGTCGAGCGCTCAGGGGGCGTGACCCGAACGGCGGTGACCATCCACCGCCCCGCTCGTTGCGCTGGGCGTGCAGTCACAGGATGTCGCCCCGAGCCCCGCACCCGGTTCCGTCACCGACCGGGCCGTCGACGTCGAGCAGGCCGAGGCCGCGCTCGTCGAGCACTATCCGCGTCTCGTCCGGCTCGCCTATCTGGTGCTGCCGCCGGGTCTCGGCCGGGGCCGCCGGGTCCTCACCGCCCACGCCCTGGTCCAGCGCGCCCTGCCCCGCCGCCGCGCCTCGGCCCCGGTGATCCCGGCCCAGGCCCAGGCCGGCGGCCGCGACGGCGACCCCGGGTACGCGTACGTCCGCCTCCAGGTGGTGCGGACGGCGCTGGAGGCGGGGCTGCCGCTGGTGCGCCCGGCCTGGCCCAAGCGGGCGCAGCTGCCGCCGCTGCTCCCCCAGGTGCGGGGCCTCAGGCTGTTCCCGCGCTCCGGCGGCGCCGACGAACTCGCCCTGGACCAGCGGCTGTCCGCCCTGGCCGGCCCGGCCCGCGCCGCCTATGTGCTGCGCGGCCTGGAGAAGCTCGCCGACGGCGAGGTGCGCAAGGTCCTCGCCGAGGCGGGCGTGGCGGACCCCGACGCGGCGCTGGACGAGGCCGACGCGGTCCCCGCCCACTACGCGCTGCTCGACTCCCCCGAGTTCGACCCCTGCTCCCTGCAGGCCCGGCCCACCGATCTGCTGCGCCGCCGCCGGCACACCACGGCCGCGCTGGCCGCCGCCGCGGCCCTCGCGGTGTGCGGCGCGCTGGTCGCGCTGCCCGGTGACGGCTGGGGCCCGGACGGCGCGGCCGCCCCGGTGTACGCGCAGAACCCGGCCGCGGAGGCCGCCCTCGACCCGGGCCGGCTGCTGCGGGTCTCCCCCGTCGCCTGGAAGACGTCCGCGCGCACCGACTTCTCCGTCTGGCCGGCCCGCGGCGCGCTGGTCCGCGACACCGCGCTGCTGCGCCGCGCCCTCGCGGTCTGGGCCCGCCCCGGCGCGCGGGTGCAGGTCTCGGCGACCCCCGGCACCCCCTCCGGCGGCCCGTCCGGACCACCCCAGCTGCTGTACGCGGCCGAGGTCGGCAACGCGCGCGTGGTGCTCTTCTACGACGGACTGCGCATCGCCCGCTACGCCGAGCCGAAGGACGGCACGGCCGGGGCCGCCCTGGACTTCGCGCGGGTCGACGGCGCGACCGGCGCCGAGGCGTCCGCGATCGTCCTGGACCGGGCCGACGGCAATGTGCGCTGGCTGACGGCGCCCTGGGTGACCGCGGCGGGCGAGCGGGACCTCGGCAAGCCGGGCGCCGGGGTGATGGCCCTGACGCTGACCGACGGCATCACCTCACCGCTGGCCAGCCCCGTGACCCGGACCGGCACCTGCACCGGCTGGAACGTCCTGCAGCTCACCGACGCCTCGGGCACCCATCTCCTCACCGACCTCGGCGAGCTGGTCCCGGCCCGGCTCACCGGCGGCCGGCCCACCGCGCCGAAGGAGGCGACGGGAGCGGAGGCGCTCGGCACCTGGGCGCCGTACGCCTGCTCGCTGTCCGATGTGCGCGGGCAGGGGGTGCGGACGGTCAACGCGTGGTCGTACGCGCGTCAGCCGCTGCCCGACGCGAGCGGTTCGGCGGAATGGGTGTGCACCCGGGCGGAGACCTGGCGCGGCGACGGGAGCCGGGTGCTGGCCCAGTTCCGTACGCCGGGCGGGCTGTTCGGGGCGGCGGTGGCGAAGGCCGGGGACGTCCCGGCGTGCGGTCCGCGTGATCCGCACGTCCTGGCCGGGGTGTTGTGGAAGTCGCAGGGCGGCCACTGGTATCTCCTCGCGGCCGGCGACTCCGGGACGCGGAACGTGCGGGCGACCGGCGGGGTGCGGGACTCCGCGCCGGGCCATCTGCTCACCGCCGCCGCAGAGAAGGGCGCCAAGGCGGAACTCAAGGGCACGCTGGCGGACGGGCGGGCGGTGAACGGGCTCAACTGATCGCCGCACAAGGGTTCACCCCGGCGCTACCCATCAGTACATTGACGTCATGTCTAACAAGGACCGGGGTAACCAGGCCCGGGTGCCGCTCAAGGCCCGCAAGGTGTCCTTCTCCTGGGAGGACACCCCGCTGCACTGGGTGCCGGGAGATCCCTTCACCACGCACACCATCAACGTGCTGCATCTGCTGCTGCCGGCCGGCGAGCGCTGGTTCGTGCACGTCTACCGGCAGGTGCTGCCGTACATCCGGGACGAGCGGCTGCGCGAGGACGTCATCGGGTTCATCGGGCAGGAGGCGATGCACTCCCAGGCCCATGACGAGGTGCTGCCCCATCTGAAGGAGCAGGGGCTCGACCCGACGCCGTACACCGCGCAGGTCGACTGGCTGTTCGAGAAGCTGCTCGGCGACCGCACCCTGCCGCCCGGCCGGCCCCGCCGCTGGTGGCTGAAGGAGCGGGTGGCGCTGATCGCGGCCATCGAGCACTACACCGCCTTCCTCGGCGACTGGGTGCTCAACGCGGACGAACTGGACCGCCGGGGCGCCGACCCGACCATGCTGGACCTGCTGCGCTGGCACGGCGCCGAGGAGGTCGAGCACCGGTCCGTGGCCTTCGACCTGTTCACGCATCTCGACGGCGACTACCGCCGCAGGGTGCGGACCTGGGCCACCGCCTTCGTGGCCCTGGTCTTCCTCTGGCAGCGCGGGGCCCGCTTCTTCATGGCGAACGACCCGACACTCACCGGCGGGAAGGCGAGCTTCCGGGCCTTCCACGTCCGTGGCAGACGGGGCACGCTGCCCGCCACCGGCGCGCTGCTGCGGTCCATCCCCCGCTATCTCAGCCGGAGTTACCACCCCTCGCAGGAGGGCTCCACCGAGCAGGCGGTCGCCTATCTCGCCTCCTCCCCCGCCGCGCTGGCCGCGCTCGCCGCGGAGCGGAGGGCGTCCTGATGGCACACGCTCTGCGCAAGGCCGCGCTGGTCGCCGGTACGGCCTGGCTGGCGCGGCGGGCGATGCGGCGCCGGATCCAGGCCTCGCCGCTGTGGCCGTTGCCCGCGCTGGCGGAGCCGGTCTCCGGGCGGCCCCGGTCGCGCTCGCTGCGGCTGCGGGTGGCCGCGCGGGAGACGGTCGCCGAGGGGGTCGTACGGCTGCGCCTCGAAGGGCGGGAGCTGCCGCGCTGGGAGCCGGGGGCGCACATCGATCTGGTGCTGCCGTCGGGGCTGGTGCGGCAGTACTCGCTGTGCGGGGACCCGGCGGACCGCTCCGCGTACACCGTCGCCACACGCCTCGTCGCGGACGGGCGGGGCGGGTCGCGCGAGGTGCACGAGCGGCTTCCGCAGGGCACGGAGGTCGAGGTGCGCGGCCCGCGGAACCGCTTCCCGCTCATCGCGGCCCCGGCGTACGTCTTCGTCGCCGGCGGGATCGGCATCACCCCGCTCCTGCCGATGCTGCGGGCGCTCCCCGAGGACGCCGACTGGCGGCTGGTGTACGCCGGGCGGTCGCGGGCGTCGATGCCGTTCCTGGCGGAGGTCGAGAAGCTGGGCGGTGACCGGGTGACGGTGGTGGAGGGACGGCCGGATCTGGACGCGGAGTTGGCGGACCTGCCGGCCGGGACCGTGGTCCACTGCTGCGGCCCGGAGGGGCTGATGGCGGCCGTGGCCGAGCGGGTGCCGTCGGTACGGGTCGAGCGGTTCGCGCCGCAGACGGTGAGCGGCGCCGCCTTCGAGGTCGAACTGCGGCGCAGCGGCCGGACGTTGACCGTGGCCGCCGACTCCTCCGTGCTCGCCGCCGTACGCGCCGAGTTCCCCGGCACGCTCTACTCCTGCGAGCAGGGGTTCTGCGGAACCTGCCGGCAGCGGGTGCTGGAGGGCGAGGTGGACCACCGGGACGAACTGCTCACGGACGCCGAGCGCGTGGACTCGCTGCTGATCTGTGTGTCCCGGGCACGGGGTGAGCGGCTGGTGCTCGATATGTGAACACCCGCGGCCGATCAGATCCGTTCGAGGCCGGATCTGATCGGTAAGGTGTGCGCATGACTACCGGGGTTCGTCGAAGAATGGGAGTCGAGGAGCGTCGGCAGCAGTTGATCGGCGTCGCCCTCGACCTGTTCGCCCAGCGCTCGCCCGACGAGGTCTCCATCGACGAGATAGCGGCCGCCGCCGGTATCTCGCGCCCCCTCGTCTACCACTACTTCCCCGGCAAACTCAGCCTGTACGAGGCCGCGTTGAAGCGGGCCTCGGAGGATCTCGCCTCCCGTTTCGTCGAGGCCCACGACGGTCCGCTCGGCTCGCGCCTGCTGCGGGTGATGCGTCGTTACTTCGACTTCGTGGACGAGCACGGCCCGGGTTTCTCCGCCCTGATGCGCGGCGGCCCGGCCGTCGGCTCGTCCACGACCAACGCCCTGATCGACTCCGTGCGCCAGGCCGCCTACGAGCAGATCCTGTCCCATCTGGGCATCACGGACCCACCGGCCCGCCTGGAGCTGGTGGTCCGCTCCTGGATCTCGCTCGCCGAGTCGACCGCGCTGATCTGGCTGGACGGGCGGCGCATCCCGCGCGGGGAGCTGGAGGTGCAGCTCGTGCACGACTTCGCCGCGCTCACCGCCGTCAGCGCGGCCTACGACGACGAGATGCGCACCCTGCTGCACCCCATGCTGGCCGGCGAGCCGGCCGAGGGCCCGTTCGGGAACCTGGCGGCCCGGCTCATCGCGCTGGCGTCGTAGCGGCCGCTACTCCCGCTCGAACTTGCGGTACGACGGGTCCAGGTCGCGGACCTCGGCGGAGGCGTGCAGCACGAACCACCCGCCGTCCTCGACATGCTCGCGCAGCAGCTCCAGGACGGCCTCGGTCAGCTTGGCCTTGGTCTCCTCGGTGCGGCCGGCGAGCAGGCCGAGGGTGACGTGGACGATCGCATGGCCCCCCTCGCTCGGGTCCTCGTAGCCGTACGCGGTCACGTCGGCCTCGCGGAACAGGGTCTTGCAGGCCTCCGGCTTGGCGGCCGCGATCTCCACCACCGAGGCGTGCAGGGCCTGAGCGAAGGCGGCCCGGTCGAATTGGATCGAGGCCGAGTGGTCGACGGTGATGTTCGGCATGAGCACTCCTGTTCCAGGGCGACGACGTCACGTCACCCTAGCCGCAGTGCCAGCATGGCGATGTCGTCGTCCTGATCGTGGGCGAAGCGGCCGAGCAGCAGGTCGCAGAGGGGGTCCAGGCCCGGTGGGGCGGCCGCGGCGGCGGTGCGGAGGTGTTCCAGGCTGACGCCGAGGTCGGTGCCGCGGGTCTCGATCAGGCCGTCGGTGACCATGAGGAGCCGGTCGTCGGGGCGCAGTGTCAGCTCGGTGGGGGCCGGGCGTTCCAGGCCGAGGCCGAGGAGGGGGCCGTCCACGTCGACGTAGCCGGCGGTGCCGGCGCCGGAGACGACCAGCGGGGGGAGGTGCCCGGCGTTGGCCACCCGCAGCCGTCCGGTCGCGGGCTCCAGCAGGGCCAGGCACACGGTCGCGGTGACGTCGGGGTGGTAGTGCTGGAGCATCCGGTCGAGGCGGGCGGCCAGCACCGCCGGGTCGGGGTCCTCGACGCAGTAGGCGCGCAGCGCGTGCCGGATCTCGACCATCACCGTGGCGGCCTCCAGGGAGTGCCCGACGACGTCCCCGACGGCGGTGAGCACCCGGCCGCCGGTGGACACGGCCGCGTAGAAGTCGCCGCCGATCTCGGTCTCCCGGGACGCGGGCACGTACCGCACCACCAGGTCCACGCCGGGCAGCCGGGGCGGCCGGTCGGGGCGGGGCAGGAAGCTGTGCTGGAGGGTGAGCGCGACATGCCGTTCGACCTGGTACATCAGCAGCGGCTCGGCGGCCAGCGCGGTGACCTGGGCGAGGCGGGAGAGCATTCCGTCGACGACGGGGGCGGCGGCCGGGACCGCCACGCAGACGGGGGTGCGACGGCCCGGGGTCACGGCCGGCACCAGCCGGGCCGCCTCCCGCCGGCCGGGCCGGAAGAACCCGGCCGGCCACACCGTCGCGGGCACGACCACGCCCCGTGGCCCGCCGTGCGCCCCCGCGAGCCGGGAGACCAGCCGGGCCACCGTCTCGTGCGCGGCCGGGTCGGGCAGTCCGAGGGTGCCGCGGTCGAGGGAGGTGCCCCGGTGCAGTCCGCCGTCCGGGCCGATCACGAAGACCACCGCCGGAGCCCCGGCCAGCCTCGCGGCGCCTTCTGCGGCGGCCTCGGCCAGCTCACCCGGGCAGCGCGCGGTCTGTACGGCGACCGTGGCCTCAGCGAGGAGCGTCAGCCGTCGCGCCCGCACCTCCGCGTCGCCCCTGCGCCGCGCCCCGCGCAGGGCGGCCCGGACGGCGGACTGCGTCTGCAGCGGATCGGCGGGCACCGTGAGACTCCCGGCCCTCTAGGAAACGACGTGGTGGGGCAGCCCCGCACCGGGACCGCCCCACCAAGCTAGTCCTGTATCAGGAGACCCGGGAGAATACCGCGACAGTACGACCCGGAACGGCGAACGTGCCCGATTCCCGCACGTAGGACGCGGTCTTGACGGTAGAGTCCGCCCCCGCCGCCTGCACCGGGTGCAGTCGGTAGCCCTTCCCGGCGAGAGAAACGATCCGCTGCTGCTGCGCGTCCGGCGTCGCGTTGAAGACGACGACCAGGTCGCCCAGCTCCATGGTGATGACCCCGGGCGTCTCGTCGGTGCCGGACAGCGGGAAGGACAGCGCCGACTGGACCCGCGCGGCCGTGCCGAGCGAGAACGCCTTCTCCGTCGTACGGATCCTCAGCAGGTCCTGGTACGCGGCGGAGGCGCCGGTGATCTGCGGGCAGCCCACCGCGACGCTCGTCAACAGGGGCTTGGCGTAGGGCCACTTGGCGGCGTTGTCGGCGGCCGGGGGCAGCCCGCGGCCGAAGCCGTTGCCGTCGGCGCAGTTCCAGTGGATCGCGTTGAACCAGTCGCCGCTGTCGTAGGAGTTGCGGTCCAGGGACTTGGAGCGCAGCAGGTCGGAGCCGGCCTGGGAGAGCGAGGGGCCCTGCGAGAGGGCGGCCGTGGCCATCGCGAGGACCTGCATCCTGGCCCGGTCGGCGGCGCTCGTCGACGACGGCAGCTTGTAGGCGAGGGCGTCGAACAGGGACTCGTTGTCGTGCGCGTCGGCGTAGGCGAGGGCGTCTCCGGGTGCGTCCGCGTATCCGGCGGGCTGCCCGTTGTAGTCGACCTCGGCGCCGGTGACCTCCTTGCCGTCGGTGTCGGTGAACCGGTAGGCGGCGAGGTTGCCCGACAGTCCGACCTTGATCAGGTCCTGGTAGTGCAGGAGGCGGGCCTTCTGCTCGGCCGTCGTCCCGTTGGCCGTGGCGGAGTTGGGGTCGGTGTACAGGCCGGACGCGAAGCCCTGGACGCCGGGGTCGGAGTCGAAGGGCCCGCCGCCGCGTACGGCGTCCCGCGCCCGGTCGGAGAAGGTCGCGATGCCGGTGCCGGCCATGTTCTTCTGCGTGGCCTGCACGAACCGGGCGTCGTCGGCGACCTCGCCGAAGTTCCAGCCCTCGCCGTACAGGATGATCTTCTTGCCGTCCACGCCGTCCTTGGCGGGGGTCAGCGCGTCGAGCGCCTTGCGGACGGCCAGGATGTTGGCCTTCGGGTGGTGGCCCATGAGGTCGAAGCGGAAGCCGTCGACCTTGTACTCCTTGGCCCAGGTGACGATCGAGTCCACGACCAGCTTGCCCATCATGGCGTTCTCGGTCGCGGTGTTGGCGCAGCAGGTGCTGTTGGCCACCGACCCGTCGGCGAGCAGGCGCTGGTAGTAGCCGGGGACGATCCGGTCCAGGACGGAGGTGTCGGCCTGACCGCTCGCCGCGGTGTGGTTGTAGACGACGTCCATGACGACCCCGAGGCCGTCCTCGTTCAGGGACTTGACCATCTTCCGGAACTGGACCGTGCGGGCGGTGCCGTCCGGATCGGTGGCGTACGAGCCCTCGGGGACCGTGTAGTGGTACGGGTCGTAGCCCCAGTTGTAGGCGTCCTTCGCGGCGGTCCTCGTCACGCAGTCCTGCTGCTGCTCGGAGTCGGCCGCGTAGGAGGCGAGGTCGCAGTCGGGGGTGGCCTGGTCGGCCTTCTTCTCGGGGATGGTGGCGATGTCGAAGGCGGGCAGCAGGTGGACGTACGACGTGCCCGACTTCGCCAGGGCGCGCAGATGCTTCGAGCCGTCGCTGTTCCCGTCGGTGAAGGCGAGGTAGGTGCCCCGGTCCTTCACCGGCACGGTCGGGTCCGCGACGGAGAAGTCCCGGATGTGCAGCTCCTGGATCTCGGCGTCCTTCAACGGCACCGCCTCGGGCTTGGTGTACGAGGACCAGCCGCCCGGCGCCAGGGACTTGTCGTCGAGGTCGACGACCAGGCTGCGCTCGGAGTTCGCCGTCAGGGCGACCGAGTAGGGGTCGGTGACCTTGTTGGTGACGACCTTGCGGACGCTCGGCGCCCAGACCTTCACGACGTAGCGGTAGGCCTTGCCCTTCCAGGACGTGGGGCCGGTGACGGACCAGACGCCGGTGTCGCCGTCACGCCTCATCTTCACGAGGGAGCCGTCGAGTTCCAGGAACACCTTCTGCGCGGTCGGCGCCCAGACGGCCAGGGTGGGGCGGCCGTCGTGGAAGGCGGGGCCCAGCTTCGCCTTCGTCGCCGCGGGGTACAGGTCGTCGAGCACTCCGGCGATCTGGACGCCGGTCGCCGTGAGGACCGCGCCGTTGACCGCCCGCTGGGAGGCGACGAGCTGCCCGCTGAGCGCCTCGCGCACCCGGTCGCGGTCGCGCGGGTCGACGGACCAGGCGGTGTAGTCCTTCAGATGCGGGAACCTCGCCTTCTGGGCATCGGTGAGCGTGGTCTTCGTCAGCCGTAGCCAGCGCTCGTCGTCGCTGGTCAGCGCGCCCTTGTCGACGGTGATCGAGCCGTCGTGGGAGTACCGGAGCTGGGTGGAGGCGGCGGCGTCGGAGCCGTTCCAGGCGAGGGTGTTCCGGTCGATCCAGACCGCCTTGGAGGTGGTCAGGTCGAGCGCGGCGGCGGACCCGGCCGGCTGCGGGAGCAGATACTTCTCCTGGCCGCCCAGCAGCCACACCTCGTGCCCGTTCGCCGTGAGGTCGAGGGACTGGTCGGCGGGCAGATCCTTCTCGTCGCCCTTGTGGAGGATGTAGCTGAGGCTGGTGGCCCCGTCGGTGAGCGGCACCTCGTAGACCGCCCCGTAGGCGTCGGTGTTCACCGGCTTCAGCGGGTTGGACCACTCGGTGGGGTCGGCGGCGCCCGTCCAGACGTGCAGGCCCCAGCCGTCGTAGTCGCCGTCGGCGCGGTGGTAGTGCAGAACCGCCTTCGTCCCGTCCTGGGCCGGGTAGTCGGGCCTCTCCGTGAGGACGGTGTCCTTGCCCTGCTCGATCCAGACCTCGCCGGCCCTGGTGACGTCGATCGTGCGGTCGGTGGAGACGTCCTTGGTGCCGTCCTTGTCGATGACGAGGAAGCCGACGTTCGAGGCGCCGGGCTTCAGCTTGACGTAGGCGAAGGCGCCGTACGCGTCGCGGCCGGTGAAGGGGTGGCTGTCCGGCCAGTTCGTCGCCTCGCCGTCGGCGAGGTCGCCCCAGGCGTACAGGCCCCAGTCGGCGTAGTCGCCGTCGGTGCGCTTGTAGTGGACGATCGCGTAGTCGCGGGAGGAGGCGGTGGGGGTCTCCTCGGCGGGCGGGGTGCCGGTGCTGGACCCGGCGGTCGCGGACGCGGTCCGGCCGGCGGAGTCGACGACCACCGCCTTGTAACGCAGGGCGGTTCCGGCCGGGACGTCCTTGCCGAGGGTCTGGGTGACCTTGTAGGGGGCGTGGTCGGCGGAGCCGAGGGTCCGCCACTTCCCGTTGCCGGTCTGGGCGGCGAAGACGACCCGGTTGAGCTGACCGCCGTCCACATCGGCGCTGAGCTCGACGGTGCCGGTGGCGCCGGCGGCGGGGGCCTCGAGGGTGATCGTCGGCTTGGTCGCGGGCCGGGCGAGCTTCCCGGCGGCCTTGAGGACGATCGCCGAACCGGCCGGGACGGTGACGGTGATCTTCTTGTCGGCGCCGGAGGTGACCGTGCTCTCGGTGCCGTAGATCCCGTGGAAGGCCATGGTCTCGGAACCGGTCGCGAAGGTCGCGGTCCGCGCGGTGTCCGCGTTGTTGAAGGCGACGACGTACTCGACGCCCGACCCGGTGCGCGAGAAGGCGTAGACGCCCGCGCCCTCGGCCGCGTACCGCTCGGTCTGGACGCCGTCGGTGAGCGCCGGGTTCGCCTTGCGGAGCTTCGCGAGGGCCGCGATCCGCCGGTACAGGGGCGCGCTCGTGTCGTAGGCGTCGCTCGCGTGGGTGCGGTCGGTGCCGATCTCGTCGTCGTCGAGGTAGTCGGCGACCTTGGAGGCGAACATCGTCTGGCGGGCGTCCTTGTCGCCGCCGGAGCCGGTGAAGCCCTGCTCGTCGCCGTAGTAGACGACCGGGTTGCCACGGCTGAGGAACATCAGCTCGTTGGCGAGCCGGTCCTTCTCGAGCAGTTCGGCGT
This sequence comes from Streptomyces sp. NPDC005820, assembly GCF_040630255.1. Lineage (NCBI taxonomy): Bacteria > Bacillati > Actinomycetota > Actinomycetes > Kitasatosporales > Streptomycetaceae > Streptomyces > Streptomyces sp. NPDC005820. The sequence goes on from NZ_JBEXXE010000001.1 coordinate 368,488, forward strand.
CGGTGGCCTTCGGGTTGTCCTGGTTCAGGAAGTAGCCGATGCGGCCCATGTCGTGGTTGCCGAGGAAGGTGACCTGCTCGTACGCGTTGGCCTTGTCGGTCGTGTACCTGTAGTCGTCGGCGAAGACGCCCGCGAGTTTCTGCGCGCTGCCGCCCTGGGAGGCGTACTGGCGGGCCGCCTCCTGGAAGGGGAAGTCGAGGGTGGCGTCGAGGCGGCCCTGGGTGACGTACGGGGAGGTGATCGACGTGTCGGCGGAGTAGACCTCGCCGAACATGAAGAAGTCCTTGCGGCCCTGCTTGGCCGCGTACGCGTCGAGCGCCGTCGCCCACTGCGTCCAGAACTCCATGTCGACGTGCTTCACGGTGTCGATCCGGAAGCCGTCGATGTCGAAGTCCCGCACCCAGCGCCGGTAGATCTTCTCCATGCCGCTGACGACCTCGGGGCGCTCGGTCCACAGGTCGTCGAGGCCGGAGAAGTCGCCGTAGGTCGTGGACTCGCCGGCGTAGGTGGAGTCGCCCCGGTTGTGGTACATCGTCGGGTCGTTGAGCCAGGACGGCACCTTGGAGTTCGAGGTGACCTTCGGGGTGCGCGGGAAGGAGTCGGCGTCGACGGCGGGGAACTTCTTCCCGGCGGCCGCGTAGTCGGCGTCGTCGAAGGGCTCGCCGTCCTTCGTCAGATAGGGGAAGGCGCCCTTGGAGAGGTAGCCGTAGGACTTCTCCTCGTAGTCGACGACGTCGGCGGTGTGGTTGGTGATGACGTCGAAGAACACCTTCATGCCCTTGGCGTGCGCCTTGGCGATGAGGGTCTCGAGGTCCTTGTTGGTGCCGAAGTGCGGGTCGACCTGGGTGAAGTCGGTGATCCAGTAACCGTGGTAGCCGGCGGAGGCGTTGCTGCCCGTGCCCTGCACGGGACGGTTCTTGAAGATCGGGGCCATCCAGATGGCGGTGGTGCCGAGGCCCTTGATGTAGTCGAGGCGCCGGGTCAGACCCTTGAGGTCGCCGCCCTGGTAGAAGCCCTTGTCGGTGGGGTCGTAGCCGGTGGTCAGGCGTGAACCGGTCAGACCGCCCTTGTCGTTGGCGGTGTCCCCGTTGGCGAAACGGTCCGGCATGACGAAGTAGAACTGCTCGCGGGTGTCGTCGTGCCGGGCGGGCTCGGCGGCGAGCTTCGCGTCGGAGGGCGGCGGGGGCGGGCTGTCCGCGTGGGCGGCGAGCGGCTGCACGAGCGCGGCGGCGAGGGCCACGACGGCGACGGCCGCGACCCGTCTGACTTGTATCACCGGTGTGAACTCCTAGCGACGGCGGTGTCTTGGGTCCGACCCCGCGCGACCGTATCGCTGCCGAAAGGTTTACAGCAAGAGTCTTGCAATTAACAGCAAGAACTTTCACCGGAGCCTTGACGGGCCCTTCGTAACTGCCCCACCCTCACGGGTTGTTGAAACACGAAACCCCTTTCCGGAGCCGCACATGACCACCAGACACCACCCCCCGGGTGTCCTCAGGCGCGCCGCCGCCGCCGCTGCCGCCGCCACCCTGGCCCTCGCCGGAGCCGTCGCGCTGCCGGCCACCGCCGCCCACGCGGACACCACCGCCCAGGGCGATGTCATCGCCAACCTGTGGGAATGGAACTGGGACTCCATCGCCGACGAGTGCACCGACGTCCTCGGCCCGGCCGGCTACGGCGCCGTCCAGGTCGCCCCGCCCGCCGAGTCCCTCAAGCAGTCCTCGTACTACTGGTGGGACGTCTACCAGCCGTACTCCTACAACCTGAACAGCCGCTTCGGTACGGCGGCGAAGTTCGCGTCGATGGTGACCGCCTGCCACGACGCCGGAGTCAAGGTCTACACGGACGCGGTGATCAACCACACCGCCGCCCAGACCGGCACCGGCTACAACGGCACCACGCTCACCAACAAGTACGACACCCCGGACTGGGACCCGGGCGACTACCACCAGTCCGACGACTGCAACGACTCCGACCTGATCATCGACGACTGGTCGAACCTCTCCGAGGTCCAGAACTGCGAACTGCTCGGCCTGCCCGACCTGGAGACGGAGAACGACAGCGTCCGCTCCGGCATCGCCGCCTTCCTCAACAAGCAGCTCGCGCTCGGGGTGGACGGCTTCCGGGTGGACGCGGCCAAGCACATCCCCGAGGCCGACCTCGCGGCGATCGAGGCCAAGCTGACCGCCACGACCTCGGGGTCGACGCCGTACGTCTTCCAGGAGATCTACCCCGGCTCGACCCCGCAGCCGGCGGACTACTACGCCTCCGGTGACGTCCTGGACTTCACCTACGCGAGCAAACTGAAGTCGGCGTTCCAGGGCAATGTCAGCGACCTGGAGTCCCTGTCGTCCTCCGGCATCCTCCCGGCCGCCAATTCGGTGTCCTTCGTGACCAACCACGACACCGAGCGCAACGGTCTGCACATGAGCTACAAGGACGGCGACTCCTACAAGCTCGCCAACCTCTTCCAGCTCGCCTACAAGTGGTCCACGCCGACCGTGTACGCGAGCTGGGAGTGGACGCAGAGCGACCAGGCCCCGCCGAACTCCGCCGGTTTCGTCACCGCCACCGACTGCGCGAACGGCTCCTGGTACTGCCTCGACCGGGACAGCGCGGTCGTCGGCATGGTGGCCTGGCACAACGCGACCGACACGGCCGCCGTGTCGAACTGGCAGACCAAGTCGTCGAGCGTGATCGGCCTCGGCCGCAGCGGTGCGGGCTTCTTCGCGCTCAACAACGGTTCCAGCAGCGCCACTTACACCTTCACGACCGGCATGGCCGACGGCACGTACAAGAACGTGATCGACGGCGGCGCGAGCACGGTCACCGTCTCGGGCGGCAGCGCCTCCCTCACCATCCCGGCGAAGAGCGCGATCGCCTTCTACGACGGCTCCTACACCTGCACCGTCGGCTGCGAGGACCCGGGCGGCGACGGCGGCGGCTCCACGTCGACGGTGAGCGCCACCTTCAACGAGTACGCGTCGACGGCCACCGGCACGAACGTCTACGTCGTCGGCTCGATCGCGGCCCTCGGCAGCTGGGACACCTCCAAGGCGATCGCCCTGTCCTCCTCCGGCTATCCGGTCTGGTCGGGCGAGGTGAGCGTGCCGATCAACACGTCGTTCGAGTTCAAGTACATCAAGAAGGACTCCTCCGGCAACGTGACCTGGGAGTCCAACGCCAACCGGACGGCGACGACCACGACTTCGGCGATCACGGTCAACAGCTCCTGGAACGTGGCCACCGCGAGCGCCACCGACGTCACCTTCAACGTCAACGCGACGACGACCTGGGGCACCAACGTCTACGTCGTGGGCTCGCTCGCCTCGCTCGGCTCCTGGAACACCGCCGACGCGATCCCGCTGTCCTCGGCGTCGTACCCGACGTGGAGCAGGACGGTGATCGTCCCGAAGAGCACGGCCTTCGAGTACAAGTTCCTCAAGAAGGACGCGTCGGGGACGGTCACCTGGGAGTCCGGGACGAACCGCTCGTACACGACGGGCAGTTCGTCCGGATACACCACGAGCGACACCTGGAAGTAGGGCTCAGCAGGTCGAGTTGGTCTGGGTGAGCAGACCCAGCCGCCACGGGAGGGTGTTGTACGGGCCCGTGGCGGCCGGGTCCAGGCCTTGGTAGAGGTACTGGAGCCGGCAGGGGTTGACGGTGAGGGTCTGGTCGCTGCCGGCGCGGATCATCTCGCCGTGACTGATGTCCTGGCTCCAGGCGGTGCCGGTGAACGTGACGTTGGTGGACCGGGCGAAGGGGTTGCTCTCCGTGTCGGCGAGCGGGGTCCAGGCGCCGGTCAGGGAGGTGGAGGTCCAGGAGCGGAAGTAACGCCTGCCGTTGCCGCCGATCGCCTCCACCAGCATCAGGTAGGTGTTCGTACCGGCGAGCTTGTAGACGTTGCTCGCCTCCCACAGGCGGTACTTGTTGCTGTCGGACACCACCATCACCGTGTTGGTGAAGCCGTTCGGGAAGGCGGCCAGGGTGGTCTGGGAGCGGTAGAGGTGGCCGTTGTCGTCGGAGGAGAAGAGATAGCAGGTGGCGGCGTCGCAGATGGTCCAGAAGTCGACCCAGTACCCGCTGCCGATGTTGTCCTTGATGATCTGCGGCATTCCCTCCGCGTAGAACTTCTTCGGGGCGGTCCAGGAGGCCGGGTTGGCGATGTCGGCGGTCGTCGAGTAGGCCGCGTTGTCGCCGGTCTGGTAGACGAGGTACCAGAGCTTCTGCGGAGCGAAGTAGAAGACCTGCGGGGCCGCCTTGTAGCCGGTGCCGATGGCCGTACGGTCCAGGTAGTAGTGCGTGGCGTTCGCGGCCTGCGACCAGTCGGTGAAGCTGAGGTACACCATGCTGTAGCCGCCCGCGCCGCTCGCGGTGGAGGCGAAGACGTGCCACTTGCCGCCCGAGTACACCACCGACGGGTCCTTGACCGCCGCGATCGTATGGGTGGCGTCCGACTTGGCGGTGATCAGCGGGCCGCTGGAGGACCAGGTGAAGCTGCCGGGCAGGGCGGTCGCCGCCGCGGAGGACGGGGCCGCGGCAGCCCCGATCAGCAGGGCGAGCCCGCCGAGTAAGAGACCCAGACGTCGTCGCACACGCATCGCTACTCCTATCGGTTGAGGGTGTACGTCACCAAGGAGCGGGCCGGGACCGTGGCGGTCAGCGAGCCCCCGCTCACCGCGACGGCGGGCTGCCGAGCCATGCTGTTCGCGCTGTCGGTGAGATACGGGGTCGCGGTGCCGGTGGTGATCCCGGTGTTGCGCAGGCCGTACGACACTTGCTGGGCGGCGGTGCCCGTGTTGAGGACCACGACCGTCAGCGTGCCGTCGGCGTTGCGGAAGGCCGAGAGCCTGAGGTTCGCGTCGGGGGTGGTGGCGCCGATCCGGACGGCGCCGGGGCGGATGTGGCGGCTGTACGCGGCGAGCGCCCAGAGCCGCTTGGAGACGTGATAGCTGTCGCCGTCCATCTGGATCAGGCCCCGGGTGGCGCCCGTGGAGGCGCCGTACCAGTAGACGTAGCCGCTGGTGCCGCCCTTGGTAAGGGCGTCGTGCACGGCGGTGGCGACGGTGAGGCCGTCGTAGCCGCTGCCGTCGTCCCAGTTCTCGTTCCAGGCGGTGCCGTTGGGGGACCACTCCGACATCCAGGTGCGTTGCGCGGTCGGCAGGGGGCCGTCGACCGCGCTGGCGTAGGTGTGGCCGGTGTGGGTGCTGACGTATCCCCGGGCCGTCGCGTCGGCCTCGATGGCGCTCGTGTAGGCCTTCTGCTGGGTCCAGCCGAAGGAGTCGCAGCAGGCGACCTTGTATCCGGCCGCGTTCGCGATCGGGCCCACCACCTTCGTGAACTCGACCGCCTGCGCCGGGGTGAGCCGCATGGAGTCGTACGTCGCCGTCCAGTCGGGCTCGTTGGTGAAGCCGAGGTCGGTGACGCCGATGCCCTCCTGGGCGTAGAACCGGGCGTACTGGACGAGGAAGTTCGCGTACGCCCGCCGCCAGTCGCCGCTCGCGCAGGTGGCGCCGGAAAGACCGCACAGCGTGCCGCCGCCCGCGTCCGTCCCGTTGGTCTTCATATAGCCGGGGGCGGTCCAGGCGTCGGCGTAGAACCGGTTCACCCCGTAGGCCTTGGCCTCCTTGGCCAGCCACACCTGGCCCTTGTCGTAGCCGTCCCAGACATAGCGGGGCGTGGCGTTCGGGCCGCCGGGGTCGGTGGGCTGGATGCCGGAGTCGATGCCGAGGCGCAGGATGCTGAGGCCGGCGCCGGTGCTGCGGTGGAAGAGGAGATCCAGGATCTCCTTCTGATGTGGGCCCGACAAGCCCTGCGAGCCGTTCATGATGGCGGCCCTCCCGAAGTGCTCGGAGATGCCGAAGCCGTCGATGGGCTGGTACGTGGTCGAGCCGTCGATGGTGGCCGAGGTGGCGGCGTAGGCGTTCGGGGTACCTACGGCGGTGACGCCGACGGCCGTCAGCAGGGCCGCCACCGAGGCCGCTGTCCATGTCCTGAGTCTGCTCCTGAGTCTGCGCAGCATGATCCGCCCTAGCGTGGGAGCGCTCCCATTCCTAGTGGCGGAACGTAGGGCGGTGTCATGCAAGCGTCAAGAGGGTCAGCAGCTCGTCTTGCCCGTGTAGATCGCGAGGGCGGTGTTGGCGCCGAGGGTGGCCGTGAACTGGCCACTCCCATTCACCGTCACCGTGGTGTTGTTCTGGATGTTGCAGTACGTCCCCGCGGCCAGGGAGGTCTGGTAGGTCCGAGTCAGGGAGCCGCTCTCGTGATTGATGGCGACATAGCCCTTGCTGCCGCGCCCGAAGGCGATCGCGTCGCCCCCGTTGTCCCACCAGTTGGAGACTGCCTCGCCGCGGGTGGCGTTGCGGAAGGCGACCATGCGGAGGATCTCCGGCCAGGCGTGCTGGCACTTCCAGCCGTCCTGCCAACAGGCTTTGACCGTACCGCCGTTGGGCGGGCCCGCGTCCGTGTCGGACCACTCGTAGCCGGAGTTGATGTCCGGGGCGCCGTACGGGTACGCCAGCATGAAGACGTTGGCGAGGGTGTAGTTCGCGCCGTCCTTGTAGTTGAGGGTCGAGCCGTTGCGCTCGGTGTCGTGGTTGTCGACGAAGACACCGGCGACGGAGTTGCTCAGGTATCCCCAGCCCTCTCCGTAGTTCTTCAGGTAGGCGAGGTTCTCGTTGTTGAAGACCCGCTTGAGGTCGTAGGCGTAACGGAACTCCTGCACATCGCCGTTGCCGGTGTACTCGGTCGGCTGCACGGCCTCGCCGGAGCCGTAGATCACCTCCTGCTTCCAGTACGCGCTCGGGTTCGTCAGCCGGGACTTGATGTTCGCCAGGTCGGCGGTGTCGATGTGCTTGGCCGCGTCGATGCGGAAGCCGTCGACGCCGAGGGTGAGGAGGTCGTTCATGTAGCCGGCGATGGTCTTGCGGACGTACTCCTCGCCAGTGTCCAGGTCGGCGAGGTTGACCAGCTCGCAGTGCTGGACGTTCCAGCGGTCCTGGTAGTTGGTCACCGGGGAGGTGCAGTCGTCGAAGTCGTACGAGGAGTACAGGCCCGGGTAGTCGTACTTCGTGTACGAGGAGCCGCCGGTGCCGGTGCCGCTGCCGGCCGACATGTGGTTGATGACGGTGTCGACGACGACCTTGACCCCGGCCGCGTGGCAGGTGCTGACCATGTTCTGGAACGCGGCGCGGTCACCGAGGCGCCCCGCGATCTTGTAGCTGACCGGCTGGTACGACGTCCACCACTGCGAGCCCTGTATGTGCTCGGCGGGCGGGGAGACCTGGACGTATCCGTAGCCCGCCGGGCCGAGGGTGTTGGTGCACTCCTTCGCCACCGAGGCGAAGTTCCACTCGAAGAGGACGGCGGTGACGTCCTTGGTGCCGGGCGGGGTGGCGTGGGCGGCGGTCGCGGGGGCCATGAGGGCCGCCCCGGCGGCGAGGGCGACGGCGCCCGAAAGGGTTCTGCTGCTGACCATGTGGGGGTTCCTTCTCCATTGAAGGTTCTTGCTGAAATCTTTCAGAAACCTTGCGGTGGCGCGATGTTAAGGGTGTGATGGCCGAGAAGGGCAGGGGGTGGCGTGAAAGAAGTGCAAGAAGTTGTGGATTGACGCCTCAGGGCGCTGTTCTGGTCGAGGACAGGAAGAGGACAGGGAATGCCGGATTTCGTGCGGGAGGGACGTCTGTTCCGGGTGGTCGGCTTCGAGGCGTCGCACCGGCAGCTGCTGCTGCGCAGCGACGCCACGGCCGTCGACAACACGGACACCCGCATCGAGGTGTACTTCGGGCATGTGGAGCTCATGCTGCTCAAGCCCATCTACCAGAAGGGGATCCACATCCGCCCGGCGTCGGAGGCGGAGTTCGCGGTGCTGAAAGAGCGCCACGACCTCCCCGCGGAGGATGCGGGCTTCACCTGGATGATCGAACCGGACGGTGACAGCTTCGTCGTCTCCGGCAGCCCCTCATGGCGCGAGGCGGACCGCGAGTTCGAGGACCCGTCTCTGTTCGACTTCTCTCAGCCCTGGCCCCCGGACTTCCCCGTGCAGTACGGCAGCGTCGGCTGACGCGGATGGCACGCTGAGGGGCCCCTTCGCCAAGCCCCAGGACCCGTCACCGTCTGGCAGCGTCACAGGTGAGCCATGAGGCGGGGGGCTGCTGAACGTACTGCGGAGGCGGACATGCGCGGGGCCCTGGGCAAGCAGACGCCTGCCGAGGGCCCTGTTCCTGTCAGAGTGCCGCGCCTTGGACGAACGCAGTCCAGGCCGTGGGTTGTACGGCCAGTGCGGTACGGGTTGTGTCCTTTGAGTCGCGGACGTGGACCATGCCGGGGCGGACGGCGACCTCTACGCATTCGCCACCGTTGCCAGCGCTGTAACTGCTCTTGAACCAGGCCAGTCCGTCCAGGCCGAGCTTGGCCTTATCCCCGCTCATCTCTCTCCCAACAGCTTCTCGATCAACGCATGTGATTCTGCCGGAGTGTGGGCCTGGGCGCGCAGAGTCCCGTACGTGCGTTCAAGCTCCCGGACCCTCTGGCGCTCCGTGTGCACGCGGCTGTCGCCTTGTACCTCCGCGTAGGCGATCCTGCGCCCGTCCTTCATCTCCATCAAGGTGAACGGACCAGCCAATCCCGCATGTTCCTGTCGGGAGAGCGGCATCACCTGGATCTCCACGTTCCGCCTCTCCTTGATGAGCAGGAGCTGTTCCAACTGTCCTCGCCATACCGCCGCACCACCGAGCGGACGCAGAAGTACGGCCTCCTCGATCACAAAGCTCAGATGCGGAGCGGGTCGCCGATCGAAGATCCCCTGGCGTGCCAGTCGAGCTGCCAACCGCTGCTCGATGACCTCTTCATCCAACTGCGGGAGCCACATGGCGAAGACCGCCCGCCCATACTCCGGCGTCTGCAGCAGTCCTGGCACTGCCTGGGTGGCGAACACGTGCAGTACAACTGCCTCGGCCTCCAACTTGGCCGCATCCCGAAAGAACGCCGGATACTGAGCCCGAGCCATCTCCTCCTTGCTGGCGCTCAGCACCCCACCAGCCCCGAGCACCTGATCCGCCCGGTCGATGAACTTCGGCGGCGGAATGCGCCTCGCCTGCTCGAACGACGCGATCGTCGAGGCCGAGTACCCGGTCCTCGAACCGAGCTTGGCGCGGTCCATCCCCGCCCGCTCCCGGAACAGCTTCAGCTGCCGCCCGAACAGGCACAACATGCCTGTCCCGACCTCATACTCCGGCTGCTGAACCTCGTCGTCCACGCCGCAACTCCTCCCGTACGACCCTCACGGCCACCGGACTCCGCCCGCCCAACGCACGGCCCTGGATCCGGTCACGCCGACACCACGTACAACCGCGCCGCCCACGTGTACAGCCCGCACCCGTCAGCACGTCGCTCCTGTTCAACGCTACGCAGAGTCCGCGACCGTTGACCGTATGAAGTCAGCAACTCCCCCGAACGGGCATATGCCACAGCACCCGGCACCCGAACGCGAGTTCGCCATGCGCTTCACCTCGACCCCACGCGGCGCCCGCCTCGCCCGCCGACTGGTCTCGCACCGCCTGGACGACTGGGGCCACCCATACACGACCCCGATCAACGAGACCCTCACCCTCATCACGGCCGAGCTCACCGCGAACGCCGTACGCCACGGGCACATCCCCGGCCGGGACTTCCACGTCCAACTCAGCCTGGTCGAGGACACCTTCCGCATCGAGGTGACCGACACCCGAGCCGAGAAGCTGCCTCCGTCCACTCCCCCGATCTCCGACTTCACATCCGAGCCCGGCCGTGGCCTGCTCCTCGTCGCCTCCCTCGCGGACGACTGGGGCGTCACTCCTCGCCCGGCCACCCCCGGAAAAACGGTATGGGCTGAGCTGCGCGTACCGACCGGGGGCCGCTCGCACACCCACCCGACGGCCCCTCGTCCGGCAGGCTCGGCATCGGCATACGGGGACGACACCGAGTCGTTTCCGGCTCCTTTCTCACTGGGGCGCGACGGCCTCGGGTTTCCGCCGGGGAAAGCCAGTTGTGGAAATCGTCGTCCGTGAGTCCATGCTCGCCCCGCTTCTGCTGGCGGTAACCAGCCCCCGCAGAATCCGTCGACATCCGGGATCTCGGGCATGAGGTCCTCAGTGACCGAACGGGTCCAGGGGCTTGGACGTCCCGTAGTCGCCCCACTGCAGTGAAACCTCGTCACCCTTCCATGGGACGTTGTGGAACACGGCCCATGAAAGGAGGAGTCGGTGCTGCGGGCTGAGGTTGGCATTCCAGTCCGGGTGGTCGCTGCAGAGGTCATGCTCCGCCTCGACGTGGCCGATGTTCTTCCCGTCCCTGAATATGGTCTCTCTGACGTTGCTGGTGTCCCAGCCTTCGCAGGTCAAGTAGAGAACGTTGTCCGACGTGTTGGCATAGATCACGTCGACCTGCCAGCGGGTCGGTATTCCGCCTTCCCACGGGAACACCTGACTGGCTATCCAGGAAACCTGTAGCTCTCCATCGTCCGAGATGATGGTGCTGTCACCCTGCGTGGCGTACGCCCCCTCCTCGGGAAATGAACCGGTAGCGGCCGTTGCCGGTGCGCTCACCGGAACGCCGAGACCGACTGTCGCAGCCATCATCACCGGAGTCCACGTAGCCAAAACCCTTCGGATGTTCATCCGGACCACATCCACGGAGGAGTCTGATTCGCTCACCTCTTTACAGGTGAGCACAGGCCCTCGTTCGTCGCACATCGATCAAGAGGTCCACATACTCGGGGCCGAAGGCACCGAGGTGGAAGACAAAGGACCCCACCACTCCCGAAGAAGCGGCAGGGTCCTTGACGGCAGGTCAGGCCGTGGTCCACCACCACGCGGTCGTGTCGGCGGGGATCTTCGTCCCGGCGTCCGTCTCGGCCACCTCGCCGCTGGTGAGGAGGACACGGCCGTACGACGGGACGCGGACCGACTCGGTGGAGGTGTTCGCCACGCACACGAAGTCGCCGCGGCGGAAGGCTAGGACGCCCTCCGGGGCCTTCAGCCACTCCACCGCGTCGCCGGCGCCCAGGTCGGGCTGGGTGCGGCGCAGGTGCAGGGCGCGGCGGTAGAGCTCCAGGGTGGAGCCGGCCACGCCCTGCTGGGCCTCGACGCTCAGTTCCGCCCACTCGGCCGGCTGGGGCAGCCAGCTGCCGCCCGTGCCGAAGCCGTACGACGTCCCCTCGCGCGTCCACGGGATCGGCACCCGGCAGCCGTCGCGGAAGCCGTCCTGGCCGGCGCCGCGGAAGTAGGCCGGGTCCTGGCGGACCTCGTCGGGGAGGTCGACGACGTCGGGCAGGCCGAGTTCCTCGCCCTGGTAGACGTAGGCCGAGCCGGGCAGGGCCAGCATCAGGAGGGTCGCGGCGCGGGCGCGGCGCAGGCCCAGCTCGCGGTCGCCGGCGGTGCGGATCTGGGTGCCGAGGCCGGGCGGGTTGGCGAAGCGGGTGGCGTGGCGGGTCACGTCGTGGTTGGAGAGGACCCAGGTGGCCGGGGCGCCGACCGGGCGCATCGCCTCCAGGGTGCGGTCGATGACCGTACGGAGTTCCTTCGCGTCCCATTCCGTCGACAGGTACTGGAAGTTGAAGGCCTGGTGGAGCTCGTCGGGGCGGACGTAGTTCGCGGTGCGCTCGACGGTGGGGGTCCAGGCCTCGGCGACGAAGATGCGCTCGCCCGAGTACTCGTCGAGGATGAGCCGCCACTGGCGGTAGATGGCGTGGACGCCGTCCTGGTCGAAGAACGGCATGACATCGTTGCCCAGCAGTTTCAGCTGGTCGTGGGAGCCGAGGTCGGGAAGACCGGCGGCCTTCACCAGTCCGTGGGCGACGTCGATGCGGAAGCCGTCCACGCCCATGTCCAGCCAGAAGCGCAGGATCGAGCGGAACTCGTCGCCGACCGCGGGGTGTTCCCAGTTGAAGTCGGGCTGCTCGGGCGCGAAGAGGTGGAGGTACCACTCGCCGGGCGTGCCGTCCGGCTCGGTGACCCGGGTCCAGGCGGGACCGCCGAAGATGGACTCCCAGTCGTTGGGCGGGAGTTCGCCGCTCTTCCCCTTGCCGGGGCGGAAGTGGTAGCGGTCGCGGAGGGGGGAACCCGGCCCCTCCGCGACCGCCCGCTTGAACCACTCGTGCTGGTCTGAGGAGTGGTTGGGGACCAGGTCGACGATGATGCGCAGGCCCAGCTCGCGGGCGTCGCGGATCAGGGCGTCGGCGTCGAGCAGGTTGCCGAACATCGGGTCGACGGCACGGTAGTCGGCGACGTCGTAGCCGGCGTCGGCCTGCGGGGAGGCGTAGAAGGGGCTGAGCCACACGGCGTCCACGCCGAGGTCGCGCAGATACGGGAGGCGGGAGCGTACGCCTTCCAGGTCGCCCATGCCGTCGCCGTTGCTGTCGGCGAAGCTGCGCGGGTACACCTGGTAGATCACCGCGTCCCGCCACCAGTCACGGCGTGGCCCGACGGTGGCGACGGCCGCTGCGGAGGTGGGGGTGGGGGCCTGGGCTGCGGAGTGCTGCTGGCTCATGGCGTCCTATACGTAACAGAGTCATCGGGCAGAGGTGGATTCGGCGGGGGGACGAGGCGGCCGCGGTCACAGCGGGGTCGGATGGTGACCACGGCCGCCAACCGCGCCCTCGAAGGGGCGCGGGGCTCTATCGATATGCGGCTCCGCCGCGTGGGCGCGACCGGCCACGACGGAGCCGCGGACGAACGACGGCCCCTCGCGGCTCAACCGGCGGTCAGCCCTTCGTGCCGCCCGCCGTGAGACCGGTGACCAGGTTCTTCTGCACGAGGTAGAAGAACGCGGCGGCGGGCAGGGCGATCAGCACCGCGGTGGCGGCCATGAGGTTGCGCTGGGCGTCGTGCTCGCTGACGAAGGACTGCAGGCCGACGGCCAGGGTGTACTTGTCGTCGCTGAGCATGAACGTCGAGGCGAAGGCGACCTCGCTGAAGGCGGTGAGGAAGTTGTAGAACGCGGCCACCGCGAGGCCGGGCTTGGCGAGCGGCAGGATCAGCCGGAAGAAGGTGCCGAACGGGGTGAGTCCGTCGACGCGTCCCGCCTCGTCGATCTCGAAGGGGATGGTGTCGAAGTACCCCTTGAGCAGCCACGCGCTGTACGGGATGACCGTCGTGCAGTAGACGAGGACCAGGCCGAAGTAGTTGTCGATGAGCTTGAGGTCCGAGAGGATCTGGTACATCGGGACCATCAGGACGGCGACCGGGAACATCTGGGTGACCAGCAGCACCCACATGAACTTCTTGTAGCCGGGGAAGCGCATCCGGGAGACGGCGTAGCCGGTGGTGGCGGCGATGAGCACGCCGATGGCCGTGGTGCCGAGGGTGACGATCAGCGAGCTCTTCAGCCAGTCGAAGAACTTGGTGTGTTCGAGGACGAACGTGTAGTTGTCGAACGTCATCTTGTCCCAGATGCCGCCCGGGTGGAGATAGTCGTCCTTGTCCGGGCCGAGGGACAGATAGACCAGCCAGAGGATCGGGAACAGCGCGATCAGGCTCGCGACGGTCAGGATGCCGTGGGAGGCGAGGGAGGCGGCGAGGCCCGTCTCGCCGCGGCGGCGGACCCGGCGCGGTGCCGTCGGTGCCTTCACGGGGTTCTCCTCGCTCGCCGGGGCGGAGGTCTGCGCAGTGGTCGTACTCATGAGAGCTCCTGCCTCAGATCGCGAGCTGCTGCTCGTTGCGGCCCAGCCAGCGGCGGTAGAAGGAGGTGAAGACGATCAGGATCGCCAGCAGCAGGATGCCGTAGGCGGCGGACTGGGCGAAGTCGCGCGGCTGCTGTCCGAAGCCGAGGTAGTAGGCCCAGGTGACGAGGATCTGCGCGTCGGGGGCGGTGTTGCCGAACAGCAGGAAGATCACGGCGAACTGGTTGAAGGTCCAGATGATGCCGAGCAGGACGACGGTGGAGCTGACGGTCCGCAGGCCGGGGACGGTGACGTACCGGAACCGCTGCCAGGCGCTCGCGCCGTCCATCTCGGCCGCCTCGTAGAGGGAGGCGTCGATCGACTGGAGGCCGCCGAGCAGGGAGACCATCATGAACGGCACACCGCACCAGGTGTTGACCATGATCGCGGCGAACCGCTGCCAGAAGGTGTCCTCCAGCCAGGAGGGCGACGGCAGGTGGAGGGCGTCGAGGGCGGAGTTGATGATGCCGCCGTCGGCGAGCATGAAGCGCCAGCCGAACACCGTGACGAAGGTGGGCACCGCCCAGGGCAGCACCAGGATCAGCCGGTACAGGGTGCGGCCGCGCAGCTTCTGGTTGAGCAGCAGCGCGAGGCCGAGGCCGAGGGTGTAGTGCAGGGCGACACAGGCGGCCGTCCATACGATGGTCCAGATGAAGTGCGACCAGAAGCGGTCGTACGCCGTGGGGCCCCAGAGGATGTCGGCGTAGTTGTCGAGGCCGATGAACTTGTACGTGGCGTCGATGTGGTTGACGCCGATCGTGCGTGCGGTGTTGAGGCTGTTGGCGTCGGTGAGGGTGAGGTAGAGGCCGTACACCAGGGGGTAGAGCACGAGGACGCCGAGGACGACCGCCACCGGGGCGATCATGGCGTAGGCGTACCAGTGCTTGTGGTAGCCCCGCTTCAGGCGCCCGCCCAGGCCGGGCCCTGGCTCACGGTCACCGCGGCGCTTGCCGGTCGCGCGGTCGATGGCGACTGTCATGGTTCGACACCTTCTGGGTCTTCACGCTGGATCTTCGAGGGGGGTGTACGGCTCACAGGCCGGTGGCCGCCGGATCCCTCCCCCGTGTGCGAGGGATCCGGCGGCCACGCGGGGCTCACTTGCTGAAGTCCGGCACCAGCTTGGCGATGGCGGTCTCGGCGGTGCTCAGACCCTGGTCGAGGGACTCCTTGCCGCCCGCGATCTTGGGCAGTTCGGTGTCGAGCGGGCCCCACAGGGAGCTGTACTCCGGCAGCGCGGGGCGCGGCTGGGCGGCGGCGAGGACCGCGCCGTAGCCGGCGATGCCCGGGTCGGCCTTGACCTCGGTGGTGTAGGCGTCGTCGCGGGTCGGCAGGGTGGAGTTCTTCAGCGCGATGGTCGACTGGGACTTCGCGGACGTCATGAAGTTGACGAACTTCAGCGCGGCGGCCTGGTGGGCCTTGTCCGAGCCGGCGTAGACCGAGAGGTTGTGGCCGCCGGTCGGGGCGCCCGCCTTGCCGGTGGAGCCGGCCGGGACGGTGGCGATGCCCAGGTTGGCCTTGTCCTTGAAGGCGGTGCCCTTGTAGAAGTTGGTGATCTCCCACGGGCCCTGGATGATCGCGGCGACCTTGCCGTTGACGAACGCGTCCTGGATGTGGGCGTAGGCGTCGGCGGTGGTGTCGGCCTTGTGCAGGCCCTTGCCGTCGAAGAGGCTCAGCCAGGTGCCGTACGCCTTCTTCGCGGCGGCGGAGTTCACCGTGATCTTCTTGGCGGCGGCGTCGACGGTGTCGGTGCCCTCGCCGTAGAGGAAGGTCTGGGCGTAGTAGGCCTGGGTGGAGCCCCAGTAGCCGTCGACGCCGGTCTTGGCCTTGACGGTGGCGGCGGCCTTCTTGAGGTCGTCCCAGGTCTTGGGGGCCTCGGTGATGCCGGCCTTCTCGAACAGCGCCTTGTTGTAGACGAGCGCGAGGGTGTCGGTGACGAACGGCACGCCGTAGGTCTTGCCGTCGTACTTGGCCTGCTCGATCAGGTTGGACTTGAACTTGGCCTGGTCGGCGAGGGCGTCGGTGCCGTCCAGCGGCAGGAAGTAGCCCTTCTTGGCGAAGGCGGGGGTCCAGCCGACCTCGGAGCGCAGGATGTCCGGGGCGCCGGAGGCACCGGCGGCGGTGTCGAACTTGTTCTGCGCCTGGTCGAAGGGCACGTTGACGTACTTGACCTTGATGTCCTTGTTTGCGGCCTCGAACTCCTTGACCAAGGCCTGGTACGTCGGCGCCTCATTGGTGGCGTTGGAGGTGTCCCACCAGGTGATGGTGACCGGCCCGCTCGAGTTGTCGCTGCCGCTGTCGTCTCCGCCGCAGGCCGTCGCCGCGAGGGCGAGGGACGCCACCAGTGCGGTGGCCGCTATGCCACGCCGCATGAGTTCTCCTTGAGGGTGAAGGCCCGTGTAGCTCCAGGGGGCGGTCCCGTCCACCGTCCCTGTCGACTTGGCCGACTAGCGCCGTTGCCGCCGCCGGGCGTGGCCGAACGTAACAGCGTTGTAAGCGGCGCGAAAGTCCTTGCAGCAAAAATATGCAAGAAGGCCGGGAAGTTATCCGGGCGTGACCGGACAGCGACCGCCGTGAGACGCTTGTTTATGCCCGTCGAGCACGTGGGGCGGTCTATGCAAGACTCTGCAAGCTCTTGCCATCAACTTTCATGAAGGACCACGAGGGAGCGCGATGACGCAGCAGCCCGGACGAGGCAGGCCAGCGGGTCGGCCGCGGCGTCCGATTGGTGTGCAAGGCGACACCTGGCCGGTACAGTCCACGTCTGTGACCACACGGCTTGCCGACATCGCTGCGCAGGCGGGGGTGAGCGAAGCGACCGTCAGCCGCGTCTTGAACGGCAAGCCTGGCGTCGCCGCCACCACCCGCCAGTCCGTGCTCGCCGCACTGGACGTCCTGGGCTATGAACGCCCGGTCCGGCTGCGTCAGCGCAGCGCGGGCCTCGTCGGCCTCATCACGCCGGAGCTGGAGAACCCGATATTCCCGGCCCTGGCCCAGGTCATCGGGCAGGCGCTGACCCGCCAGGGCTACACCCCCGTGCTGGCCACCCAGACCCCGGGCGGCTCCACGGAGGACGAGCTGACCGAGATGCTGGTGGACCGCGGGGTCGCCGGCATCATCTACGTCTCGGGCCTGCACGCGGACACCACGGCCGACATGCAGCGCTACGAGCAGCTGCGCGCCCAGGGCGTCCCCTTCGTCCTCGTGGACGGCTTCTCGCCGAAGGTCCAGGCGCCGTTCATCTCCCCCGACGACCGGGCGGCGATGACCCTCGCGGTCACCCACCTCGCCTCGCTCGGCCACACCCGGATCGGGCTCGCCCTGGGTCCGAAGCGGTTCGTGCCGGTCCAGCGCAAGATCGAGGGCTTCGTCCGCACGATGCAGGACCAGCTGGGGCTGAGCGCCGAGCAGATCGAGGCGGAGCTGGTCCAGCACTCCCTCTACACCCTGGAGGGCGGGCAGGCCGCGACCACGGCCCTGATCGACCGGGGCTGTACGGCGATCGTCTGTGCCAGCGACATGATGGCGCTCGGCGCGATAAGGGCCGCCCGGCAGCGGGGGCTCGCGGTCCCCCAGGACGTCTCGGTGGTCGGTTTCGACGACTCCCCGCTGATCGCCTTCACCGATCCGCCCCTCACCACGATCCGCAAGCCGGTCCCGGCGATGGGGCAGGCCGCGGTGCGCACGCTCCTCGAGGAGATCGGCGGGACGCCCGCGCCGCACAGCGAGTTCGTGTTCATGCCGGAACTGGTGGTGCGCGGTTCGACCGCTTCGGCCCCCGGGGACCGCAATCGCCCCTGAATCCTCCCCGGGGTGGAGGAAAAGGGGGTTTCCTCCCCTGCGCCGGTAGGAGACGATGGGGTTCGTCCGCCGTAGAACATGCGGGGGCAACCCGACCGGAGGATGATCGGGCCAAGAGGGCTTTTCTGGCAGACTTTGTGTCCATGGGTGACTCGACCGTGACGCCGTTGGAAGGCCGTGAGCAGGCGCTTCCACAGCCCGTCGCGGCCGGGTCCCGGGAGCGCCGATTCGCCCGGCTGCGCTCCCCGCGCCGGCCCCGCCTCTGGTTCGAGATCCTGCTCATCGCGGTCAGCTACTGGACGTACTCACTGATCCGCAACGCCGTGCCCGAGCAGCGCTCCGAGGCCCTGCGCAACGCGGACTGGATCTGGCGCATGGAGCACCATCTCGGACTCGCCTTCGAGCAGTCGGTCAACCACGCCGTGAACTCGGTGACGTGGCTGATCGTGGGCATGAACTATTACTACGCGACGCTGCACTTCATCATCACCCTGACCGTGCTGGTCTGGCTCTACCGCAGCCATCCCGGGCGCTACGCCGCGACCCGTCTGGTCCTCTTCGCCACCACCGCGGTAGCCCTGGTCGGCTACTACTTCTATCCGCTGGCGCCCCCGCGGCTGCTGACCGGCGGCCACTTCGTCGACACCGTCATGGTCCACCAGACCTGGGGCTCGATGGCCTCGGGCGACCTCAAGCACATGTCGAACCAGTACGCCGCGATGCCGTCCATGCACATCGGCTGGTCCCTGTGGTGCGGCCTGACGATCTTCGCCCTGGCCAAGCTGCCCTGGGTGCGGATCCTGGGCCTCCTCTACCCGGCGGCGACCCTGCTCGTCATCGTCGCCACCGCCAACCACTTCTGGCTGGACGCGGTGGGCGGCATCATCTGCCTCGCCTTCGGCTTCACGGTGGCGGCCCTGTGGTACGGCACCCTGCCGTACGCCTTGCCGAGAGCGGTACCGGCACGGGGACGGGGCGGCCCACTCCTGCCCACCAAGGCGTAGCCCTGCGGGCGGCGGGGGCCGGGGGTTGCACCGGAGGCGGCACCGGGGCGGTACGCGGGCGACGATACCGAGTGGCTGGGCCGGCGGGGACAGGCGGGCCGGTGGCGTCGGGCGGGCCGGTGGGCTCAGGCAGGTCGGTGGGGTCAGGCAGGTCGGTGGGGTCAGGCAGGTCGGTGGGCTCAGGCAGGTCGGTGGGCTCAGGCAGGTCGGTGGGGTCAAGCGGGTTGATGGGGTCAGACGGGCCAGTGGCGTCGGGCAGGTCGGTGGGGTCAGGCAGGCCGGTGGGGTCAAGCGGGTTGATGGGGTCAGACGGGCCAGCGGCGTCAGGCAGGCCGGTAGGCTCAGGCAGGTCGGTGGGGTCAAGCGGGTTGATGGGGTCAGACGGGCCAGCGGCGTCGGGCGGGCCAGCGGCGTCAGGCAGGCCGGTGGGCTCAGGCAGGTCGGTGGGGTCAGGCAGGCCAGCGGCGTCAGGCAGGCCGGTGGGGTCAGGCAGGTCGGTGGGGTCAGGCGGGCCAGTGGCGTCGGGCGGGTCAGTGGCGTCGGGCGGGTCGGTGGCGTTGGGTGGGGTCGGTTCGGCGCCGTCGGCGGCCACCGGCGTGGCTGAGCGGCGTCGCGGCGGGATGAGATGGGCCGCCGGTTGTCCCGTCGCCGCAGAACCAGAAGCACCGGCCGCCGTCCAACCGCCGCAGAACCGGGCGCTCCGGCCGCGCAGGCGTAGAAGCGCCCGCGGAAACCGATCGCCAAGGGTGCGCCACGGGTGTGCGCGAGCACGGCACAGCCGGTCGGCGGCGGCGCGGGTCAGGCAGGTGGTTGGGCGGTCTCCTGCAGTGCGGTGATGAAGGCGTCCAGGGCGGGCTGCGGTGGGGCCGTGTCCCGTACGGCCGTGTGAAGGGTGCGCACGGGCACGGGCTCGCGTACCTCGCACACCACGACCCCCGGGTGCCGGCTCCCCAGTCCCAGTCGGGGCACCAGACTCACGCCCAGCCCGGCCGCGACGAAGCCCTGCGCGGTGACGTAGTCCTCGCTCTCCACGACGAACCGCGGCCGGAATCCCACCGCCGCGCAAGCGTCCAGCTGGGCGTCGAGACAGGGCCCCGGCCACTCACTCCCGACGAACGCCTCCTCGGCGAGTTCCGCCAGCCGCAGCTTGCGCCGCCCGGCGAGCCGGTGGCCGCGCGGGAGTACGGCGAGATAGGGGTCGTCGAGCAGACGCACCACCCGCACCCCGCTCTCCCGCGCGCCCTCCCTCCGCACCACGAGGGCGAGATCGGCCCGCCCCTCCCTGACGTCCGCCAGGGCGTCCTCGGGGTCGGTGGTCAGCTTCAGATCGACCTGGACGCCCGGGTGCCGCTCCCGCAGCCGGGCCACGGCAGGCGCCACGAGCCCCGCCCCCGCGGTCGCGAAGTACCGCACGGACAGCCGCCCGATCCGCCCCGCCACCAGATCGGCGAGCGCGGTCTCGGCCTCGGCGACCTGCCGCCCGATGGCCTCGGCGTACTCGGTGAGCAGCAGCCCCGCGGCCGTGGGCCGCACCCCCCGCCCCACCCGCTCCAGCAGCTCGACCCCGGCCTCCTTCTCCAGGGCGGCGATCTGCTGGCTCACCGCGGACGGCGTGTACCCCAGCACCCCGGCGGCCCCCGTCACGGACCCGCTCCCCACGACCGCCCGCAACACCTGCATCCGCCGCACATCAAGCATGCGCCCAGGTTAATACAGTTCAGCTTAACGAACCATCCAGAACCTTTCACTTGTCCTCACAGAAGAAGCGGGTCACGGTGGAGGCATGCCCCTCGCCTCCACCCTCCGTATGGCGGCCCTGGCCCTGTTCTGGGGCTCCGGCTTCCTCTGGATCAAGCTGGCCCTCACCCACGGCCTGACCCCGGCCCAGATCACGATCGCCCGCTGCGCGCTGGGCACGGCCGTACTCCTCCTCCTGGCCCGCCGCTCGGGCCAGCGCCTCCCCCGCGACCGCACCACCTGGCTCCACCTCACCGTGGCCGCCCTGTTCTGCAACGCCCTCCCGTTCGCGCTGTTCGCCCTGGGAGAGCAGCGGGTCGACTCGGGGCTGGCGGGGGTCCTCAACGCCACGACCCCGCTCTGGTCCCTCCTCATCGGCCTGGCCCTGGGCACCGACCGGGGCGCGCACCCGGTCCGGCTGACCGGCCTGGTCCTCGGTTTCGCCGGTACGCTCCTGATCTTCGCCCCCTGGCAGCACGAGGGTCTGTTCAGCGGGCCCGCCCTGGCCCTGCTGGCGGCGGCGGCCAGCTACGCCGTCGCCTTCGCCTACATGGCCCGCCATCTCGCCGTACGGGAGGCGCCGCTGGCCATGTCGGCGGCCCAGCTCCTGACCGCCACGGCCTGGACGACGCTCGCCCTCCCGGCGGCCGGCCCGCTCCGCCCGGACCCGGTCGGACTGCTGGCGGTGACCGCCCTGGGCGTCCTGGGCACGGGCCTGACCTTCTACCTCAACTACCGCCTGATAGCGGACGAGGGCGCGACGGCGGCGGCCACGGTCGGCTATCTGCTGCCGGTGGTCTCCGTGGCGCTCGGCGCCCTGGTCCTGGACGAGCACATCGGCACCCGCACGCTGGCCGGCATGACAGTGGTGCTCGCGGGGGTCGCCCTCACCCGGAGAACGCAGCCCGTCAGCCCCCAGCCCGTCAGCCCCCGTAGAACAGCTGCTCCACCACCCCCCGGGCCCGCCGGGCGGTGCGCCGATAGCCGTCCAGCAGCTCCCCCACCCGTCCCGGTCCGTACCCCAGGTAACGGCCCACGGCGGTGAGTTCACGGCTCTCCGAGGGGAACGTGTCCCCGGCCCGGCCCCGGACCAGCATCACGGCGTTGCGCACCCGGGTGGCCAGCACCCACGCCTCGTCGAGGATCTCCGCGTCCTCCGCCGCGATGAGCCCGGCCGCGCACGCGGCCCCGAGCGCCTCCCGGGTCCGCGTGGTCCGCAGCCCCGGCTCCGCCCATCCGCGCCGCATCTGGAGCAGCTGCACGGTCCACTCCACGTCGGACAGCCCGCCCGGCCCGAGCTTGGTGTGCAGCTTGGGATCGGCACCGCGCGGCAGCCGCTCCGACTCCATCCGGGCCTTCAGCCGCCGGATCTCCCGTACGGCGTCCTCCCCGAGCCCCTCCGCCGGGTACCGCAGCGGATCGATCAGCTCGATGAACCGCCGCCCCAGCTCCTCGTCTCCCGCCACGGGTTCGGCCCGCAGCAGCGCCTGGGACTCCCACACCAGCGACCAGCGCCGGTAGTAGGCCTCGTACGACTTCAGGGTCCGCACCAGCGGCCCGGACTTCCCCTCGGGCCGCAGATCGGCGTCGATCAGCAGCGGCGGATCGGCGCTCGGGATCTGCAGCAGTCGGCGCATCTCGGCGACCACCCGGTTCGCGGCCTCGGAGGCCTCGCGTTCGTCGCTGCCCTCCCGCGGCTCGTGCACGAACAGCACGTCGGCGTCCGATCCGTAGCCGAGCTCGTGGCCCCCGAAACGGCCCATGCCGATCACGGCGAACCGCGTCGGCAGGGTGTCGCCCCAGCCCTCGCGCACCACGGCCCGCAGCGTCCCCGCGAGCGTGGCCGCCGTCAGATCGGACACGGCGGCGCCGACCCGGTCCACCAGCGCCCCCTGGTCGGGCTCTGCGGGCTGTGTCTCCGTGCCGTACGAACTGACGATGTCCCCGGCCGCCGTACGGAACAGTTCCCGTCGGCGCACTCCGCGGGCCGCGGTGACCGCCTGCTCGGCGTTCTCCGCGCGCCCCACCGTGGCCAGGATCTCCTGCTCCAACTGGGCCCGCCCGCGCGGCTGGAGCCCGCCCCCGTCGCCGTCGCCGTCCCCGAGCAGCGCCACGGCCTCCGGGGCCCGAAGCAGCAGATCCGGGGCGAGGCGGCCGGCCGACAGCACCCGCGCGAGGTTCTCGGCGGCGGCCCCCTCGTCCCTCAACAGCCGTAGATACCAAGGGGTCTTGCCCAACGCGTCCGACACCTTGCGGAAGTTGAGCAGCCCGGCGTCCGGGTCGGCGGAGTCGGCGAACCAGGCGAGCAGCACGGGCAGCAGGGTGCGCTGGATGGCGGCCTTGCGGGTGACGCCCGAGGCGAGCGCCTCCAAGTGCCGCAGCGCGGCGGCGGGGTCCGCGTACCCGAGGGCGACCAGCCGCTCGCGCGCCGCCTCCAGGCTCAACCGGGCTTCGCCGGTGGCCAGTTGGGCGACGGCGTCGAGCAGCGGCCGGTAGAAGATCTTCTCGTGGAGGCGCCGGACCACGGCCGCGTGCCGCTTCCACTCCCGGTTCAGCTCCGCCACCGGATCGGTCCGCAGGCCGAGCGAGCGTCCGAGGCGCCGCTGATCGTCCTCGTTCTCGGGGACGAGATGGGTGCGCCGCAGCCGGTACAGCTGGATGCGGTGCTCCATGGACCGCAGGAACCGGTAGGCGTCGTCGAGCTGTACGGCGTCGGCGCGTCCCACGTACCCGCCCGCGGCCAGCGCCTGCAGGGCGTCCAGGGTGGTCCCGCTGCGCAGCGAGGCGTCGGACCGCCCGTGCACCAGCTGGAGCAGCTGGACGGCGAACTCGACGTCCCGCAGCCCGCCGGGCCCGAGCTTCAGCTCGCGCTCGATCTCGGCGGCCGGAATGTTCTCGACGACCCGCCGCCGCATCTTCTGCACGTCGACGACGAAGTTCTCCCGCTCGGCGGCCTTCCACACCAGCGGCTCGACGGCGGCGATGTACTCGGCGCCCAGGTCCAGGTCGCCCGCGACCGGCCGGGCCTTGAGCAGCGCCTGGAACTCCCAGGTCTTGGCCCATCGCTGGTAGTAGGCGAGATGGCTGCTGAGCGTCCGCACGAGCGGCCCGTTGCGCCCCTCGGGCCGCAGATTGGCGTCGACGGGCCAGATGGACCCTTCCACGGTGGTCTCGGAGCAGATCCGCATCATGTGGGAGGCCAGCTTGGTGGCGGCCCGCAGGGCCTTGCCCTCGTCGGCGCCGTCGACGGCCTCCCCCACGAAGATGACGTCGACGTCGGAGACGTAGTTCAGCTCGTGGCCGCCGCACTTCCCCATGGCGATGACGGCGAGCCGGCACAGCGCGGCGTCCTGCGGGGCGGCCGCCATCGCGATGCGCAGCGCCGCGCGCAGGGTGGCGGTGGCGAGGTCGGCGAGTTCGGCGGCGGTCTCGGCGACATCGGTCGTCCCGCAGACGTCCCGGGCGGCGATCGACAGCAGACAGCGCCGGTAGGCGACCCGCAGCGACACCGGATCGTCGGCCGGTGCGAGGCCCCGCTCGAACTCCTCCACCCCGGGGTGCAGGTCCCGGGGCTCGTAGGTGAGCAGCGCCTCCCAGTCCCGCGGGTGCCGGGCCAGATGCTCGGCGAGCGCGGCGGACGCCCCCAGCACCCCCAGCAGCCGGTCCCGCAGCGGCTTGGCCGCTATCAGCGTGTCGAGCAGTCCGCGCCGGGCCGTGTGATCGGACTGCGCCTCCAGCAGCCGTACGAGACCGCGCAGCGCGAGATCCGGATCGGCGACCGCGCCCAGCGCCTCCAGGAGGATGGGATCGCTGCGCACCGGGGACAGCTCGGGCCCGTCCAGCAGCCGTTCGGCGGCGGAGGGATCGGTGAACCCGTGCCGCAGCAGCCGCGTGAAGGTACTGCTCCTGCGCCCCGGCGCCGCCGTCATCCCCGGCCTCCTCGACTCCGCTGACTCTGATCAAGGTCGTACGCAGTCGAGCGTAACCGGAGAGGTGCGGGGAAGCGCCGGGGCGAGGGCGGGTGAGTTCCGGATGACCGGTGGCGCCGCGGACGGTTTTCGGCTTCGGTGAGGGGGAGCCGTTGCCGAGGCCTGGGAGGACCGGGGATGCAGTACACGCTCGAAGTGATCCCGCTGCCCGTGAGCGACATCGACCGGGCCCGTGACTTCTACCGCGACAAGGTCGGTTTCCATGTGGACATCGACCAGGAGGTCATGCCCGGCATGCGGATCGTCCAGCTGACGCCGCCGGGCTCGGGGTGCTCGATCGCGCTCGGCGACAGCATCTGGGAGATGGTGCGGGGACCGCGCCCCGCGCCCGGCTCCTACCAGGGCCTCCAGCTGTGCGTGGCCGACATCGACGCCGCCCGCGCGGAACTGCTGGAGCGGGGCCTGGAGGTCGCCGAGCCGGTCCGCTACGCCCCCGACGACGGCGCCACCTTCCTGTACTTCACCGACCCGGACGGCAACGGCTGGGCGATCCAGGAGTACCGCCGCCGCGCCACGGAACCCCTGCACCAGGTCCTGACGGACCTGGCCCGCCCGACCTCGTGACCCGCGCTCCGCGGATCAGATGCCGCCGGTGTTGAGCAGCCGGTTGGGGGTGTCGGAGCGGACGCCGCGGACGACACCGGTGGTGGCGGTGTGGTCGAGCCAGACGTGGACCTGGCGGACCGTGGCGTGGGGGTGGGCCGACAGGTAGAGCGCGATCACGCCGGTCGCGTGCGGCGCGGCCCAGGACGTCGCGCCGCCGGTCTCGGTGTACGTGCCGCCGCCGGCGAGGGCGGAGGTCACCTTCTGGCCGGGGGCGTACAGGTCCACGCACCGTCCGTAGCCCGATCCGTAGGAGCCGCCGTCGTTCCACACGCGGTCGGTGGAGGTGGAGGCGGCCACGACGATGGTGCCGGGGACGCCGGCCGGGGAGTGCTTGCAGGCGTCGTCGTGGAAGTTGCCGGCCGACACCACCGTCGGAATCCCCGCGTCAACCATCTTCTTCACGGCGGACTCCAGGGCCGCCGACCGGTGGTCGAGGTTGAGCGACATGTTCACCACGGCGGGCTTCTGGGCGTGCGCGGTGACCCACTTGACCGACTTCACCAGGGCCGCCTCGGCCGCGGCCGACGAGCCGCCGCCGTCGCTCTCGCACACGACGCCCTGGACCCGTACCAGCTCCGCCTTGGGCGCCACGCCGTACTTCGCCCCGCCGATGATGCCGGCGACGAACGTGCCGTGCCCGGTCCCCGCCTCGCTGAAGCAGTCGCCGGAGTCCTTCGGGCCCACGAAGTCGGCGCCGAGGCGGGCGCGTCCGCCGAACTCCTTGTGGCCGATGTCCATCCCGGTGTCGATCACATAGACGTGGACGCCCTTGCCGGTGGCGGTGGTGGTGAGCTTCCCGTTCAGCGGCCGCGCACGCTGGTCCAGGATGTCCAGGTTCCACGGCACGCTCCGGGTGAGGCGCGGCGCCGCGGCCGGTGCGGCCAGCTTCTCCAGACCGCCGTCGGACGCCGCCGCCGAACCGGACGCCGCCGAGTCGGCTGCCGCCCCCGAACCGGCCGCCGCGCCGGCCTCCCCACCGCAGGCCGAAGCCCCGAACACCGTCGCCATGGCCACCGCGATGAGCCCGGCCTTCGTCACGTTTCGCGTCACAACGTCCCCCACTTGCCCGTTTCGCACACAGTCAGCGCACAAGACGAACACGGGACCCGAGCGGTTCCGACGGGCCTCCCGCAAGGGGCTGCCATGTGGTTGGGTCGTGATGGGTGGGGCGTCGGCGCTGGGGAGGGTCGCCGTGGTGTTCGGGTCGCGGAGCGGATTCGGTGTGGAGTTCCACGTCGAACAGGACCCGGGGCTGCTCTGCGTCGACCTCTTCGTCGGCGGGCTCCACGTGAACACGTGGGACAACGCGTTCTATCCGCCGCTGCTGGTCAAGAAGCTCAAGGACGAGCTCGGCCGCTTTCGCACGCCGACCGCGCCGCCGGCGGGCTTCGTCTCGCCGCTCGAGGCGTTTCGCCTTGCCGAGGACTGGATGTACGACGAGGCCGTTACGGAAACGGCGGCCGAGGCCGGGGCGGAGCTCGCGAGGTGGCGGTTCCTGGACTGGGGCGAGTGCACGGATTACGTGCTGGCGTTCGCCTTCCCCGACGGGGACCGGGTCCACCTCGCCTGCCGGGTGCACGGGGACGCGGGCCCGCAGGCGTCAGCGGTGGCATCGGTGAGCCGGACGTCGTTCGTCGAGACGCTGGAGCGCAGCCTCGTCGTCGCCGAACGCGAGTGGTCCTGCCGGCTCGCCGCCATGAAGGCCGGCGGTGACCCGGGGGACGTGCGCCGGGGGGCCGACGGTCCGTGACCGTCGGCCCCACCTGTCAGCGCGTCGGGAAACCCGCTCCGACCAGCGCTACAGCACCGGCAGGTTCTTCCGCAGCTCGAACGCCGTGACCTCCGAGCGGTACTCGTACCACTCCTGCTTCTTGTTGCGCAGGAAGAAGTCGAAGACGTGCTCGCCCAGGGTCTCGGCGACCAGGTCGCTGCGCTCCATGAGGGTGAGGGCCTCGCCGAGGTTCTGCGGGAGGGGCTCGATGCCCATCGCGCGGCGCTCGGCGTCGGAGAGGGCCCAGACGTCGTCCTCGGCGCCCGGCGGGAGCTCGTAGCCCTCCTCGACGCCCTTGAGGCCGGCGGCGAGGAGCATGGCGTACGCCAGGTAGGGGTTGGCGCCGGAGTCGAGGGAGCGGACCTCGATGCGGGCGGAGCCGGTCTTGCCGGGCTTGTACATCGGGACGCGGACCAGGGCCGAGCGGTTGTTGTGGCCCCAGCAGATGTACGAGGGGGCCTCGCCGCCCGCGCCCGCCGTGCGCTCGGAGCCGCCCCAGATGCGCTTGTAGGAGTTGACCCACTGGTTGGTGACGGCGGCGATCTCGGCGGCGTGCTTGAGCAGGCCGGCGATGAAGGAGCGGCCGACCTTGGAGAGCTGGTACTCGGAGCCGGACTCGTAGAACGCGTTGCGGTCGCCCTCGAAGAGGGAGAGGTGGGTGTGCATGCCGCTGCCGGGGTGCTCGGAGAACGGCTTGGGCATGAAGGTCGCCTGGACGCCCTGCTCCAGCGCCACCTGCTTCATGACCAGGCGGAACGTCATGATGTTGTCGGCGGTGGAGAGCGCGTCGGCGTAGCGCAGGTCGATCTCCTGCTGGCCGGGGGCGCCCTCGTGGTGGGAGAACTCGACCGAGATGCCCATCGACTCCAGCATGGTGATGGCCTGGCGGCGGAAGTCCATGCCGATGTTCTGCGGGGTGTGGTCGAAGTAGCCGGAGTTGTCGGCGGGCGTCGGGCGGGTGCCGTCCAGCGGGCGGTCCTTCAGCAGGAAGAACTCGATCTCCGGGTGGGTGTAGAAGGTGAACCCCAGGTCGGAGGCGCGGGCGAGGGCGCGCTTGAGGACATAGCGCGGATCGGCGAAGGAGGGGGAGCCGTCCGGCATGAGGATGTCGCAGAACATCCGGGCGGTGCCGGGGGCCTCGGCGCGCCAGGGCAGGATCTGGAAGGTGGACGGGTCCGGCTTGGCGATCATGTCGGACTCGTAGACCCGGGCGAAGCCCTCGATCGCGGAGCCGTCGAAGCCGATCCCTTCATCGAACGCCTGCTCGAGCTCGGCCGGGGCCACGGCGACGGACTTGAGGAAGCCCAGCACGTCCGTGAACCACAGGCGTACGAACCGGATGTCGCGCTCCTCGAGTGTCCGGAGCACGAACTCCTGCTGCTTGTCCATCTTGCGCTTCCCCATCCTTGCTGGTCAGGCCGCCTGTCTCCCCGTCCCACGGGAGGCGGTCGGGCACCTGAGCATCACACCACAACAGCATTTCATGCGCGTTGCGGACCTTGATCGCTCCAGCGTCCTCGGCCTGAACGGCTCTCATCCGCCGGATGTACTGCTCTCCCGCCCATCTTGCCTGTTCGCACCGACATCCGTAATGGCCGGATCGTCTCGCGAGTGACGGAGACCACGGGCTTTAAATTTGAATCTCAGATGCAATTTTTAATAGCGTCGAGGTACCGAGCCGTTCGGTCGAGCCACAAGGAGCCCCGATGCTGTCCGAGCCGTCCGCAGCCACCGTCCGCGCCACCCTCCCCGCCGTCGGCGCGGCCATCGGCGAGATCACCGAGCGTTTCTACGCCCGCCTCTTCGCCGCCCACCCCGAGCTGCTGCGGAACCTCTTCAACCGCGGAAACCAGGCCGCCGGAACCCAGCGGCAGGCCCTCGCCGGCTCCATCGCCGCGTTCGCCACGCATCTGCTGGACCACCCCGACCGGCGCCCCGACGCGATGCTGAGCCGTATCGCCCACAAGCACGCCTCGCTCGGCGTGGCGCCGGAGCAGTACGCGGTGGTCCACGAGCACCTCTTCGCGGCCATCGTCGAGGTGCTCGGCGAGGCCGTCACCCCCGAGGTCGCGGCGGCCTGGGACGAGGTCTACTGGCTGATGGCGAACGCGCTCGTCGCCGTCGAGAAGCGGCTGTACGAGGAGAGCGGCGCGGCCGGGCCGCGGCCCTGGGAGGTCGTCGAGCGGATCGTGGAGAGCGACGACGTGGTGAGCTTCCGGGTGCGGCCGGCCGACGGCGGGGAGGTGCGCGGCTTCCGCGCCGGGCAGTACGTCTCCGTGGGCGTCGCGCTCCCCGACGGCGCCCGCCAGATACGCCAGTACAGCCTCTCGGGGGCGCCGGGCGAGTCGGTCCGCCAGTTCAGCGTCAAGCGGGTGCACGGCGACGGTACGACGCCCGACGGCGAGGTCTCGAACCACCTGCACGCGCGCGTACGCGAAGGGGACGTCATCGAACTGTCGGAGCCGTACGGCGACCTGGTCCTCGACGAGGTCGCCGGCCGGCCCCTGCTGCTGGCCTCGGCCGGCATCGGCGTGACCCCGATGGTCGCGATGCTGGCGGACCTGGCGGCGAGCGGCCACCGCGCCCCGGTCACCGTCGTCCACGCCGACCGCACCCCCGCGACCCACGCCCTGCGCGCCGACCACGAGGCGTACGCGGCGAAGCTCCCGGAGGCCGCCGTGCACCTCTGGTACGAGCGGGAGGCCCCGGAGGGCAACGCCCAGGGCCTGGTCGACCTCACGGACGTCACCGTCCCGGCGGGCACCCGCGCGTACCTGTGCGGCCCGCTCCCCTTCATGCGGGCGGTACGGTCCCAGCTGATCGAGAAGGGCATCGCCCCGTCCGACATCCACTACGAGGTCTTCGGCCCGGACCTCTGGCTGGCGGCCGCCTGAGCCTCCGAGCCCCCTTCGCAGCCGCACGTCACGCGCCACGCGCCCGACGTGCGGCTGCGCCGCGTCCTAGCCGGACACCGGCCCCGAGATCCCGAGCAGCAACGGCCCCGTCGGTTCCGCCACGATGTCCGACACCGTGATCGGGTCGAGGGAGGCGAAGAAGGCCTCCTGGGCGCGGCGGAGGGCGCCGCGCAGGCGGCAGGCCGAGTTCAGGGGGCAGGGGGTGGAGCCCTCGCAGTCGACGACGTCGCCCTCGCCCTCGAAGGTGCGGACGACACCGCCCACGGACGCCGTACGGCCCTTCTCGGTCAGGGAGAGGCCGCCACCCCGGCCCCGGCGGGCCTCCAGCAGGCCCAGGTGCTGGAGCTCGGCCACGACCTTGGCCGCGTGGGTATAGGGGACGTCCATCACCGCCGCCACCTCGCGGGTCGTCGGGGTGTTCTCCCCCGCGACCGCCAGGCGCATCAGCACGCGCAGGGCCAGGTCGGTGGATTTCAGCAGCCGCATGGGAGAAGCGTAGATAATGCGCATCTCGGCTTCAAATTATCGAGCGGTCGCGAGCGGCCGCGCGGGTACCTACGCCTTCCCCGGTCCGCCCCCTTACGATCAGTGGACTCGCTGGGCACCACCCGCAACACCTCCACCGTCCCGCCCCTTTCCCCCAGAAGGACAGGCCTCATGGGTTCCGCCGACCAGACCGGCAGCACCGCGCGCAAGGCGCGCATAGAAGAGATGCGGCGGGCCCAGCAGGCCCGTGAGCGGCGCAACCGGATCCTCGTGATCACGGGCAGCGTCGTCGCCGTCGCCGCGCTCGTCGTCGGCGGGGTGTTCGTCGTGCGGTCGCAGTCCGACGACTCCTCCTCCACCGCCGCCTCCGACTCCAAGGCTTCGGGGCACTGGGTCACCGGCTCGGACGGGGTGAAGACCTGGAAGGGCACGCTGGGGCGCACCCATGTCGCCAAGACCGTGAAGTACCCGATGGAGCCCCCGGTCGGCGGCGACCACGACCCGGTCTGGCTGAACTGCAACGGCGACGTCTACACCGAGGCCGTGAACAACATGAACGCCGTGCACGCGCTGGAGCACGGTGCGGTCTGGGTGACGTACACCAGCAAGGCGGAGAAGGCCGACGTCGACGCGCTCGCGGCGAAGGTGAAGAAGACGCCGTACACGTTCATGAGCCCGGACGACAAGCAGGCCGATCCGATCATGCTCAGCGCCTGGGGCAAGCAGCGCACGGTGACCGGCGCGGACGACCCGGCCGTCGACAAGTTCTTCGAGGAGTTCGTGCAGGGTGAGCAGACGCCCGAGCCGGGTGCCTCCTGCACGGGCGGGACGATGAAGTGAGGAAGTCCGCGGGCTGGATCGCCTCGGCCGCGGCGGCGGTGCTCGTCGCGGCCGGTGCGATCAGCTACGCCGTCGCCGCGGACGACGGCGGGACCGGCGGCCGGGTCCCCGCCGCGGACTCGGCCGACGCCGGGTTCGCCCGGGACATGGCCGTCCATCACCAGCAGGCCGTCGAGATGGCGTACATCGTGCGCGACCGGACGACGGACGAGGAGGTGCGGCGGCTCGCCTACGACATCGCCCAGACGCAGGCCAACCAGCGCGGGATGCTGCTCGGCTGGCTCGATCTGTGGGGGCTGCCGAAGGTGTCGTCCGACGCGCCCATGAGCTGGATGGGGATGGGCGACATGGCCGACGGCGAGGACGGCGCGCTCATGCCCGGCATGGCGACGGACACCGAGCTGAAGAAGCTCGGCACGCTCAACGGCAAGCAGGCCGAGGTGTTCTTCCTCCAGCTGATGACCGCTCACCACAAGGGCGGCATCCACATGGCCGGAGGGTGCGTCGCCAAGTGCACCGTCGGGGTGGAGAAGCGGCTGGCGCAGGGCATGGTCGACGCCCAGGAGTCGGAGATCGAGCTGATGGCCGATATGTTGAAGGCACGGGGAGCCACGGCCCGGTAGACGGGCCCCCGCAAGCATCCGAGGGGACGGCGGTGCGCGCGCACGAATTACCGGGCGACCGGCAGGACAGGGCGACGAGGACGGGTAGGGCCGTGGCCCCCTCCGGGGCGGCCGGCCGGATGCTGGCGCTGCAACGCGCCGCCGGCAACGCCGCCGTGTCGCGTGCGGTCGCGCAACGGACCCAGGGCTCCCCGGACATCCAGGGTTCCCAGGACGCCTGGGGCGACGCGGCCCGCTACGCCGAGCGTCCCGTCGAGCACCCCGAATGGCCGCTGTTCCAGATCCTGATGAACCGGGCGGGGTTCGACCGGGACACCCTGGAAGCCGTGTGGCAGCTCCTCATGGGAGGCATACGGCAGCAGGAGGCGGTGGAGCACTCCCTCGGCGATGCCGGGCTCTCCCGGTCGCAGCGACGGGAGCGGCGCTCCGGCAACGACTGGTACCGCCAGGTCGTCGACCTGGTCGGCGACCATCTGCGCATCGACACCCCGACCATGGGACTGTGGTCCGGCGGAGTCGACGTCAACGACTACGCGAGCGCCAAGGGCCATACGACACTGGAGCACTCCAACCTCGGACGGGTCGTCAACAGCCTGCGGCTCCACCCGAACTTCTCGCTCATCGGACCGCTGTGGAACCTGCTGTCGGTGGCGTTCGTGCAGCGGGCGACCGGGCCCGTGCACGTCTTCCTCCGGGCGCACGACCCCGACAGCGTCCTCCAGGACCAGGAGATCCCCCAGCTGCGGCGGATGCAGGAGCTGCACGAGAGCGCCGGGCGGCAGATCAGCCTGGTCTGGCATCCGCTGTACACGACAGCCGCCGGCACCATCCGGGAGGTCTCCCCCGATCTGCGCCTCGTCGACGACGCGCCGTACCTGCAGCGGGACTTGTGCGTCGCGGCGCTCTACTCCTATCTGCTGCGCAGGCACGATCCCGGCAATCCGCACTCCGCCCGCGCGCACGACGAGATGCGGGCACGACTCACCGCCAACGGGCACACCGGCCTGTGAACATGAGGGTCTCCGACCTGACGTTCTCCAGCATGAAGATCTTCGGCGGGCCGTAACGTTCCCGAAAGGATCTAAACCCCAAATCACCCCCGACAGCGATTACTTGGGGGCTTCTTGGGCTTCGCATTCCCCTGGCATGAACGGTTCAGGGCCAGAGTGGCCGGGGCGAGTGATCCACTCGCGTCGAACCACATACAGGGGGTCCTATGAGATCCAACCGTGCCGCGCTGCGCGCCGGGGTGAGCATGGCGGCGACACTGCCCATGATCGCCGGTGCCCTCGCGCTCGGCATACCCGCGGCCCACGCCGCGGACGGTCCGGCCCGTGACACGCTGGCCGGGACCAAGCCCGCGTGGGCGACGGCCAAGGCGGACAAGGGCTCTACCTCGAACAGCGCCCAGCTGAACGCACGTGTCTACCTCGCCGGCCGGAACGCGGACGGCCTCGCGGCCTACGCGAAGGCGGTGTCCGACCCCAGCTCTCCCGCCTTCGGCAAGTACCTCTCCGCCCAGCAGGCGCAGGCCCGCTTCGGGGCGACCGCGGCCCAGGTGGCCGCGGTCAAGGCGTGGCTGACGGCCGCCGGTCTGAAGGTCACCGGCACCTCGCAGCACTACATCTCCGTCAGCGGTGATGTCGCCGCCGCCGAGAAGGCGTTCGGCACCCAGCTGCACAACTACACCAAGGGCTCGAGGACCTACCGCGCGCCCTCGAAGTCGGCCTCCGCGCCCGCGAGCCTCGCCGGTGCCGTCCTGACCGTCACCGGCCTGGACAACGCGCCGCACAAGGCGAGCAGCAAGGACCAGCTCCCGCCGCCGGACGCGGTGTTCAAGAACTCCGGGCCGTTCTCCTCGTACTACGGCTCGAACACCGCGAGCACCCTCCCGGACGCGTACGGCACGAAGATCCCGTACGCCGTCGA
Source organism: Streptomyces sp. NPDC005820 (assembly GCF_040630255.1). Classification (NCBI taxonomy): domain Bacteria; kingdom Bacillati; phylum Actinomycetota; class Actinomycetes; order Kitasatosporales; family Streptomycetaceae; genus Streptomyces; species Streptomyces sp. NPDC005820. The sequence goes on from NZ_JBEXXE010000001.1 coordinate 401,885, forward strand.
GGGCTACACCGGCAAGCAGCTGCGCTCCGCCTACGGCGCGGGCGGCTACACCGGCAAGGGCGTGCGCATCGCCATCACCGACGCGTACGCCTCGCCGACGATCGCCTTCGACGCGGCCACCTACGCGAAGAAGCACGGCGACGCGGCCTGGAAGACGGGCCAGCTGACCCAGGTCCTGCCGAAGAACTACACGAAGACCGAGGAGTGCTCGGCGGCCGGCTGGTACGGCGAGGAGACCCTCGACGTCGAGGCCGTGCACGCGGTCGCGCCGGCCGCGAACGTCACGTACGTGGGCGCCGCGTCCTGCTACGACGACGACCTGCTCGACTCGCTCAGCAAGATCGTCGACAACCACCTGGCCGACATCGTCTCCAACTCCTGGGGCGACATCGAGGCCAACCAGACGCCGGACCTGGCGGCCGCCTACGACCAGGTCTTCCAGTTCGGCGCGGTCGAGGGCATCGGCTTCTACTTCTCCTCCGGCGACAACGGCGACGAGGTCGCCAACACCGGGACGAAGCAGGTCGACACCCCCGCCAACTCGGCCTGGGTGACGGCGGTCGGCGGTACCTCGCTGGCGGTCGGCAAGGGCGACAACTACCTGTGGGAGACCGGCTGGGGCACCGAGAAGGCCGCCCTGTCCGCCGACGGCAAGAGCTGGACGAACTTCCCCGGCGCGTTCACCTCGGGCGCGGGCGGCGGCACCAGCAAGACCGTCGCCGAGCCGTACTACCAGAAGGGCGTCGTCCCGAACGCGCTGGCCACCGCCAACAACGCGGCCGGCAACCGGGTCGTCCCGGACATCTCGGCGATCGCCGACCCCAACACCGGATTCAAGGTCGGCCAGACGCAGACCTTCCCGGACGGGTCCGCGCAGTACAGCGAGTACCGCATCGGCGGCACCTCGCTGGCCGCGCCGGTCATCGCGGCGGTCCAGGCCCTCGCCCAGGAGGCGCGCGGCGGCAAGGCGATCGGCTTCGCCAACCCGTCGATCTACTCCAAGTACGGGTCGCGGGTCTACCACGACGTCACCGACGACCCGACGGGCTCCGGCCTCGCGGTCGCCCGCGTCGACTTCGCCAACGGCTACGACGCCGCCGACGGCCTGCTGACCTCCGTCCGCAGCCTCGGCAAGGACAGCTCGCTGTCCGCGGTGAAGGGCTACGACGACGTCACCGGCGTGGGCACGCCCGCGAACGGCTACGTCGACTCGTACCGCAAGCGCTGAGTCGCCGATGGGGTGGCGGGCGGTGGACCACACCGCACGCCACCCCATCGCGTCGCTCTGACGATTACAGCGATTACACTGAGCCGCGTGCCTCCGTTGAACTTCTGGTCGATCTATCAGCACGGCTTCGCCCGCGTCGCCGCTTGTACGGGCCACACGGTCATCGCGGACCCGCCCGCCAACGCCGAGGCGGTGCTGCGGCACGCGCGCCGGTGCGCCGACGAGGGCGTCGCCGTCGCCGTGTTCCCGGAGATGGGCCTGTGCGGCTACTCCATCGAGGACCTGCTGCTCCAGGACGCGCTGCTCGACCAGGTCGAGGAGGCGGTCGGGCAGGTGGTGGCCGGCTCGGCGGGGCTGCTGCCGGTGCTGGTCGTCGGCGCCCCGCTGCGCCACCGCAACCGGATCTACAACTGCGCGGTGATCGTGCACCGCGGCCGGATCCTCGGGGTCGTACCGAAGTCGTACCCGCCGAACTACCGGGAGTTCTACGAGCGCCGGCAGATCGCGGACGGCTCCGACGAGCGTGGCGGAACGATCCGCGTGGGCGGCGAGACCGTGCCGTTCGGCGTGGACCTGCTGTTCGCGGCGGACGACGTGCCCGGTCTCACCCTGTTCGCGGAGATCTGCGAGGACATGTGGGTGCCGGTGCCGCCCAGCGCGGAGGCGGCCCTCGCCGGCGCGACCGTCCTGGTCAACCTCTCCGGCAGCCCGATCACGGTCGGGCGGGCCGAGGACCGCAAGCTGCTGTGCCGCTCGGCGTCCTCGCGCTGCCTGGCCGCGTACGTCTACGCGGCGGCCGGCCTCGGCGAGTCCACCACCGATCTGTCCTGGGACGGCCAGGCCATGGTCTACGAGAACGGCGTGCTGCTCGCGGAGACCGAGCGCTTCCCGCTCGGCGACGAGTACGCGGTGGCCGACGTGGACCTCGACCTGCTGCGGCAGGAGCGGCAGCGGATGGGCACCTTCGACGACAACCGCCGTACGCACCGCGCACGGACCGCCGACTTCCGGACGGTCTCCTTCGAGCTCGACCCGCCGCTGACCGACCTGGGCCTGCGCCGCCGGCTGGAGCGCTTCCCGTTCGTGCCGGCCGACGCCGACCGGCTCGCCCTGGACTGCTTCGAGGCGTACAACATCCAGGTCGAGGGCCTCCAGCAGCGGCTGGCCTCGATCGGCGGCCCGAAGGTGGTCATCGGGGTGTCCGGCGGCCTGGACTCCACGCACGCGCTGATCGTCGCCGCCCGGGCGATGGACCGCGCGGGCCGCCCGCGCAGTGACATCCTGGCCTGGACCCTGCCCGGCTTCGCCACCAGCGACCACACCAAGTCCAACGCCCACAAGCTGATGAACTCGCTGGGCGTCACCGCGGCCGAGCTGGACATCACGCCGACCGCGCGCCTGATGCTGCGGGAGATGGGCCACCCGTTCGCCGCCGGCGAGCCGGTGTACGACGTCACCTTCGAGAACGTCCAGGCGGGCCTGCGCACGGACTACCTGTTCCGGCTGGCGAACCAGCGCGGCGGCATCGTCCTCGGCACCGGCGACCTGTCGGAACTCGCCCTCGGCTGGTCCACCTACGGCGTGGGCGACCAGATGAGCCACTACAACGTCAACTCGGGTGTGCCGAAGACGCTGATGCAGCATCTGATCCGCTGGGTCATCAGCAGCGGCCAGTTCGGCGAGGAGACCGGCAGGACGCTCGCCGCGATCCTCGACACCGAGATCAGCCCGGAGCTGGTCCCGGGCGAGGAGATGCAGTCGACGGAGTCGAAGATCGGCCCGTACGCGCTGCACGACTTCACGCTCTTCCACGTCCTGCGGTACGGCTTCCGGCCGTCGAAGATCGCCTTCCTGGCGTGGCACGCCTGGCACGACGCGGAGGGCGGCGCCTGGCCGCCCGGCTTCCCCCAGGCCAAGCGGGTGGCGTACGACCTGCCCGAGATCCGGCAGTGGCTGGAGGTCTTCTGCCGCCGCTTCTTCGCGTTCGCCCAGTTCAAGCGCTCGGCGATGCCGAACGGGCCGAAGGTGTCGGCGGGCGGTTCGCTGTCGCCGCGAGGGGACTGGCGGGCACCGTCGGACAGCTCGGCGCGCGCTTGGTTGCGGGATCTGGCCCGCTTCGACGAATAGCCCTGCGCCCACCCGATAACGGATCGCCCGCGATGGTCCCCCGCTGGCACGCTGCCTTCATGGATCGCACGGAAGTACTGCTCATCGGGGGACGGGCCGGTGTCGGCAAGACGACTGTGGGATGGGAGGTCTCGGCGCAGCTCCGCGCAGCGGAAGTCGCTCACGCGATCATCGAGGGCGACTTCATGGGGCAGGTGCATCCGGCACCTGCGGGGGACCCGCACCGCGAGGAGATCACCGAGAGCAATCTGACCGCGGTGTGGGCCAACTTCGCCCGGCGTGGCTACCGACGCCTGATCTACACGAACACCGTGAGCGTGCTGCCGGAGGCGACGGGCATGTTCGAGCGCGCCATGGGAGCCGGCGTGAAGATCGTGCGGGTCCTGCTCACCGCTTCCGACACCATCGCTCGCGAGCGGCTCGTGGGGCGTGAACTCGGTTCGGAACTGGAGCGGGAGTGGGAAGGCAGCGTCCGCAAGGCCCGGCTCCTGGAACAACGAGCGTCGGCGGGAACGATCCGTGTGTTGACCGACGGACGCGCCGTCGCGGACATCGCGCGGGAGGTGGTGACCGCGACTGGTTGGGCGGGGCTTCACTGCCCCGTAACCTCCGAGGGTGATTGAGACCATCGTGCTGGACATCGGCGAGACGATCACCCGTGATGACCGCTACTGGGCCTCCTGGGCCGACTGGCTGGAGATCCCTCGTCACACCCTGTCCGCCCTCGTTGGCGCAGTCGTCGCAAAGGGCCAGGACAACGCCGATGCACTACGGCTCGCGCGGCCCGGCTGCGACGTGGCTGCCGAATACCGCGCCCGGGAAGCGGCGGGACGCGGCGAGTACCTTGACGAAAGCGACCTCTACGACGATGTGCGGCCTGCCCTTTCCGCACTGCGTGGACGTGGGGTGCGGGTCGTCGTCGCGGGCAACCAGACTGCCCGTGCAGGTGAGCTTCTGCGCGGCCTTGCCCTTCCGGCGGACCTGATCATGACGTCTGGGGAGTGGGGGGTCGCCAAGCCGCAGCCGTCGTTCTTCGCACGGGTCCGGGAGGTCGCGCAGGCCCCGGCGGACAGAACTCTCTACGTGGGAGACCACCCGGCCAACGACATCTTCCCGGCCAAGGCCGCAGGACTGCGGGTGGCGCACCTCCGGCGGGGGCCGTGGGGGCACCTGTGGGCCGACGATCCAGAAGTCACGGCGACGGCGGACTGGCGGATCAGCACTCTCAGCGAGCTGATCGACACCCTTGACGGCTGAGGAGGCGAGTCAGCCCAGGACAGGCATGGTTCCGTTCCGCCAGTCGTTCACTCGCTTGCGGATGCTCGGGACCATGGGGAGTTCGGCCACGTCCTCCGGCTTGAACCAGCGGACGTCCGTGGATTCCTCCGAAATGGTCAACTCACCTGCCACGGGTCGGGCCAGAAAGCAGATGGAGAACTCCTGCCGTACCTCGCCGTCGTCATAGGCAAAGACGTGGCGAGGGTTGGTGTAGGTGCCGACGATCCCGATGACTTCGACTTCAATGCCGGTCTCTTCGAGGGTTTCGCGAGCAGCGCAGTCAGGGAGAGACTCACCAATGTTCATGGCACCGCCCGGCAGGGCCCACATGCCATTGTCGCTGCGGCGTTGGAGCAAAATGCATCCCGAGTCGTCGACGACAACGGCGGAGGCCGCTGGGACGAGGCTGTTCGCCTCCGGGGCGTTCGGGTCGTCTTCGTAGTCACGCCTGCTCATGAGTCTGCCTTTCCCACACCGGGGTACCCCGGTTCCACAGTTCCTCGACATGCGAGGCAAAGCGGTCGAACATGCCGTCGTCCTGGTATCGGTGAAGATGCAATGTCGGCGCGTCGTGCCCCACGCTATGCGTCAGAAGCGGTGTCACGATCATGTCGTCGTCGAAGCAGAACACCGACAGGTGAGCGTGTCCGGCGCTGTAACGAGCTTCAATGCCGGTCCGGTTCCTGATCTTTTCCAGTTCAGCGATCGTCACCCGGATGCGGGTGGACAGAGTGAGGGCAACCCCTTCGTCCTCTTCTCGCGAACGGGTCAGATCACTGTCAGGGTCACCGATCAGGAATCGCACCCGGCACCCTTGCTCGGCCTTGCGTCGCAACACACTGCCGAAACGGGCGTGTTCGAGCCACAGGAAGTAATTGGTATAGCCCGCGAAGGTCAGTTCCCGTTTGGCGTTCGTGATGAGCGATCGCCACAGTGCGGCAGGGCAGGAAGACCGGTACGGATACGCGGAAACGATCTCGCGATCCGGGCCGACTTTGACTGCCTTCTTCGCTGCTGTTGGCCACAACACTGTTTCGTCCTCTCCGAGTGCGTCGCAGACGGCCCACCGGTGACGTGCTCGAGGGACCCGCCCTGCCTGTGTGATCCACCGGCCGACCGTCTTGGCGTCGACGCCGCAGCGTTCTGCCAACTGCCGGTCGTTCAGTCGCGCTTGAGCCATGGCCCGACGCAGGGCTTCGTTCACGGATACCCCCTGGGACGTTAGGGACGCTTCATGAGCGTATTCCAACTCTGTACTCAACGTCCTTCGAGGGCGGTGGTAACGCCCCGCTCAACTCGTGAATGTTGGTGAGCTGCAAGGCACGACCCCGGCGACCGCGCGAACGGCCCCGGGGCATGGCCAACGCTCAAACCTGAGAGGGAGCGTCGACATGACGAACGGTACCGCCCCGCGCGTGGAACACACTGGGCGAGCCAAGATGACGATCAGCGTGTACAAGGTCACCCGGGAGGGTGTGGTCACACCACCCCGCACAACAGTGATCGTGCACCAGGCGCCCTCCATGGACATCACCGTGATGCGCGAAACAGTGGAGATCGCGCTGGCCCCGGAAGCGCTCGGTCTGTCCGCCGGCGAGGTGGCCACGCTGACGCAGACCCTGTGCGGGCACCTCGGCCTGCTCATCCCCGTGGTGGAGCAAGCCGCCCGAAAGCTGGACGAGGGGTGCGTCCCCCGGCACTGCGCGCTCGCCTGCGTAGGAGAGGCGCGCGGGAAACTCCGCGCCGGGCCGACCCCGCGATTCGGCGGGGACATCGGCCACGCCAGGCGTCTGGCCCGTGTCCTGAAAGCCCTGTGCGACCACTACGAGAGCTTCGGCGGCGACCGCCCGTGACGACGGCGACCGCAACCGACTCCAAGGCGCTGTCCGTCGAGTGCGCACTAGGCCGAAAGCCCGGCTATGAGGACGTACATGCCCAGTGCCGCCAGCTCAGGGACGTGCCACTGCCGTACTCCACGGGCGTACTGCTCGTCCACCGCTGCCGCTGCTCATGCCACTGGCAGCCGTCCGTCGGTGACCTCTCGTGAGGGCGATCACCGTCCTGTCCGGTACGTGACCGCTCCCGTCCTCGCCATGGTGCGGGCATGGACGGCGTACTGACGCACCCCCACGGCGGCCGCTCGGGTCAGGGCCGCACCCGAATCACCGTCGTGCCGTGGCCCCGCCGACCACAACACGACGAGCCTGCCCACGCATCAACTCGTTTGAAGGAGTCCCATGCAGACGACACCGCCGAACGACCGGCTGTCGCCCTGGGGAATCGGGCGCATGAAGCCCTTCCCCCCTGCCGTCGCCCTTCCTGCAGCCCTGGCCGTACTCGACCCCGAGACCCAGACCGCCACATGGCTCGACCCCGACGGCACCCTGGTGCCGACACTGGACCGGCACAAACGCTCCGAGACGTCGAAGGAGACGAGGACGAAGACCAGTCTCGACGGCGCGCCGGACCAGGGCAGCGACCAGCAGGGAGACTCCGACTGATGGCGGGGGATGGGCCGCCCGTCCTCGTCGTCACCCGTCTGGACGACGCCACGGCCGACGAGGTGATCACGGAGCTGAATCGGCGCGCAGTGCCGGTGGTTCGCGTGGACCCTGGGGACTTCCCCACGGCAGTCATCCTGAACGCGACTTTCGGCGGCGGCGGGCCCGGTGGAACGCTCGCCACCGAGACCCGCACCCTCCGCCTCGACGACGTGCGCTCGGTGTACTGGCGGCGGCCCACCCCGTATACGGCCGATGGCGCCATGCCGGAGCAGGCCGCCCTCTGGGCCCTGGAGGAGGCCCGGTACGGACTCGGAGGCGTGCTCGCCGGTCTGCCCGGCGCCCACTATGTGAATCATCCCTGGCGCAACCGGGACGCGGAGTACAAGCCCGCGCAACTGTCGACGGCGGAAGGCTGCGGGTTCACCGTGCCTCCGACTCTGATCACCAACGACCCCGGGCGGGCCCGGGCTTTCGCGGCCGACCAGGAACGGGTGATCTACAAGCCGCTCCGTGAGACCGAGTACACCGACACGGACGGCCGCGCACTCACGGTGTGGATCGACGACGTCCCTCCTGACCTGATCGACAGCAGCCTGCGCCACACCGCTCATCTCTTCCAGCAGCGGGTGGCCAAGGCAGCCGATGTCCGCCTGACCGCGGTCGGGGATCTTCTCTTCGCGGTCCGCATCGACGGATCGCCGGGGGTGGACTGGCGTCGCCACTACGACGACCTCACCTACACGCCCATCCCCACCCCACCCGAGATCACGGAAGGCGTCCGCGCGTACCTCGATGCCTTCGGCCTCGTCTTCGGCGCCTTCGATTTCGGCCTGGGAGCGGATGGGTGCTGGTACTGGTACGAGTGCAACCCCAACGGCCAGTGGGCCTGGTTCCCCGATCACATCACCGCACCGATCACCGCTGCTCTCGCCGATCAGCTCCAACGCTCTGGAGAATCCGTATGACAGCCGCCCCCGCCGAACTGCGCCGCAGCCTGGCCGCCACCCTCGACGTGACCGACCCGGCATGGCGGGCCGCAGTCGAAGCCGTCCCCCGCGAACTCTTCCTCGGCGACTGCCTGTTCAGGCCGTCAGGCTCCCGATGGGAGCCCGTACACCGTGACCGGACCGGCGAAGACGCTTGGCTGCGCCTCGTCTACCAGGACACCACCTGGGTGACCCAGGTCGATGGCATCAGCGCCGCAGACGCCCCCGGCCCCCTCGACGGCCGTCCCACGTCGTCCAGCACGCTGCCTTCCCTAGTCGTGCGCATGCTCGAACTCGCAGACCTCCGCCAGGACGAGAAGGTGCTGGAGATCGGGACCGGAACCGGCTACTCCACCGCCATCCTCTGCCACCGCCTCGGCTACCAGTACGTGTACTCGGTCGAGTACGACCCTCGGCTGGCCGCCGTCGCGGCCGATCGAATCCACGCCGCCGGGTACTTCCCGAACGTCGTCACCGGAGACGGCCTCGACGGGCACAGAGGGGCGGCCGAGTACGACGCGATCGTCGCGACCTGCGCCGTGCGGCACATCCCGCCGGCCTGGCTCCACCAGGTCCGTTCCGGCGGGACCATCACCACGACCGTCAGCGGGTGGATGCTCGCCTCCGGGCTCATCCGGCTCACCGTCCACGCCGACGGCACCGCCACGGGTCGGTTCACCGGGGACCGGATCAGTTACATGCTCGCCCGCCCACACGAGCGCCCACCCCGCCCCACCTACTACCAGCTGCAGGGCCAGTCCCGTCCCACCCGGTTGGACCCGGGCCTCCTCGACGACTGGACGGGACAGTTCGTCGCCCAGCTCGCCGCTCCCTCCGCGGAGCTGATGACGACGAGCGAGGGGGTGATCCTCCTGGACGTCGCTACCGGCTCGCAGGCCTGGACGGAGTCGGTCGAGGGCGGCTGGCAGGTTCACCAGCACGGGCCTCTGCGACTGTGGAACGCCGTGGAAGACGCACTCATGGAATGGCAGGACGCGGGATCACCTCCGCAGTCCGACTTCGGCATGACCGTGGACGTCGACGGCACGCAACGCGTCTGGGCCGGGACGCCCGACGGCCCCTCATGGCGCCTGCCGGTATAGCTGCGCACCACCCGCCCCGGCCCGATTTACCAGCAAGCCGTCTTCAGGAATCCGACGTGGGGAGCTTCACCCGCGCCGCGATCGGCAGATGGTCGCTGCCCGTCTGCGGGAGCGTCCAGGACGTCACCGGCTCCACACCCCGCACCAGGATCTGGTCGATCCGCGCCATCGGGAACGACGCCGGCCAGCTGAAGCCGAAGCCGTCGCCCGCCGCGCCCTGCGTGGACCGCATCTGGGAGGTCACGGCGTTCAGCGAGCGGTCGTTCATGGTGCCGTTGAGGTCGCCGAGGAGGATCACCCGGCTCAGCGGCTCGTCGGCGATCGCCTCGCCGAGGGCGTCCGCGCTCTTGTCGCGCTGGCGGGCGGTGAAGCCGGCCTGCAGCTTGACCCGGACCGACGGGAGGTGGGCGACGTAGAAGGCGACCTGGCCCTCCGGGGTCGCCGCCGTCGCCCGCATCGCGCGCGTCCAGCCCAGCTTGATGTCGACGGGCTTGACCGCGCTCAGCGGGTACTTGCTCCACAGGCCGACCGTGCCCTGCACCGAGTGGTACTGGTACGTCGCCGCCATCGCCTTCTCGTACACCGGCACCGCCGAGGCGGTCAGCTCCTCCAGCGCCACCACGTCCGCGCCGGACGCGGCCACGTCCCGGGCGGTGCCGGACGGGTCGGGGTTGTCGGCGTTGACGTTGTGGGTGGCGACGGTGAGGTCGCCGCCACCGCCGGTCTTGTCGCTGAGGAGGCCGCCGAAGAGGTTCAGCCAGACGACGGCCGGGAGGACCACCGCAATCAGCGCGCTCGCCGACTTGCGCACCAGGGCGAGAAGCAGGAACAGCGGATTGAGCAGCCCGAACCACGGCAGGAACGTCTCCGTGAGGCTGCCGAGGTTGCCGAAGCGGTTGGGGATGCGCGAGTGCAGCAGCATCACCAGGGAGAGGAGCAGGGCCAGCGCGGCGACCACCAGGCCGCGGCGCCAGACGCGTGGGTCACCGCGCCAGCCCGAGGTCAGACGTCCGATCAGGCGCCGGAGCCGGTCTCCCCGACGCTCGGGCCCCGAGCCGCCGTTGTCGTCCGTCTCCGTCATGTACGCCTGCTGCGCCATACCGTCGCCTCACTGCCTGCCGTGCACACCGTCTCCCCCGGGCATAGACCCTAGGGGATGATCGGCTTCCATCCTGCCGTCCCTCGACGGCCGTACTGGCACGAGGACGAACGGGGCCGCGCCGGGGGTTCCGGACCTGCGGTGCGCGTGCCGCTCTGTGACGGAACGCGCACATTCCGACGTCCGGCCCGTCAGCTGACGGGGCGTAGTCCGGCGAGCAGGGTGTCGACGATCCGTTCCGCCAGGTCCTCGGGGAGTTCGGCCTCGGGGCGCAGGACGGCCCGGACCAGCATCGGGCCGATGATGATGTCGTTCACCAGTTCCAGGTCCAGGTCGGCGCGGAGTTCGCCGTTCTGCTGGCCGCGGCGCAGGACTTCGATGCCCGCCCTGCGCCGGGGAAGTATGACCGAGTTGTGGTAGGCCGACCAGATCTTCGGGCTGCTCTTCATCTGGGCGTGCACGTTGTGCAGGATCGCCGAGGAGCGGTTGGCCAGGCCCCGTTGCCGCAGGGACTCCAGCAGGACGATGAGGTCGTCGCGCATGGAGGTGCCCGGGAGCTGCTCGGGGTCCTGGGGTTCGGCGGTGCGCAGGACGTCGACGAAGAGTTCCTCCTTGCCGCTCCAGCGCCGGTAGATGGTGGCCTTGCCGACTCCCGCCGTACGGGCGATGCGCTCTATGGAGATCTCGGCGAGGGGCACGCCGTCCTCCAGCAGCTTCATCGTCCCCTCGAGGATGGCCCGTTCCACGGCCTCGCTGCGGGGCCGGCCCCTGGCGGGCTGCTCCGGAGCGGTGCCACTGCCGACGAGGCTCACGTCCATCGTTCCTTTCGTCCTCCTGGGGGAATTCTCGCCCACGGGCCGTCCCCTCCCGACGGTTCTAGGACTCCGTGCGCACCAACTCCTCCTCCGGGGCGCCCTGCTGGGGTGCCTTCGGCTTCCCGGGCAGGAAGAGCGCCACCACGATCGCCCCGGCCAGCGCCACCCCGGCGCCGCACAGCGCGGTGATGTGCATGGCGTGCAGGAAGGCGTCGTCGGCGGACGTGACCAGGCCCTTGCCGCGGGCGCCGAGCTTGGCGGCGACGCCCAGGGTGGCCTCGATGGACTCCCCCGCCGTCTCGCGCAGACCGGCGGGCAGGGCGCCGAGCTTGTCCTCGATGCCGTTGCGGTACGCCGTGGAGAGCACCGAGCCGAGGACGGCGATGCCGAGCGCGCCGCCGAGCTGGCGGAAGGTGTTGCTGAGGGCGGAGGCGGAGCCGGCCTTCTCGCGGGGCAGGGCCTGCATGATGACGACGCTGGTCGGGGTCATGACGTGGGCCATGCCGGTGCCCATGCAGAAGAAGACGATCTCCAGCAGCCAGATCGGGGTGTCGGCGTCCAGGGTGGCGAACGCGGCCAGGGTCGCGGTGAGCACGAGCATGGCGCCCGTGGTGGTGGCCCGGACCCCTATGCGGTCGACGACCAGCCGGGCGCGCGGCGCGAAGATCAGCTGGGCGGCGGCCAGCGGCAGCAGGAGCAGACCGGACTGCAGCGGTGAGTAGCCGCGCACGCTCTGGGTGTAGAAGACCGAGAAGAAGGTCACGCCCATCAGCGCGAAGAACACCAGGGTGATGACGGCCATGGCGGCCGAGAACACCTTGTTCTTGAAGTAGGTGACGTCTATCGACGGGTGGTCGCTGCGTGCCTCGAACACCACGAACGCGGCGAGTACGGCGAGACCGGCGCCGATCGTCGCCAGCACGGTGACGTCGGTGAAGTCGGCCAGCTCGCCGCCCTTGATGATGCCGTAGACGAGCAGGACGAGGCCCACGACGGACAGGACGACGCCGACGGGGTCGATCCGGCCGGGGTTCGGGTCGCGGGAGTCGGGCACCAGCCAGAGCATCAGCGCGAACGCGAGGATCACGATCGGCACGTTGATGAGGAAGACCGAGCCCCACCAGAAGTGGTCGAGGAGGAGGCCTCCGGTGATCGGCCCTATCGCGATGGCGAGGCCCACGCCGCCGGCCCAGATGCCGATCGCCTTGGGCTGTTCCTCCCGCTCGAAGACGTTCATGAGGACGGCGAGGGTGGCCGGCATCACGAAGGCGGCCCCGACGGCCATCAGCGCGCGGAAGGCGATCAGCTGGGCCGGCGAGCCGGACTCGGCGGCGAGCGCGGAGCCGATGCCGAACACGGCGAGCCCGCCGAGCAGGACCCTCTTGCGGCCGATGCGGTCGCCGAGAAGACCGGCGGTGAACAGCAGGCCCGCGAAGACCAGGGTGTAGGCGTTTATGGCCCACTCCAGCTCGCTCTGCGTGGCGCCGAGCCCGGTCGGGGCCGGGGTGGAGATGGTCTTGATCGCGACGTTCAGGATCGAGTTGTCCAGCACCACGATCAGCAGGCTCAGCATCAGCACGCCGAGGATCGCCCAACGGCGCCGGTGCACCTGTTCCGGTATCCGGGGCGCGGTGGGGACGGCAGGAGTAGTCATGTCGTCGAGCGTAGAACCTTTTCGATACGAGACCGTCTCGTATTTGATCGTGGCGCGGTTCTCTTACTCAGCTTTTACCCATGAAGCACCCCACGTGGTCGCCCCCGAGGTCGCCGACGAGGTGTTGGCCACACGGGGCGGTCTGGCCCTGCCTGGCACGAGGTGCCACCATGGGGGGTGGTCCGGGGACGCCGTGAGGGCGCCTCGAGATGACGTAAGGAGCCGTTGCAATGACGCAGCTTTCGGCTGCCCAGACGAACCCCTCCGACGGCAGCAAGGCGCTGTACGGGGGCAAGGGCACACGCCGTATCACCGTCCGCGACCTCGCGCTCGCCAAGGAGCGGGGCGAGAAGTGGCCCATGCTGACCGCCTACGACGCGATGACCGCGTCGGTGTTCGACGAGGCCGGGATCCCCGTGATGCTCGTCGGCGACTCGGCGGGCAACTGTCACCTGGGGTACGAGACGACCGTACCCGTCACCCTCGACGAGATGACCATGCTGTCGGCGGCGGTCGTGCGCGGTACGAACCGTGCGCTGATCGTCGGCGACCTGCCCTTCGGCTCGTACCAGGAGGGCCCCGTCCAGGCGCTGCGCAGCGCGACCCGGCTGGTCAAGGAGGCCGGCGTCGGGGCCGTGAAGCTGGAGGGCGGCGAGCGCTCGCACCGGCAGATCGAGCTGCTGGTGGAGTCCGGGATCCCGGTCATGGCCCACATCGGCCTGACCCCGCAGTCCGTGAACGCGATGGGCTACCGCGTGCAGGGCCGCGGCGAGGAGGCGGCCCAGCAGCTGCTGCGGGACGCGAAGGCCGTGCAGGACGCCGGCGCGTTCGCGGTGGTCCTGGAACTGGTGCCGGCCGAGCTGGCCGCCGAGGTGACCCGCGTGCTGCACATCCCGACCGTGGGCATCGGCGCCGGCCCGGAGTGCGACGCGCAGGTGCTGGTGTGGACCGACATGCTCGGGCTGACCGGCGGACGGGTGCCGAAGTTCGTCAAGCAGTACGCGAACCTGCGTGAGGTGATGGGGAACGCCGCGAAGGCGTTCGCCGAGGACGTCGTCGGCGGGACGTTCCCGCAGGAGGAGCACTCCGTCCACTGAGCCAGTGCCGCACCACGCACCGCCCGCCGATCTTCCCCCGTCGGCGGGCGGTGCCGTCTCTGTCGGCGGAATGTCGGTGGCCGAACCCCTCGTCACCCCGTTGTCGGCGGCCTGTCGGTGGTTTGTCGGTGGGGGCTGGGACGGTTCGTGGCATGACGCGAATCGACATGAACCCCGGGGGCGCCGCGAGCGCCGTGACCGTGCGGGGGCTGGTCAAGCACTACGGCGAGACCAAGGCGCTGGACGGGGTGGACCTGGATGTGCGGGAGGGCACCGTGATGGGGGTGCTGGGGCCGAACGGCGCCGGCAAGACCACCCTCGTACGGATCCTGTGCACCCTGCTCGCCGCCGACGCGGGGCAGGCGACCGTCGCCGGCTACGACGTCGTACGGCAGCCCCGGCAGCTGCGCCGGGTCATCGGCCTCACGGGGCAGTACGCCTCCGTGGACGAGAAGCTCCCCGGCTGGGAGAACCTGTACATGATCGGGCGGCTGCTCGACCTGTCCCGCAAGGAGTCCCGGGCCCGCGCCGACGAGCTGCTGGAGCGGTTCTCCCTCACCGAGGCCGCCAGGCGGCCGACCGCGACGTACTCCGGCGGTATGCGGCGGCGGCTGGACCTCGCCGCGTCCATGATCGGCCGGCCCACCGTGCTGTTCCTGGACGAGCCGACCACCGGGCTCGACCCGCGCACCCGCAACGAGGTGTGGGACGAGGTCAAGACGATGGTCGGGGACGGGGTGACCGTGGTGCTGACCACCCAGTACATGGAGGAGGCCGAGCAGCTGGCCACCGAGCTGACCGTGGTCGACCGGGGCCGGGTCATCGCGGGCGGGGGCATCGAGGAGCTGAAGGCGAGGGTCGGCGGACGGGCCCTGCGGATCCGGCCCTCCGATCCGCTCCAGCTGCGCCCGCTGGCCGGCTGGATCGACGAGCTCGGCATCACCGGCCTCGCCACCACCGTCGTGGACACCGAGCGCGGCTCGCTGCTGGTGCCGGTGCTCAGCGACGAGCAGCTCACCGCCGTCGTCGGCGCGGTCACCGCGCGCGGCGTCACCCTCTCCTCCCTCACCACCGAACTGCCCAGCCTGGACGAGGTGTTCCTGTCCCTCACCGGCCACCGCGCCGGTGCCCCGCAGGACACCGTGCCCGCCTACGACCGCGAGGAGGTCGCCGTATGAGCGCCACCGCCACCGCCACCCCGCCCCCCACCGTCACCGCCGTCGAGATCAAGGGCGCGGCGGACGCCCGGATCCCGCTGCGCAGCCATCTGCGGCACACCGGCGCGCTCATCCGCCGCAATCTGCTGTGGATCCGGCAGGACCCGGAGTCGATGTTCGACGCGATCCTGTTCCCGGTGATCTTCACCCTGCTGTTCGTGTACGTCTTCGGCGGCTCCATCGGGCAGTCCCTGGGCGGCGGACAGGAGGCCTACGTCCAGTACGTCATCCCCGGTCTGCTGGCCATGATGGGAATGAACATGGCGCAGGGCGTGGGCACCGGCTTCAACACGGACTTCAACTCCGGGGTCATGGACCGCTTCCGGTCGCTGCCGATCGGCCGGGGCTCGGTGCTGTTCGCCAAGATCGTGGTCGAGCTGATGCGGATGCTGGTCGCCTGCGTGATCCTCATGGTCGTGGCCGTGCTGGTGGGCTTCGACATCACCCACTGGCCCGGGCTGTTCGCGGCCGTGGGCCTGGCCACGGTGTTCGGCTCGGCGCTGATGTGGGTGTTCCTCACCCTCGGCGTGATCATGAAGAGCGCGCAGTCGGTGCAGGCGATGGGCTTCCTGGTGCTGATGCCGCTGCAGTTCGGCTCGTCGATCTTCGCGCCGACCGCCTCGATGCCGGGCTGGCTGCAGAACTTCACCGACTACAACCCGCTGTCCTCGCTCGCGGACGCGGCCCGCGGGCTGATGGTGGGCGGTCCGGTCGCGCACGGCCTGTGGGTGACGCTGGCCTGGTCGGTGGGGCTGACGGCGGTGATGGCGCCGGTCGCCATCCACAAGTTCCGCACCAAGAGCTGAGACGGGGCTTCCCTTGCGGAGCCGACGAGCCCTGCCGGGCTCTCAGGAGCCTGTCTCGGGCTCTCGGACCAGGGCGGCGGCCTCCTCGTAGGAGAGGCCGCCGCCCTCGGCGTACGCGGCCTCGAACGCGGTGTCGCCGAGGACGGCCCGGGCGGCGCCCGTGGCCCGGACCAGGGTCTCGCGCTCGAAGCGGACGGCGACATGGCCCGGGGGCAGCATCCTCGCGGCGGCGCCGAGACAGCGGGCGGCGTCCGCGGCGCGAGCGCCGCCCTCGGCGCCGGCCAGGGCGTAGGCCGCGATGGCGAGGTAGAAGCTGCGCATGTGCGGGGCGATGTTCAGGGACAGCCGCTCGGACGCGTGCCGCATGGCCTTGCGGACGGAGACGAGGGCCTGCCCGTACCGGCCGTCCACGACGTCCACCCAGGCCTCGGCCCCCAGGATGAAGGCGTCGAAGACGACGAAGTGCGCGAGGCCGAAGGTCTCGCGCAGCAGCCGCAGCTGTTCCCGTGCCTCGGGCAGGCGGCCGGTCATCGCCAGGTGCGAGGCGAGGAAGAGACGGGCGGCGGGCATGGCCTCGTTGTGGCCGCCGGCCGTGGCCTCGACGACCTCACGCAGCAGACGCTCACCGTGCTCCTCGTCACCGGCCTCCAGCAGGACGCTGCCCAGTCGGGCGCCGAGGATCGCCGACTGGTGGCGGGCGTCGAGCCGTTCGGCCTGGACGCGGGCCTCCTCGTAGTCGGCCGCGGCGCCCCGGTAGTCGCCCGTCCGCTCGCGGGCCTCGGCGCGCGCCGAGAGGGCCTCGGCCGCGCCCCAGGCGTCGCCCAGCCGGCGGTACAGGTCCAGTGCCTCGTCGGCGTCGCGGCCCGCGGCGCCGGCCCAGTCGGCGCGGTTGGCGAGGAGGTTGGCACGCAGTTGCAGCGTGGTGGCGAGCTCCCACTCGTAGCCGGGGGTCGTACGGCAGGTCTCGACGTTGGCGTCGACGACGACACGGATGCGCTCGATGTCGCCGATCATCATCACGGCGTAGAACCAGAGCAGACCCGGCGGGCGGCAGGTCTGCGGCAGGCCGGGAGTGTAGGTCTCGCTGATGATCCGCAGCTTGCGCTGGGCCTCCGGGGTCTCCCAGGCGTCCAGCTCGGTGTCCATGCAGGCGAGATGGGCGAGGTGGACCCCGCGCCGGGCCTCCGCGAGGAATTCGCCGGACAGCGGCAGCGGGGTCTCGGAGGCGGGTCGCCACACCGGGACGGCGGGGCGGACGGGCTCGGTGAAGGGGTCGGGGCCGAGGTCCATGACCGCACGGCACCAGGTGCGGGCCTCGATCCGCAGATCGCGCATCTGCCAGTACCAGACGAGGGACAGGGCGAGGCTGAGCGCCTCCTGCTCGTCGCGTGCGGCGACGGCGCGGCGCAGCGCGGTGCGCAGGTTCTCGTACTCGAGCTGGAAGCGGGCGACGGCCTCCGTCTGGCGGGTGCCGCGCAGCAACGGCTCCGTGGTGCGGGCAAGTTCGCGGTAGTACGTCAGATGCGCGTGCTCGGCGTCGGGGCGGCGGCCGGTCTCGTCGAGCCGTTCGGAGGCGTACTCGGCGACGGTCTCCAGGAGCCGGTAGCGCATCTCGCCGTCCGGGGCCGGGGCGGCCACCACCAGGGACTTGTCGACGAGGGAGGCGAGGGAGGAGAGCGCGTCGTGCGCGGCGGGACCGCACACCGCCTCGACGGCGGCCAGGTCGCAGCCGCGGGCGAACACCGACAGCCGGGCGAGGACCTCGCGCTCCTCCTCGTCCAGCAGGTCCCAGGACCAGTCCACGACCGCGCGCAGGGTCTGCTGGCGGGGCAGGACGGTACGGCTGCCCGAGGTGAGCAGCCGGAAGCGGTCGTCGAGGCGGTCGGCTATCCGGCGCGGGGTCAGCATGCGCAGCCGGGCGGCGGCGAGTTCGATCGCGAGGGGCAGGCCGTCGAGGCGGTGGCAGATCTCGGCGCAGGCCTCGGGGTCGTCCTCGACCCGGAAGCCGGGGCGGGCGGCCGCGCCCCGGTCGGCGAGCAGCCGCAGCGCCACGGGCTCCGGCAGCGGCTCGACGGGGCGCAGCAACTCGCCCGGGACGCCGAGGGGTTCACGGCTGGTGGCGAGGACGGTCACGCCGGGGCAGCGGCCGAGGAGTTCCTCGACGAGCCGGGCGGCGGCCTCGACGACGTGCTCGCAGTTGTCGAGGACGATCAGCATGCGGCGCCGGGCGCAGTGCTCGACCAGCCGCTCCACCGGGTCGTCGGTCCGCTCGGCCACCGCGCGCATCTCCTCGGCCCCGGCGCCGTACATCACGGTCTCCCGGGCTCCGACGGCGGTCAGCACGGCCTGCGGTACGGCGTCCGGGTCGGCGACGGGGGCGAGCTCGGCCAGCCACACGCCGTCGCGTGCGAAGTCCCGTACGCCCTCGGCGGCCTCCTGCGACAGCCGTGTCTTCCCCGCCCCACCGGGCCCGAGCAGGGTGACGAGCCGCGCCTGCACGAGGTCCCCGCGGATGGCGCCGATCTCCCCCTCCCGGCCCACGAAGGAGGTGAGGCGGGCGCGGAGGTTGCCGGGGGGTGGCGGGGTGAGGGCGTGCGGCCCGCCGAAGGGCGCGGGCGGGGCCGCGTCCCCGGCGGCGGCGGCGGTGGCGGTGGCGGACGGCGAGCCCGGGGCAACGCCGCCCGTCAGGGACCGGTCGGCGGACGGCCGGTCGGCGGACAGCCGGTCGGCGGACAGCCGGTCGGGGGGCGGCTGGATCGGGGTCGGACGGGAGCCGTCCGGGGTCGGCGGGGCGGCCGGGTACGAGGGCGGGGCGACCGGGGCGGCGGGGTTGCCCGGGTGCGGGGGCCGGGCGGCCGGGTTGGTGCCGTTGCCCTGGTGCGGGGCGGACGGCGGGGCCGGTGGGTTGAGGAGTTCGGCGTGCAGGGAGCGGAGTTCGGGGCCCGGGTCGGAGCCGAGGCGGTCGGTGAGGAGGCGGCGTACGTCGTCGTAGGCGGCCAGGGCCTGGGCCGGGCGGCCGGCGTCGCGCAGGGCGCGCAGGCGCAGGGCCTGGAGGGGCTCGTCCAGGGGGTGGGCGTCGCACAGGGCGGTGAGTTCGGGAAGCGACCGGTCGGCGTGGCCGAGGGCGAGCGCGGCGGTGTGGCGGGCGCGTACCGCGTCCAGCCGGCGGGCCAGGAGACGGGCCGCCTCCGTGGCACGGTCGGGCAGGTCGGCGAGGGGCGGGTCCTGCCACAGGGCGAGGGCGTCGTCGAGGAGGACCGCCGCCTTGGCGGGGTCGCCGTCGGCGAGGGCGTCGACGCCGTCGGCGGTGAGCCGTTCGAAACGGTGCAGGTCGACGGCGTCGGCGGTGGCGGTGAGCCGGTAGCCGCCCTCGGCGGAGGCGATCTCTTCGGCGCCGAGGGCCCGGCGCAGCCGCCCGACCAGCGCCTGCAGCGCGCCCGGGGCGTCGGCGGGCGGATCCCCGGCCCACACCTCCTCCACGAGCAGCCCCGTGGGCACGCTCCGCCCGGCCCGCAACGCCAGTACGGTCAGAAGCGCACGCAGCCGCGCACCGCCGACGGCGACGGGGGTGCCGTCGGGACGGAGTGCCTGGGTGGTGCCGAGAATGCGATAGCGCACGGGGTTCATTGTCTCCGGCGAGAACGGGGGCGGTCACGGAGTTACGGCGGTACGGCGGTCAGGAATCCGGGCCCGGGGCCACGGTCAGGGCCGGGATCTCCAGGGTCGCGAGCACTCCCGACTCGTCGGGGCGGCGGCCCCGTTCGTCGGGGTGCACCGCACACTCCATCCGCCAGTCCTCGTAGAACACCTGCCGCAACCCCATGTGCCCACCCTTCCACGGAACCCGGGGGCCACCGCGAGACGTTTTCCCGGTGCGCCCGGTACGGTCGGGCCGTTCCACGCGTGCCGACGAGTTCAGGGAGCCCCATGACCACCGCCACCACCCGTAACGGCGACCGGAGGATCAGCCCGGTCTTCGTGGGGATCCTGGCCGTCACCGCGGTCACCGGCTGGGCCACCTGGACCGGGTTCGCCGAGCAGCCCGGCCTGGCCGTGTTCCTGTTCGTGACGGCGGCCTGGATCGTCTCCCTGTGCCTGCACGAGTACGCCCACGCGCGCACGGCCCTGCACAGCGGCGACATCACGGTCGGCGCGAAGGGGTACCTCACGCTCAATCCTCTCGCCTACACCCACGCCCTGCTCAGCATCGTGCTACCGGTGATCTTCGTGGTCATGGGCGGGATCGGTCTGCCGGGCGGCGCCGTGTTCATCGAGCGCGGGCGGATCCACAAGCGCTGGCAGCACAGTCTGGTCTCGGCGGCCGGTCCGCTGACGAACGTGCTGTTCGCCGCCGTGTGCACCGCGCCGTTCTGGCTGGACGCCCTGGACGGCGTGCCGGCCGCCTTCCGGTACGCGCTCGCGTTCCTCGCGCTGCTCCAGGTCACCGCGGCGATCCTGAACTTCCTGCCGGTGCCCGGCCTCGACGGGTACGGCGTGGTCGAGCCCTGGCTGTCGTACGGGATCAAGCGGCAGGTGGAGCCGTTCGCGCCGTTCGGACTGCTGTTCGTGTTCGCGCTGCTGTGGGTGCCTTCGGTCAACGCCGTGTTCTTCGACGCGGTCGACGCGGTGCTGCGCGGTCTCGGCATCAGCGACTTCGACACCTACTGCGGCCAGAACCTCTACCGCTTCTGGCAGGAGACCAACGAGTACTGCGCGGTCAGCCGGTGACGGACTTCCGGGCCTTGTCGCGCTTGACGTAGTACCAGGTCATGTTGGAGGACAGACCCGCGAGCAGCACCCAGACGACCCCCAGGAAGCTGCCCTGCGCGAAGGAGACGACCGCGGCGGCGACGGCGAGGAGACAGACGACGAGGGTGTAGATCGCGAGGCGGGGCATGGTGCTGCTCTCCTGTCGGGGGACACCGGATGGGTAGGCGGGTGGCCGGATGGCCGGATGGCCAGGTGGGTGCGTCGTCCAGTGTCCCCCATGCGCTCAGACGTCCGTGACCCGCAGTCCCGCGTGCGCCTTGTAGCGGCGGTTTACGGAGATCAGGTTGGCGACCAGGGACTCGACCTGGTGGGCGCCTCGCAGCCGCCCCGCGAAGACACCGCGCATCCCGGGGATACGGCCGGCCAGCGCCTGCACGATCTCCACGTCGGCGCGCTCCTCGCCGAGCACCATCACATCGGTGTCGATCTCCTCGATCGCCGGGTCCTGGAGGAGGACGGCGGAGAGGTGGTGGAAGGCGGCGGCGACCCGGGAGTCCGGCAGCAGGGCGGCGGCCTGCTCGGCGGCGCTGCCCTCCTCGGGCTTGAGCGCGTAGGCGCCCTTCTTGTCGAAGCCGAGCGGGTTGACGCAGTCGACGACGAGCTTGCCGGCCAGTTCCTCGCGCAGCGACTCGAGCGTCTTGCCGTGCCCGTCCCACGGCACGGCGACGATCACGATGTCGCTGCGGCGGGCGGTCTCGGCGTTGTCGGCGCCCTCGACGCCGTATCCGAGCTCGTCGGCGGCGGCCTGCGCGCGGTCGGCGGCGCGCGAGCCGATGATCACCTTCTGGCCGGCCTTGGCGAGCCGGTAGGCGAGACCCTTGCCCTGCGGGCCGGTGCCGCCGAGCACGCCGACGACCAGTCCGGAGACATCGGGGAGGTCCCACGGGTCCTTGGCGGGGGCCTTCGCGGGGGCGTTCTGTGCACTGTCGGTAGAGGTCATGGGCCGACTTTACGTGGGGCGGTGACGGCGCCTTCGCCGTGTCGGGTGAATCGGGGGCGAAGCGGGGGCGGGGGTGGGGCGGCTGGGGCAGGATGCGGGCGCATGGACGCCGTACGGGTCGCGCTGCTGCGCGAGGTGCTCGCCGGGACGGAGTGGCTGGGGGCCACGCGCAGGTTCGGCGCGGTGCTGCGCGGGTCGGTGGTCTCGCACGGGGGCGGGCTGCTGCTGGTGGGGACGGCGGAGTACGAGCCGTGGCATCTCGCGGCGCATCTGGTGGACGAGGCCGCGTGGTCCGGTACGCCGGAGCTGGCGCCGACTCTCGTACGGCATCACGCGCGTCCTTGCGACCCCGCGCATCTCGCGGTGGGCCTCGGGCGGATCGAGGCGGCGCGGCGGGGCGAGACGCTGCTGGTGGCGTCGCCGCAGGGGGATCCCGCCCTGCTGGAGCGGGTGGCGGACGCGCGGCGTTGCGGTCTGACCGTGCTGTCCCTCGGTCCGGGCGAGGGGGAGCTGACGGCGCTGTCGCACGAGACGCTGACCGTGCCGGACGGCTCGGAGCTGGACCTGGACACCGTGCAGCATCTGGTCAGCGCGGCGGCGGGCGAAAGCGGGCGCTCGGCGCGGGTGCGGCGGGGTTTCCGCGACCGCCTCTCCCGGCTGGCGGAGTCCCTGACAGCCCCGCCCCCTCCCTCCTGGTGACTTCCCCACCCACCCACCCGTCCCGCTCGGAACACCGCCTTCGGCAGAACAGACTGGGGCCCGGATGCGGGGCGACCGAGCTGCGGGACGGGGGGCGAGCGGGGCGGGGGGCGAGCGGGGCCGGGCGGGGCGGAGGAGGAGCGGCGGGGGGGCGGCCGGACGGCGGCCGGACAACGATCAGGCGCGGGACGGGCAGGCGGCGAGCAGGCGGACGGCCGGGCAGCGAGCATGCGCGGGGCGGCCTGACGGCGAGCAAGCGCGGGGCGGCAGGACGACGAGCAAGCGGGCGGCCGGACGACGATCAGGCGCGGGACGGGCAGGCGGCGAGCAGGTGGACGGCCGGGCAGCGAGCATGCGCGGGGCGGCCTGACGGCGAGCAAGCGCGGGGCGGCAGGACGACGAGCAAGCGGGCGGCCGGACGACGAGCAGGCGCGGGACGGGCAGGCGGCGAGCAGGTGGACGGCCTGACGGCGAGCAGGTGGACGGCCGGGCGGCGAGCAGGCGCCTGGCGGCCTGACGGCGGCTGGACGACGAGCAGGCGCGGGGCGGCCGGGCGACGAGCAGGCAGGCGGGCGGCCGCCGGGTGGCGAGCGGGCAGGCGGGCGGCCGGGTGGTGGGCGGGGGGTGGGGGGTGGGGGAAGGGGGGTGGGAAAATGTGTTGCTCTCCTCTGGGGCTCCGCCGAGCATGGCCCCCCGTGGCCACCGACTCCCTGCGCGCGCTTCTGCCCGATCTCGCCCCCTGGCGGGGCTCCCGTGACTTTCGGCGGCTCTGGTTCTCGGGGCTGATCTCGAACTTCGGGAGTTTCCTGACGTTCGTCGCGTTGCCGGTGCAGTTGAAGGAGTTGACGGGGTCGGCGGCGGCGGTCGGGGCGATCGGGGCCGTGCAGCTGGTCCCGCTCGTCGTGTTCGGGCTGTACGGCGGCGCGCTCGCGGACGCCCTCGACAAGCGGACGCTGATCGTGTGGACGGAGGTCGGACAGGGACTGCTCAGTGCCGCGCTGCTGGTGAACGCGTTGCTGCCGGAGCCCGCCGTATGGCCGCTGTACGTCGTCGCGGGGCTCTCCGCCGTGCTGTTCTCCGTGCAGCGGCCCGCACTGGACTCGCTGTGGCCGCGGATCGTCGCCCATGAGCATCTGCCGGCCGCCACCGCGCTGAACTCGCTGCGCTGGACGGTCGGCGGGGTGGCCGGACCGGCGGTCGCGGGGATCGTCGTGGCGTACGCGGGCCTCGCCTGGGCCTACGCCGCCGACGCGTTCACCTTCGCCGTCTCCGTCGCCCTGACCGTCGGCATCGCCGCCTCCCCCGCCGCGCACGAGGCGGCGAAGCCGTCCTGGCAGGCGATAGCCGAGGGCGCCCGGTACGCCTGGGGCAGGAAGGAACTGCTAGGGACGTACGCCGTGGACCTCGCCGCGATGTTCCTGGCCATGCCGCTCGCCGTGCTGCCGTTCCTCGCCGACGAGCTGGACGCCGAGTGGGCGCTGGGCCTGATGTACGCGTCGGTGCCGGCCGGGGCGATGCTGGTGAGCCTGACGAGCGGCTGGACCTCCCGGGTGCACCGGCACGGGCGGGCGGTCGTGGTCGCGGCCGCGCTGTGGGGCGTGGCGATCGCGGGCGCGGGGCTCGTCGGCAACGTATGGCTGGTGCTGCTCTGCCTCACCCTCGCCGGCGGCTGCGACATGGTCAGCGGGATCTTCCGGGGCGCGATGTGGAACCAGACGATCCCGGACGAGCTGCGCGGGCGGCTCGCCGGGATCGAGCTGCTGTCGTACTCGGTGGGGCCGACGGTGGGCCAGGTCCGCAGCGGCGGGTTCGCGGCGTGGCTGGGGGTGCGCACGTCCGTGTGGTCGGGCGGCGCGCTGTGCGCCGGCGCGGTGGGGCTGCTGGCCCTGTGCCTGCCGGCGCTGATGCGCTACGACGTACGGACGGACCGGCACGCGGCCCGTGAACGCGAGCGGCGGGCGGCAGCGGCCCCCACCCCCACACCACTCACCGGCGCCTAGTCCTCACCCGCCTCGCTCTTCGGGGCGTCGTGCCAGCGCGGGTCGTTCTCCCACTCGAGGTTGCGTTCGCGGGCGCTCTCCATGGCGTGTTCGGCCTCCTGGCGGGAGGCGTACGGGCCGAAGCGGTCCTTGCCGGGGCAGTCCGGGCCCTCCTCGACCTTCTTGTGCTCCAGGCAGTAGTACCACTCGCCCGGCTTTCCCGTGACGCGCCGTTTGAACAGGGGCATGACCGGCTCCTCTCGCCACCCACATGTTCCCCCGTGGCCGCTCGATAGACTCGCCGGTATGTCTGGCCAGTCGCTGCTCGTGCCCGGGGAACTCTCCCCCACCCGTTCCGTGCCCGGAAACATCCGCCGTCCCGAGTACGTCGGCAAGCCCGCGCCGAAGCC
The DNA here is from genome assembly GCF_040630255.1 of Streptomyces sp. NPDC005820. Classification (NCBI taxonomy): domain Bacteria; kingdom Bacillati; phylum Actinomycetota; class Actinomycetes; order Kitasatosporales; family Streptomycetaceae; genus Streptomyces; species Streptomyces sp. NPDC005820. The sequence goes on from NZ_JBEXXE010000001.1 coordinate 426,597, forward strand.
GTACACCGGTCCTGAGGTGCAGACCCCGGAGACCGTCGAGGCGATGCGGGTCGCCGGGCGGATCGCCGCGCGGGCGATGGAGGAGGCCGCGAAGCTGATCGCGCCGGGGGTGACGACCGACGAACTGGACAGGGTGGCGCACGCGTACATGTGCGACCACGGCGCCTACCCCTCCACGCTCGGCTACCGCGGCTTCCCCAAGTCCCTGTGCACCAGCGTCAACGAGGTCATCTGCCACGGCATCCCGGACTCGACGGTGCTGCGCGACGGCGACATCGTCAACCTCGACGTGACGGCGTACATCGGCGGGGTGCACGGCGACAACAACGCGACGTACCTGGTCGGGGACGTCGACGAGGAGAGCCGGCTGCTGGTGGAGCGGACCCGGGAGTCCCTGAACCGCGCGATCAAGGCGGTCCGGCCGGGGCGGCAGATCAACATCATCGGGCGGGTCATCGAGTCGTACGCCAAGCGGTTCGGGTACGGCGTGGTCCGGGACTTCACCGGGCACGGGATCAACTCCTCGTTCCACTCCGGGCTGATCATCCCGCACTACGACAGCCCGCACGCGACGACCGTGATGCAGCCGGGGATGACCTTCACGATCGAGCCGATGCTGACGCTGGGGACGCACGACTACGACATGTGGGACGACGGCTGGACCGTGGTGACCAAGGACCGCAGGCGCACGGCCCAGTTCGAGCACACGCTGGTCGTGACGGAGACCGGAGCGGAGATCCTCACCCTGCCGTAGCACCCGAGTGTGATCAGAGGCCCGCTCCCCGTGCGGAGCGGGTCCTTTCTTGTACGCTTTTACCGACAGGGTGTCGGCAAGAGCGTTGACTTAGGTAAGCCTTACCTTAGAGGATAGGCGGTATGGACTCCTTCTCGACCGTCATCCGCACGGCCTCCCACGAGCAGCACATGGAGGCCGAGACCTCGACGTTCATGAGCGACCTGCTGGGCGGCCGGCTCGGCGTGCAGGCGTACGCGCGCTACACCGAGCAGCTCTGGTTCGTCTACGAGGCGCTGGAGGCCGGCGCCGAGCGGCTGGCGTCGGACCCGGTGGCGGGCCCGTTCGTGCGGCCCGAGCTGTTCCGGCTGGCCGCGCTGGACCGGGACCTGGCGCATCTGCGGGGAGCGGACTGGCGGGCGGGACTGGCGGCCCTGCCGGCGACGCGGGCGTACGCGGACCGGGTGCGCGCCTGCGCCGAGGACTGGCCGGCCGGGTACATCGCCCACCACTACACCCGCTACCTCGGCGACCTCTCCGGCGGCCAGATCATCCGCGACCGGGCCGAGAGGACCTGGGGCTTCGAGAAGAAGGGCGACGGCGTCCGCTTCTACGTCTTCGAGGGGATCGGCAACCCGGCCGCCTTCAAGCGGGACTACCGGGAACTGCTCGACGCGGTACGGGCGGACGACCTGGAGAAGCAGCGGATCGTCGCGGAGTGCAAGCGGGCCTTCGCGCTCAACACGGCCGTGTTCCGAGCGCTGGGCGAGGAGTTCCCGCTGTCGGCCTGAGGCCGCCGACGGGGCCGGAGCACCGGCCGTGCCCTTCCCCCTGACGGGAAAGGGCCCGGTGCCGTGGCTCGGCCCTGTCAGAACCAGCCGCAGTGCGCACCCGCCCAGAAGATGTGGCTGGGACCCGCGCCGACCTTGCCGATGTACGGGCTGCAGACGGGGCCACCGTGGTTGCCGTGGTGCTCCTTGCCGTAGTGGTCCTTGTCCTTGCCGTAGTGGTCCTTGCCGTAGTGGTCCTTGCCGTGATGCTCCTTGCCGTAGTCGTTCCCGTAGTGGTCGCTGCCGTAGTGGTGGGGACCCTCGTCGGCGACGGCGCTCGTCGCGCCGGCGGTGGCCAGGGCGAGTCCCAGGACGGTGGCGGCCAGGGCTGATCGGATACGCATGATGCTCCTCTCACGGAGGCGGAGTGGTCACGCCAGAGGTAACCGTTCGCCTCCCGGCGCACACGCGGGACCACCCGTACGGCCGCCCGAACACCACGGACGCGCGCGGCCGGACCTGTTCCGGCGCTCAGCGTTCGGCGCCCTCCAGGCGGACCCGGCCGCCGATCTCCACCCATCCGTACGGCTGCGGTGCGGTGAGGATCTGGGAGCCCGCGCCCTGGGTGATGTTCAGAGCCCGGCCCAGCTGCTCGGTGAGCAGGAGCGCGGCGGCTCCGGTCGCCTCGTCCTCCTCGATGCCGTCGCCGCGGCCGGGGAAACCGCGAGCGCGGATCCGGCCGGCGGGCTCGTCCTCCCAGGCCCAGGCGTAGACCCACTCGCCGGGCGGCGGCACGGCGAGGTCGTCGATCTCGGCGGCACTGGCGTACTGGCGGAACGTGCGCGGCGGGGCCCACTCCGCGCGCGCCTCGATCCAGCTGAACTCCCCGTCCAGGCGGGCGCCGACGACCCCGGCCGGGGTGACCAGTTCGGGGACGTCGAGCAGCCAGGCGGCGCCGACGCAGGGGTAGCCGGCGAAGGGCAGGCGGGCGGTGGGGGTGTAGATGTCGATGATCCCGCGCTCGGGGTCGTCGACGAACACCGTCTCGCTGAAGGCGAGTTTCGCCGCGAGGGCCTGGCGGTCCTCCCGGTCCGGCAGCACCGAGCCTTCGCGGACCACGCCCAGTTCGTTGCCGTAGCCGCCGTTCGGCGCGCAGAAGACGCGGAGCACGTCGTAATCAGTCACTCCGGAATTGAAACATCGCATGGAGGAGTGACTTAGATAGGTAAGGCTAACCTAAGATGCATCCATGACTGTCCTGGACGCGGAAGTGGACGACACGGCGGACGGCACGGCGGATGGCACGGCGGACGAGAAGGTGGGTGAGCCGGTACGGAAGTGGCGCGGGACCTCGGGGCTGCTCACCCTCGGGCTGGTGGCCGCGCTGCTCGTGCTCGTGCCGGCGGCCGGGGCGTTCGGCGCCTACGCGATCCCGGTCGGCGACGTGCTCGCCTCCGTGCAGCACCACCTCGGGCCCGGGGGACGGGAGCTGGACCGGGTCGCGGAGTCGGTGCTGTGGAACGTGCGGTTCCCGAGGATCGTGCTGGCGCTGCTCGTCGGGGCCTCGCTGGGGTGCGCCGGGGCGCTGATGCAGGGCGTGTTCGGCAATCCGCTCGCCGAGCCGGGGGTCATCGGGATCTCCTCCGGGGCGGCGGTGGGGGCGGTCGGGGCGATCGCGTTCGGGGTGAACGTGCTGGGGACGTGGACCGTGTCGGCGTTCGCGTTCCTCGCCGGGCTCGCGACCGTGCTGGTGGTGTACGCGATGGCGCGGTCCGGGGGGCGCACCGAGGTGGTGACGCTGATCCTCACCGGGATCGCGGTGAACGCGTTCGCCGGGGCGCTGATCGGGCTGTTCCTGTTCTTCGCCGACGCGGCGGCGATCCAGCAGATCACCTTCTGGCAGTTGGGGTCGCTGTCGCAGGCCACGTGGCCGAAGGTGGTCGCGGTGCTGCCGTGCGCGGTGGTGGGGCTGGGGGTCGCCCCCTTCTTCTCGCGTCGGCTGGACCTGCTCGCGCTCGGGGAGCGGCCGGCGCGGCATCTGGGGGTGGAGGTGGAGCGGTTGCGGGTGGTGCTGATCCTTGTCATCGCGCTGTTGACGGCCGCGGCGGTGAGCGTGTCCGGGATCATCGGGTTCGTGGGGTTGGTGGTGCCGCATCTGCTGCGGATGGCGGCGGGGCCGGGGCACCGGTTCCTGGTGCCGGGGAGTGCGTTGGCGGGGGCGTTGGTGCTGTTGGCCGCGGATCTCGCGGCGCGTACGGTCGCGGTGCCCGCGGAGCTGCCGTTGGGTGTCCTCACGGCGCTGCTCGGGAGCCCGTTCTTCTTCTGGCTCCTGCGCAGGACCCGGCGCCGTCAGGGCGGTTGGGCCTGACCCCGGCCGAGTGCGGCTCGTACGTGGCCGATCGCGCAGTTCCCCGCGCCCCTCGGGAGACCAGGGGCTCCGCACCTGCCCCCGATCCCCTCAATCCCCACCCCTCTCGCCACGCACCCCGCGTCTCCCCCACCCCGTATACCCCTCCCGGCCGTAACGGTGTTCAGCCGGCGCGGTGCAGCCCGGCGGTGCCGAGTCGGTTTCCGTCCCCTCCTCAAGGAGTCCCCGTATGCGTCTTCTTCGTCGGCGGTTCAACCCCCCTGCGGCGCTTCCCCCTGGCGCGGTTCTCGCCGAAGTCGTCGGGGTGCATGTGCGGCTCGGGGGGCGGGAGGTGCTGCGCGGGGTTGATGTGAAGGTCCGCGGTGGGGAGGTGTTGGCGTTGGTGGGGCCCAATGGGGCCGGGAAGTCCAGCCTGCTCGCGGTGCTCGCCGGTGATCTGGCGGTCGCGCGAGGGGACGTACAGATTCACGGGCGGGCCGTGGCGGGGTGGTCAGCGGGGGAACTCGCCTTGCGGCGGGCCGTGTTGCCCCAGGCCGCCGAGTTGTCGTTCCCGTTCGCCGTCGAGGACGTCGTGCGGATGGGGCGGGCGCCGCACGACTCCTCGGCCGCCGAGGACGACACGGTCGTCGCCGAGGCCATGGCCGCCACCGAGGTGAGCGGCTTCGCCGCGCGGCCGTTCTCCGCGCTGAGCGGCGGTGAGCGGGCCCGCGTCGCGCTCGCCCGGGTGCTGGCCCAGCGGGCGCCCCTGCTGCTGCTCGACGAACCGACCGCCGCGCTGGACCTCAGGCATCAGGAACTGGTGTTGCGGGTGTGCCGGGAGAGGGCGAGGGGCGGGGACGCCGTTGTCGTCGTGCTGCACGATCTGGGGCTCGCCGCCGCCTACGCGGACCGGGTCGCCGTGTTGTGCCAGGGGCGCGTCGCGGCCGACGGGGCTCCGGGGGACGTCTTCGGCGAGCGGTTGCTCAGTGATGTGTACGAGCACGCCGTCGAAGTGCTTCCGCATCCCCGCAGCGGGGCACTCATCGTCACCGCCAAGCGGAATCTTTGAATCTCCTTTGACCATCCATTGGGGTCCGGTTTGAGCCACCGTGATCGGGTCGTGCTCTTACACCGTCTATGAGAGCTGAATCACGGCACGGGCGGGTATTACGCAGGTAAGCCTTGGATAAGTTAGGCGAGGCTCACCAATCCTTGTGAGTCCCGTCACGTGAATATTCAGCCATCGCCGGGAGCCCGAATGCGAGCCGCCAGACTGTCCGTCGTCACCGCCGTCGCCGCCGTGACCGCACTGACCGCCGTCACCGGCTGCACCGAGAAGAGCGATGCGAAGGACGGCGACCGCATCATCAACGTGACCGCCACCGACTCCAAGTGCGAGACCTCCAAGAAGGAGATCTCCGCCGGGCACGTCGAACTCGCCATCGAGAACAAGGGCTCCAAGGTCACCGAGGTGTACGTGCTGTTCCCGGACGACCGGGTCGTCACGGAGCGGGAGAACATCGGTCCCGGCACCAAGCAGCGCGTCACCGCCGAGGTGAAGGCCGGCGACTACGAGATCGCCTGCAAGCCCGGTATGAAGGGCACCGGCATACGGCAGGACCTCAAGGTCACCGGCGGCACCGCCGCCAAGCGCAACCCCCAGCTGGACAAGGCCGTCGCCGACTACCGCGAGTACGCCCAGGAGCAGTCCGACGCCACCATCCCGCTCGTCGAGACCTTCGTGAAGGCGATCAAGGCCGGCGACCTGGCCGCCGCCCAGAAGGCCTACGCGCCCTCCCGCCTCGGCTGGGAGCGCACCGAGCCGGTCGCCGAGTCCTTCGGTGACATCGACCCGCTGGTCGACACCCGCGCGGACGGCCTGGAGGACGGCCAGAAGTGGACCGGCTGGCACCGGCTGGAGAAGGCCCTCTGGGAGGACAAGAAGATCGGCGACGAGGAGAAGACCCTCGCCGACCAGCTCGTCACCGACCTGAAGGACTGGCAGAAGCGGGTCGGCAAGGCCGAGATCACCCCGACCTCGATGGCCAACGGCGCCAAGGAGCTGCTCGACGAGGTCGCCACCGGCAAGGTCACCGGCGAGGAGGACCGCTACTCGCACACCGACCTCGCCGACTTCAAGGCCAACGTCGAGGGCGCGCAGAAGGCGTACGAACTGCTGAAGCCGGTCGCGCAGACCAATGACGCGGCGCTCACGACCGGGCTCGACAAGCAGTTCGCCGCGCTCAACACGCTGCTCGACAAGTACCGCACCGACAAGGCCTCGTACGACTTCGTCTCCTACGACAAGGTCACCGAGGCCCAGCGCAAGGAGCTCTCGGACGCGGTGAACGCGCTCGCCGAGCCCCTCTCCAAGCTCGCCGCGGCCGTGGTCAAGTAGGGGGAACGGCAATGACCGAGAACACCGAGAGCACCGAGAACACCGAGGTCAAGGACGACAGCCGCCCCTCCCGGCGGTCGCTCATCGGCTGGGGCGGGGCCGGGCTCGCGCTCGGGGCCGTCGCGGCCGGTGGCGCGGTGGCGATGGCCCGTACCGGCGACGACGTCGAGCCGACGGCCGCCGAGACCGGTGCCGCGGTCGCGTTCCACGGCGCGAACCAGGCCGGCATCGCCACGCCCGTCCAGGACCGGCTGCACTTCGCCGCGTTCGACGTGGACACCACCGACCGCGCCGAGTTCGTCCAGATGCTCAAGGACTGGACGGCGGCCGCGCACCGGATGACCGCCGGGAAGACGGTCGGCGACGGGGCGTACGGCGGACTCACCGAGGCCCCGCCGGACGACACCGGTGAGGCCCTGGGCCTCAAGCCCTCGCGGCTGACGCTCACCCTCGGCTTCGGTCCGTCCCTCTTCGCGAAGTTCGGGCTGGACGGCCGGCGGCCCGAGGCGCTCGTCGATCTGCCGAAGTTCGCCGGGGACGCCCTCGACGCGAGCCGCTCCAACGGCGATCTGTGCGTCCAGGCCTGTGCCGACGACCCGCAGGTCGCCGTGCACGCCATCCGCAACCTGGCCCGTATCGGCATGGGCAAGGTCTCCATCCGCTGGTCGCAGCTCGGGTTCGGCAAGACCTCCTCCACCACCCCGGACGCACAGACCCCGCGCAACCTGATGGGCTTCAAGGACGGCACCCGCAACATCGCCGGGACCGAGACCGACCGGCTGAAGAAGTTCGTGTGGGTCGGCGAGAAGGACGGCCCGGAGTGGATGGTGGGCGGGTCCTACCTCGTCGCCCGGCGGATCCGGATGCACATCGAGACCTGGGACCGCACCCCCCTCCAGGAGCAGGAGGACATCTTCGGGCGGGACAAGGGCGAGGGCGCGCCCGTCGGCAAGGCGAAGGAACGCGACGAGCCGTTCCTGAAGGCGATGAAGCCCGACGCGCACGTACGGCTCGCGCATCCGGACTCCAACCACGGGTCGACCATCCTGCGCCGCGGCTACTCCTTCACCGACGGCACCGACGGTCTGGGGCGCCTGGAGGCGGGCCTGTTCTTCCTCGCCTACATGCGCGACGTGGGCAACGGGTTCATCCGCATCCAGCGCAATCTCGCGACCGACGCGCTCAACGAGTACATCCAGCACGTGGGTTCGGCCGTCTTCGCCGTGCCGCCGGGCGTCCGGGACAAGGACGACTGGTGGGGCCGGACGCTGTTCTCCGAGGAGGCGTAGCCCGTGTTCTCCAACTATCTGATCGGACTTCGGGAGGGCCTGGAGGCCTCGCTCGTCGTCTGCATCCTCATCGCCTACCTGGTGAAGACCGACCGCCGGGACGCCCTGAAGCCGGTGTGGACCGGTATCGCGATCGCCGTCCTCATCGCGATGGGTTTCGGCTGCGTCCTCGAATTCGGCTCGCAGGAGCTGACGTTCGAGGCGCAGGAGGCGCTCGGCGGGTCGCTGTCGGTCCTCGCGGTCGGCCTGGTGACGTGGATGGTCTTCTGGATGCGGCGCACCGCCCGGCATCTGAAGTCCGAGCTGCACGGCAAGCTGGACGCGGCCCTCGCGATGGGCACGGGCGCGCTGGTCGCGACCGCGTTCCTCGCCGTGGGCCGGGAGGGCCTGGAGACCGCCCTGTTCGTGTGGGCGTCGGTGCACGCGGCCGGTGACGGCACCCCGCGCCCGCTGATCGGGGTGGCCCTCGGCCTCGCGACGGCGGTGTTCCTGGGCTGGCTGTTCTACCGCGGGGCGCTGCGCATCAACCTGGCGAAGTTCTTCACCTGGACGGGTGGCATGCTCGTCGTCGTGGCCGCGGGCGTGCTGGCGTACGGCTTCCACGACCTCCAGGAGGCCGACTGGCTGCCGGGGTTGAACAGCCTCGCCTTCGACATCAGCGGCACAATCCCGCCGGACAGCTGGTACGGCACGCTGCTGAAGGGCGTGTTCAACTTCCAGCCCGATCCGACCGTCCTCCAGGTCACGGTGTGGCTGCTGTACCTGGTCCCCACGCTCGCGCTGTTCCTCGCCCCGGTAGGGTTCGCCTCCGGGAAGGGGAAGGTGAAGGCTCCTGATGACGCACCTGACGACCGGGGATCGCGGCAGTCGAAGGCTCCGCAGGCTTGAGCGGAGCGCGCTGTGGGCGGCCACCGCGACGGCTTTGTCGTTGACGGCGAGCGGTTGTGTGGTCGTCCACGGGGAGCGTGTGGTGCTCCCCTCGGCGACCCCGGCGGAGGCCGCGAAGGCGCTCGATCAGTTCACGACCGCGTACAACAAGGCGGACAAGGCGTACGACGGTTCCCTGGACGCCGAGTACACCACCGGCGCGCTCGGGGCCATCGACGCGGCGCGGCTGAAGGCCGGGAAGGCCAACAACCCGGGCGGCAACCCGCAGCACACCCCGCTGACGCTGACGGACGTGACGTACACGATCCCCAAGAAGGCCGGTTGGCCGCGCTGGTTCGTCGCCGACGCCAAGGCGAACAAGGGGGGTGACGCCCGGTGGGTGCTGGTGTTCACCCGGGGCGACCTCTCCGAGCCGTGGCAGGCGGCGTATCTGACGCTGGTGGCGGCGGGGGCGATGCCGGAGTTCAGCAAGGACAAGGACGGCTGGGCGGAGACCGTACCGGCGGACTCAGCCGAACTGACGTGGGCGCCGGGGGACTTGAGCAAGGAGTACACCGCCTACCTCAAGGACGGCGGGGGTGCGTTCGCGGACGGCTCGTACACCAGCACGTTGCGCACCACGCGGGCGAAGAGCGCGGAGAAGCCGGGGCTGGTGCAGCAGTACATCGACGAGCCGCTGACCGGCGGGGGGTTCGCCCCGCTCGCGTTGCGGACGGCGGACGGTGGGGCGTTGGTGTTCTTCTCCTCGCACCACTACGTCAAGCAGACGGCCGCGGCGGGGGCGTCCGTGCCGGCGCCGAACGTGAGTGTGAAGGCGTTGACCACCGGGGAGATCAAGCAGACGCTGACGATGGAGTTCGTCGCGAATGAGATCGCCCTGGATCCGGTGAAGGGTTCCGGGGACGGGAAGGTGTCCTTGTTGAGCCGGCTTGAGGGGTTGACCGGCGCGAAGGGGGAGTAGGCCGTCGGTCGGGTGCGGGTGCGTTGTGGCTTGTCGCGCAGTTCCCCGCGCCCCTAAAAGCCAAAAGCCAAAGCCAAAGCCAAAAGCCAAAGGCCAACAGCCTAGAGGCCGAAGGCGTTTACGTGGCGGGCGCAGGCCTCTGTCAGGGTTTCCAGGAGGCTCAGGGGGTCCGGGAGAGGGTGTTCCGGGCCCCTTACCCAGTGCACCGACCGGTGGTCGTCCCCCGGGAGGCGGGCCGGTGGGATCAGGACGTAGGAACCCCGGCAGTGCCAGCGCAGGCCGGGGTGTTCGTCCATCGTCTCGGGGTGGCAGTCCAGCTCGCAGGGCCACCATTCGTCCTCGTCCTCGGGGGTGCCCCGGGTGAGGGTGAAGAAGAGGAGGCGGCCGTCGTCGCTCTCGGCGACCGGGCCGACCTCCACGCCGGCGCCGAGGAGGCGGTCGAGTGCCTCGCGGCCGGCTTCCAGGGGGACGTCGAGAACGTCGTGGGTCATCCCGGTCGCGGTGATGAAGTTGGCCTGCGGCTGGTGCCGGGCCCAGCGCTCGATCTGGGCGCGGTCGGTCGTGGACTGGGTCTGCCAGGCGAAGGACACCGGGTGCCTGGCCGGGGTGGGGCAGCCGACGCGGTCGCAGGAGCAGCGGTAGTCGGCGGCGGGGTGCGCGGCGGGCGCGAGGGGCAGTCCGGCCCCGGCGGCGGCGAGCAGCAGGGCCTCACGGCCGCCGTCGTCGGCGGTCCGGGTCGGGCCGCTTCCGCGCAGCCACTGGGTGAGTCTGCCCCGCAGGCCGCTCGGGCCGCCGAACTCCGCGCTCATCTATCCCCTCGCCTCGCCGGTGATGCGGACAGCATGCCTTATGGTCCCATCATCCGGCGCATCGGGGGTCCCGTACCCCCAATCGGGGCAAAGCCCGTCAGCGGGGTGCGAGTCCGTACAGGGCGTAGTCGACAAGGGTGTCCGTGTAGTCGTAGGAGATCGGGCCCGTGTACTGGAGCCAGCGCTGGGCGAGCGGGGAGACGAAGAGTTCGAGGGCGATGCGCGGGTCGATCTCGGGGCGGATCTGGCCGTCGCGCTGGGCGGAACGCAGGCGGTCCACGTAGAGCTGGAGCTGGGGTTCGAGGAGTCGGGTGACGAACTCGCGGCCGAGCGGTTCGTTGACCAGGCCCTCGGCGGACAGGGCGCGGGCGGGGGCCTCGAAGCGGGGGTCGAGGAGTTCGTCGACGGTGGCGCGCAGGACGGCCTTGAGGTCGGCGGCCAGGTCGCCGGTGTCGGGAAGGGTGTACGGCACGTGCCCGGCGGCCTCGGCGGCCTGCTCGCCGAGGTCGAGGAACGCCTCCAGCAGGACGTCGGCCTTCGACCCCCACCAGCGGTAGATGGTCTGCTTGCCGACGCCCGCGCGGGCGGCGATCCCCTCGATCGTGGTCTTCGGGTAGCCCGCCTCGGCGACGAGCGAGAGCGCCGCCTCGTAGATGGCGCGGCGGGACCTCTCGCTGCGGCGGCTGGTGTCGGGGGCCGGTCTGGCGGGCTGAGCGGGCGTGGCGGGCTTGGCAGGCTTGGTGACCATGGGTCGACGGTACGGCCTACTCGTTCGGGTAGCGCACGCCGATCCGTTCCCGTACGGCGTCCAGGGTGCGCATGACGGCGAGGGTGCCGTCGAGCGGGGCGAGCGGGGACTCGGTCTCGCCGGCCCGCAGGGCGCGCATGACCTCGCGGGCCTCGTGGCGGAAGGAGTTGCGGGGGCCGTCGGCCGGGTCGGCGGTGAACTCCTCGGGGTCGCGTCCGGCGCGGTGCAGGACCAGCCGGTCGGGGTGGAAGAAGCCGGAGGGGATGTCGATGCGGCCGCGCGAGCCGGTGACGGAGGCGGTGGTGCCGGTGCCGCCGACGACGGAGCAGTGCAGGGCGGCGAGCGCGCCGGAGTCCCAGGACAGGGCGAGGGCGGTCTGCAGGTCGACACCCTCGGCGGACAGGACGGCCTGGGCGGAGATGCCGTCGGGTTCGCCGAGCAGCAGGTGGGCGAAGGAGACGGGGTAGACGCCGAGGTCGAGGAGGGCGCCGCCGCCCTGGGCGGGGTCGCGCAGCCGGTGCGAGGGCGGGAAGGGGCCTTCGAGGCCGAAGTCGGCCTGGACGGTGCGCACCTCGCCGATCGCGCCGTCGTCGACGAGGGCCTTGAGGCGGCGGATCAGCGGGCTGCAGTACATCCACATGGCTTCCATGAGGAAGCGGCCGTTGTCGCGGGCCAGCGCGACGAGTTCCTGGGCCTCGCGCACGTTGAGGGTGAACGGCTTCTCGCACAGCACGGCCCGCCCGGCCTTGAGGCAGAGGCCGGCGGCGGTGCGGTGGGCGGCGTGCGGGGTGGCGACGTAGACGACATCGATGTACGGGTCCTCGGCAAGCGCGCCCCAGTCGCCGTAGGCCCTGGGGATGCCGAAGCGCTCGGCGAACGCCTGGGCGGAGGCCTCGGTGCGCGAGCCGACCGCGACGACCTCCGCGTCGGGCAGGTCGATCAGGTCCGCCGTGAACGCGGCGGCTATGCCGCCGGTCGCCAGGATTCCCCATCGCACCGTGTCCGTCGTCATACCCCGTCCCGTCCTCGCGCCGTACCAGCAGTCGTTCCGAGCTGAGAGCATAGGTGGCGGAGACAGGAATGAGGGAGGGGCGGCCGTATGCCGGAGGGTGGGGCGATACCGGGAGTGTCGGCGGTATCGGATACGACGGCCGTCGCGCCGCCGTCGCCCGCGCGGCGCCGGACCGGTCTGCTCGTCACCCTGGTCCTGGGCGGTCTGACCGCCACTCCCCCGCTGTCGATGGACATGTACCTCCCGGCGCTGCCGGAGGTCACCCGCTCGCTGCACGCGCCCGCCGCGACGGTCCAGCTCACGCTGACCGCCTGTCTGGCGGGCATGGCGCTGGGGCAGCTGGTGGTCGGGCCGATGAGCGACCGGTGGGGGCGGCGGCGTCCGCTGCTCGCCGGTCTCGCGGTGTACGTCGTCGCGACCGTGCTGTGCGCGCTCGCGCCGACCGTGGAGCTGCTGATCGCGTTCCGGCTGGCGCAGGGCCTCGCGGGCGCGGCGGGGATCGTGATCGCGCGAGCCGTGGTGCGTGATCTGTACGACGGTGTGGCGATGGCCCGCTTCTTCTCGACCCTGATGCTGATCTCCGGGGTGGCGCCGGTGGTGGCGCCGCTGATCGGGGCGCAGATCCTGCGGGGGACGGACTGGCGGGGTGTGTTCGCGCTGCTCACGGTGGTGGGGCTGGCGCTGGGCGCGCTGGTGTGGGCCCGGCTGCCGGAGACCCTGGAGCCGTCCGAGCGGCACTCGGGCGGGGTGGGCGAGGCGCTGCGCTCGATGCGCGGGCTGCTCGCCGACGCGCCCTTCACGGGGTACATGTTGACCGGCGGTTTCGCCTTCGCCGCGCTGTTCGCGTACATCAGCGCCTCGCCGTTCGTGGTGCAGGAGATCTACGGCGCCTCCCCGCAGACGTTCGGTCTGCTGTTCGGGGCGAACTCGGTGGGGCTGGTGCTGGTCGGGCAGATCAACGGCAAGGTGCTGGTGGGCCGGGTCCGGCTGGACCGGGTGCTGGCCGTGGGGCTGACGGTGGTGGCGCTGGCGGCGGCCGCGCTGCTGCTGATGGCGGCGGGGGTGTTCGGCGAGGCGGGTCTCGTGCCGGTCGCCGCGGCGCTGTTCGTGCTGATGTCGGCGATGGGTGTGACGCTGCCGAACGCGCAGACGCTCGCCCTGATGCGGGTCCGGCACTCCGCCGGGTCCGCCTCCGCGCTGCTGGGTACGTCCTCCTTCCTGATCGGCGCGATCGCCTCCCCGCTGGTCGGGATCGCCGGGGAGCGCACCGCCGTCCCGATGGCCGTCGTCCAGCTGGCGGCCGCGCTGGTGGCGCTGGCCTGTTTCATGGGAATGTGCCGTCCCTGGAGACAGACCGTGGAGGAGAGCTGAGCGCACCGAGACTGCGCGTCGACACCCCGGAACGGGCCGGGCTCGACCCGGAGGAGATGCGCCTCCTCGTGCTCGACGTCATCGACCTCATCACCGGCGACCGGCCCTGGGCCGCGGGCGCCGTCGTCGTCGCGGGCCGCGGCCCGGTGATCGCCGTCGAGGAGGCGGTGGGCTGGGCGGTGCGGTACGCGTCGTACGACCCCGAGGCCGACGCCGGGGTGGAGCTCCCTCCCGACGCACGCGTCCCGATGACCGTGGACACCCCCTTCGACCTGGCCTCCCTCACGAAACTGTTCACCTCGGTGGCGGCCGTGCAGCAGATCGAGCGGGGCACGCTGGGCATCGACGCCCGGGTCGGCGCCTATCTGCCCGACTTCCGCGGGGCCGCCGCGCACGACCTCACGGTCCGGCAGCTCCTCACCCACACCTCGGGCCTGCGCCCCGAGCTGCCGCTGTACGACTGCGCGGACGACGAGGAGCGGCTGGAGGTCCTGCGCGCGGAGACTCCGGCCGGGCCGCCGGGCACGTACGTCTACTCCGATCTGAACATGCTCCTGCTCCAGCGGCTTCTGGAGCGCCTGACCGGCCGCGGTCTCGACGTCCTGGTGCACGAGGGGATCACCCGGCCGCTGGGCATGACCTCGACCCGTTTCGGCCCCTGTCCGGGCGCGGCGGCCACCGAGGACCAGTGGCGGCCGTGGGCCAAGGCGGACCGGGGGATGCTGCGGGGCGAGGTGCACGACGAGAACGCGTGGGCGCTGGGCGGGGTGGCCGGGCACGCGGGCCTGTTCTCCACCGGCCGCGACCTCGCCGTCTTCTGCCGCACCCTGCTCGCGGGCGGCTCGTACGGCCCCGCGCGCGTCCTCGGCCCGGACTTCGTGGAGCTGCTGCTGGCCCCGCCGGGGCTGGGCCTCGCCGTGGACCAGCCGTGGTTCATGGGCGAGCTGGCGGGTGAGGGCGCGGCCGGCCACACGGGTTTCACGGGGACCTCCCTGGTGCTGGACCCGGCCACGGACACGTTCGTGGTGCTGCTGGCGAACACGGTGCATCCGGTGAGACGGGTGCCGGACAGCTCGCCGCGGGCGCTGGCGGGGACGCGGATGGCGATGGCGGTGCGGTGAACGCCGTGGCCGCGACCTGAGAAAATCGGCGGGTGAACGTCTCCGTATCCACCGCCGAGACCCTCCGCGCCGCGCTGGGGGAACTCCTCGACGGTCTGCCGCCCCGGCAGGCCGCGCAAGCCGTCGAACGGCTCATCGCCAACTACCGGGGGGCCACCCCCACCGACGCCCCCATCCTGCGGGACCGCGCGGACGTGGCCGCCTATGCCGCGTACCGGATGCCGGCCACCTTCGAGGCGGTGTGCTCGGCGCTGGAGGCGTTCGCGGACGCGGTGCCGGAGTGGACGCCGGGCAGTCATACGGACGTGGGCGGCGGGACGGGTGCGGCGACCTGGGCGGTGAGTGCCGTCTGGGCGGGGACGCGTCCGGTGACCGTGCTGGACTGGGCGGAGCCCGCGCTGGCCCTCGGCAAGGAGGTCGCCGCCGCGAACCCGGCGCTCGGCGACGCCCACTGGCGGCGCGCCCGCATCGGGTCGGCCCTCGCACTGGACCCCACCGACCTGGTCACGGTCTCGTACGTCCTGAACGAGCTGGCCGCGCCCGACCGCGCCGCGCTGGTGGACGCCGCCGCGGCCGCCGCGCAGGCCGTGGTGATCGTCGAGCCGGGCACCCCCGACGGCTACGCGCGCCTGATCGAGGCCCGGGACCGGCTGATCGCCGCCGGTTTCCGGATCGCCGCGCCCTGCCCGCACAGCGCCCGCTGCCCGATCGTGGCCGGCCAGGACTGGTGCCACTTCTCGGCGCGGGTCAGCCGTTCCTCGCTGCACCGGCAGGTCAAGGGCGGCTCCCTGCCGTACGAGGACGAGAAGTTCTCGTACGTGGCGGCCGCCCGCTTCCCGGTCTCCCCCGCGCCCTCCCGGGTCGTACGCCGCCCGCAGATCCGCAAGGGACAGGTGCTCCTCGACCTGTGCGAGACCGAGGAGCGGCTGGACCGGACGACGGTGACGAAGAAGCACGGCGAGCTGTACCGGGCGGCCCGGGACGCGGACTGGGGCGACACCTGGCCGCCACGGCGCTGAGCGGCTGGGGCCCTAGGCGGGCTTGAGGCCCTGGTCGCCGATCTCGGTGACGAAGGAGGCGGCCGTGCTGATCGGGGCGCCCTGGGTGGTGACGTACGGGACGGTCTTGAAGTCGGCGCGGGCGAGGTCGCGGCCGAGGGTGACGGTCGCGTAGCCGCGCAGGCCGTTGTAGAACCTCAGGTGCGGGTTGGCGGTCATGAAGGTGGCCCAGTTGGACGGCTGCGCCGAGCCGTTGCCGCCGCTGGAGACGGACGTGGTGACGATCTCGGTGCCGAGGGTGCGCGAGGCGGGGTCGGCGAAGTCCCGCTTGACGTCGAAGCCGTAGTGCACGTGCACGTCCCCGGTGAGGACCATCAGGTTCTCCACTCCGGCGTCCTCGGCGCCCGCGAGGATCCGCTCACGGGAGGCCGGGTAGCCGTCCCAGGAGTCCATGGAGACGCGGGAGGGGACGGCGGTGGAGTTGTACCGCCGGGAGAAGGTGACCTGCTGCGGGACGACGTTCCAGAGAGCGCGTGAGCGCCGCCAGCCGTCGATCAGCCACTGTTCCTGGGCGTCGCCGGTGAGGGTGCGGGCCGGGTCCTCGGACTCGGGGCCGGGGAACTGCCAGCCGTCGCCGTAGGCCTGGTCGGAGCGGTACTGGCGGGTGTCCAGGACGTCGAACTGGGCGAGCCTGCCCCAGTGGAGCCGGCGGTAGAGCCTGACGTCGGGGCCGTCGGGGAGCTGGGGGCGGCGCAGCGGCTGGTTCTCCCAGTAGGCGCGGTAGGCGGCGGCCCGGCGGATGAGGAACTCCTCGGGCGGGTCGTTGTTCTCCGAGACGGAGGCCGCGTAGTTGTTCTCGGTCTCGTGGTCGTCCCAGGTGACGACGAAGGGGTGGGCGGCGTGCGCGGCCAGCAGGTCGGGGTCGGACTTGTAGAGGGCGTACTTCATGCGGTAGTCGTCCAGGGTCACCATCTCGTGGCCGTAGACGGCCGGTACGGTCCCGGCGGGGTAGGCGCGGGCGCCGCCGACGCCGCTGACGGCGTATTCGTACAGATAGTCGCCGAGGTGGAGGACGACGTCCACGTCGTCCTCGGCGAGGTGCCGGTACGCGGTGTAGTAGCCCTGGTCGTAGCGCTGGCAGGAGACGACGCCGAGGGTGAGCGCGGAGGACTCGGCGCCGGGGGCGGGGGCGGTGCGGGTGCGGCCGGTGGGGCTGATCCAGGTGCCGGCCTTGAAGCGGTAGTAGAACGTGCGGTCCGTGTCGAGGTGGTCGGCCTGGACGTGGACGCTGTGCCCGAACTCCGGGTGGGCGACGGCCGTACCGCGTCTGACGGTGCGGCGGAAGTTCTCGTCGCGGGCCAGTTCCCAGTGGACGGGGACGCGTTCGGCGGGCAGTCCGCCGTCGGGCTGGTACGGGGCGGGGGCGAGGCGGGTCCACAGCAGCACGGAGCCCGGCAGGGGGTCGCCGGAGGCCACGCCGAGGGTGAAGGGGTCGTCGGTGAGCTGCGCGGGGTCGAGTTCGGCGGCGGCCGCGGTACCGGCGGTGGGCAGGTTCACGGCGAAGGCGAGGGCGGCGGCCGCGCCGGTGACGGTGAGGAAGCGGCGGCGGCTGGGGGCGCCCCCTCCGAGGGAACGGCGGGCGGCCTCGCGGAGTTCGGGGGTGTGCTGGGACTGGCGTGCTGCGGGTGTCATCCGGTCCTCCCCTGACGGTGGGTGTCCCTGGCATTGGAGTGGCCGGGGGCGACCGACGGGCGGCGCCGGGTTGACACGTACACAACAGTCGCATGGCGGACGGGGGAGTTCCGCATGGCGGAGGTCGTCTTTCGGCCTGCCGTACGCTGCGGCTCCATGGACGCCAAGGAGAGTGTGGAGACCGGCAGGATCGCGATCGTCACCGGTGCCGGTTCCGGTATCGGGCGGGCGGTCGCCGTGGAACTGCTGCGTACGGGCTGGTCGGTGGGGCTCGCGGGGCGGCGCGCGGAGACCCTGGAGGCGACGGCGGCGCTGGTGCCCGGGGCCGCGGGTCTCGTCGTACGGACGGACGTCTCGGATCCCGGAGAGGTGGGTGCCCTGTTCGCCGCCGCGCGGGAGCGGTTCGGGCGGCTGGATCTGCTGTTCAACAACGCGGGGACGTTCGGGCCGGGCGGCGTGCCGTTCGAGGACCTGCCCTACGACGCCTGGCGGCATGTGGTGGACACCAACCTCAACGGGGCGTTCCTGTGCGCGCAGGCGGCGTTCCGGCAGATGAAGGAGCAGGAGCCGCGGGGCGGACGGATCATCAACAACGGCTCGATCTCGGCGCACTCACCGCGCCCGCTGTCGGCGCCGTACACCGCGACCAAGCACGCGCTGACCGGACTGACCAAGTCCCTGTCCCTGGACGGGCGGGCGTACGGCATCGCCGTCGGGCAGATCGACATCGGCAACGCGGCGACCGAGATGACGGCCCGGATGGAGACGGGCGCGCTCCAGGCCAACGGCGAGATCGCGCCGGAACCCGTGATGGATGTGACGGACGTGGCGCGCACGGTGCGGCACATGGCGGAACTGCCGCTGGAGGCGAACGTGCAGTTCGCGACGGTGTTGGCGACGGCGATGCCGTATGTGGGGCGGGGGTGAGGGGCCCACGGGGCGTCAATTCCGCGGTCCATACAAGCGGAATTTGGCCATCCGGGCCATTGCGGCCGGTAGTGGACCTATGCTCAACTCTTCTCCACGAGAACTTCACACTTTGAGCACGAGAACGCCTCGCTGATTGAGCCGATTGAGCCGATTGGGCCAAACCGAGGGGGGAAGGGCAGCCGCTCCACGGCACCGGGTGGGGGTGGGCCTCGCATGGGACCGCGGGGTTTGCACCGGTGGTGTGGAGCGGCTGCCACTTATTTTTGGGCCGGGTCGGGTTCGTGGGTGGGAGTGCTGTCGTCTTCGGGGTGCGGGTTCGTCGTGGTTTCTCGCGCAGTTCCCCGCGCCCCTTCAGGTCGGCCGGTGTCGCGTCGGTTTCTGCGCCAGGTGTATGCGCCCGCCGCGAGGAGGGTCAGCGCCCCCGCCGTTCCGAGTGAAGCCCATCCCGAGCCGTCGCCCGTCGCGGCAGCCTTCGAACCCGCGTGAGGGGCCTTGCCCGAAGGTGAGGCCGTTGCCCCGCCCTCGCTCAGCGGGTCCACCAGCTGCCCCACCGGAGTGGCCGAACTCCCCCTCCCGAAGCCCCAGTCCAGGAGGGCGGCCGTCTCCTCGTAGACCGCGTTGTTGCCGCTCTTCGGATGGAGGACGGTGACCAGCAAGGTCCGGCCGGCGCGGGTCGCGGCGCCGGTGAAGGTGTTGCCGGCGTGGGTGGTGTAGCCGTTCTTGACGCCGATCATTCCCCGGTACGGGGTGACGCCGTACGTGCCCGACAGCAGGCGGTCGGTGTTCTCGATGCGGAAGGTCCTGCGGCCCCCGGCGGGGAAGTCGGCGGCCCTGGTGGCGCAGTAGGCGCGGAAGTCGGCGTCGCGCAGGCCGTGCCGGGCGAAGAGGGTGAGGTCGTAGGCGGAGGAGAGCTGGCCGGTGTGGTCGTACCCGTCGCAGGAGACGACATGGGTGTCCAGCGCCTGGAGGTCCGCGGCCCGCGCCTGCATCTCGGCGACCGTCCGGGCGACCCCGCCGTTCATCAGGGCGAGGATGTGCACGGCGTCGTTGCCCGAGCGCAGGAAGACGCCCTGCCAGAGCTGCTCGACGGTGTAGGTGAGGCCGGGCTTGAGGCCGACGAGGCTGGAACCGGCCGGGATGTCGGCGAGGTCGGCGTCGGTGACGGTGTAGCGCTCGGTGCGCTCGAACTTGTCCAGCAGGGTGTCCGCGAACAGCATCTTCAGCGTCGAGGCGGGCGCCAGGCGGCTGTGCGCGCGGTAGGAGGCCAGCACCTCGCCGGTGTCGTGGTCGGCGACCAGCCAGGCGCGGGCGGTGAGCTTCTTCGGCAGGCCGGCGGGGACGGCCGTCTGGACGCCGTCGCGGGCGAGCCGGGCGCCGCCGATCACCGTGCCCGTCGCGGCGACCGCGGGAGCGGCGAGAGCCAGGGGCGCGAGCGCGGTGAAGGACAGCAACGAACGTCGGGAGAATGCGTGCACGGCGGGACCGTACAAGGGGATCCTGTGGGCGGCAAAACACCGTGAGCGTCAGCCAGCCAACCCCTTCCACCTGGGAAAACCCCCTCCACAGCTTAGGAATGAGCTGTCTGATGGAATTCTGATCCAGGGGTCCGGAATCGATCCTCATTCTCAGTCCTTACACATCTTTTACTCAGTCCGGCTCAAAGGTTCCTCCCTAGTTTTTGGGTCGCGTCCACAGCGGGCGCCAAGAACCTTCGAGGAACGGGATGTTTGGCATCTATCTCAAGCGCGAGCTGGGCCGGCGCAAGAAGGCGGCCCTGGTCATCGCTCTGGGTCTGGCGCTCGGTATCGCGCTGGTCATCACCGTCAACTCGGTGTCGGCCGGTATGACGCAGGCGCAGGACAAGGTCCTGCAGTCGCTGTACGGCCTCGGCACCGACATGACGGTGACCAAGGCGCGCACGGCGCCCACCAGCAACAGCTCCGGTCAGCCGAGATTCGAGTTCGACGCGAAGTCGAACGACGACGACTCCGAGCAGAGCTCGGACCGGGTGATGACGCAGGGCGGTCAGGCCCTGAAGTCCGCGCTGGTGACGAAGGTCGCCGCCCAGAAGGGCGTGGCGGACGCGGTCGGCGCGATCACCCTGAACGTCACCAAGGTCGACGGCTCCTTCACCCAGGGCAAGGCGCAGTCCTCCACCAGCGGCAGCAGCGGCAACCAGGGCGGCCCCGGCGGCGGCCAGGGCAGCGGCTCCACCGCGGCCCCGCAGGTCCAGGGCGGCGGCGCCTCCTTCGACGTGAACTCCTACTCCGTGGCCGGCGTGGACGTCACGAACCAGGACCTCGGCCCGCTGGCCGGCTCGAAGATCACCACGGGCAAGACCTTCACCGCCTCGCAGACCAACGCGAAGGTCGCGGTCGTCAGCAAGTCGTACGCCAAGGAGAACAAGTACAAGGTCGGCAAGACCTTCAAGATCTCCGGCACCAAGTACACGATCATCGGCATCGCGACGCCCGACAGCAGCGACTCCACCACCGACGTCTACCTGCCGCTGAAGCAGGCGCAGACCCTCGCCGACGCCAAGAACCAGGTCACCACGATCTACGTCAAGGCGACCGACTCCAAGCAGATCGACACCGTCAAGGCGACGATCCAGAAGAACATCTCCGGTACGACGGTCACGACCTCCGCCGACCTCGCGGAGACCGTCTCCGGCTCCCTCTCCACCGCCTCGAACCTCGCGACCAGCGTCGGCAAGTGGCTGTCGATCGCGGTGCTCGCCGCCGCCTTCCTGGTGGCCGCGCTGCTCACCTCCTCGGCCGTGTCCCGCCGCGTGCGTGAGTTCGGCACCCTGAAGGCCCTCGGCTGGCCGAGCCGCCGGGTGACCCGGCAGGTCGTCGGCGAGTCCATCGTCAACGGTCTGCTCGGCGGCGCCCTCGGTATCGCGCTCGGCCTGGCGGCCGCGTACGCGGTGACCGCGATCAGCCCGAAGCTGACCGCCGAGCTCGGCAACACCGGCGGCGGTGGCGGCGGCATGGGCGGCGGCCCCGGCGGTGGCGGCCCCGGCCAGCAGTCCGCCTCCAACACCATGGAGATCGCCCTGTCGGCCCCCGTCTCCGCGACCACCATCGCCCTCGCGGTGGGCCTGGCGGTGGCCGGCGGTCTGATCGCCGGCGCGATGGGCGGCTGGCGCGCGTCCCGGATGCGCCCGGCGGACGCGCTGCGCAGCGTGTCGTAACACCCCCCGTGCCGGGGCGCCGCGACCGACCCCTCTCCCCCCGGGTCAGCGGCGCCCCAACCCCTCTTCTTCCTTCTTCTCTACGCGTTCTCTACGCGGCTACGCGGCTACGCGGCTACGGACCTGGAGCACCCATGTACAGACTGACCGGCGTCACCAAGCGCTACTCGCGCGGCAAGGAGACGGTGGAGGCCCTGCGCGGCATCGACCTGACGATCGAGGACGGCGACCAGCTGGTCATCCAGGGCCCGACGGGCGGCGGCAAGTCCACCCTCCTGCAGATGATCGGCGGCCTGGACCGCCCGACCGAGGGCAGCGTGGAGCTGGACGGCGTCGACCTGGCCCGCATCAGCGAGGCGAAGCTGACGCGCCTGCGCGCCGAGAAGATCGGCATCATCTTCCAGTCCTTCAACCTCATCCCGACACTGACCGCGCAGGAGAACGTCGAGACGGCGCTCGTCCCCCTGGGCGTGAAGCCGGCCGAGCGCCGCGAGCGCGCGGCGGAGGCCCTGCGCTCGGTGGGCCTGGGCGAGCGCCTGAGCCACGCCCCCTCGGAGCTCTCCGGCGGCCAGCAGCAGCGCGTCGCGATCGCCCGCGCGCTGGTGAAGAAGCCGAAGGTCCTGCTCGCCGACGAGCCCACCGGCAACCTCGACGAGGGCACCCGCGACGACATCATGGCCCTGCTGGAGGGCCTGTGGCACGAGTACGGCCTGACCTTCATCATGGTCACCCACGACTCGTCGATCGCCCGCCGCGCACCGCGCCTGGCCACGATCAAGGCGGGGCAGATCACGCTGACCGAGCAGCACGCGCAGAACGCGTACGTGCCGGCGCAGCAGGGCTACTGAGCCCCGGGAACCTCTCGAGGGGCCGCTCGCCGTTTGTCCGGCGAGCGGCCCCTTCCCGCTGCTCCGCGTGCCCTTGCCCTACGCCTGCCCGGTCTCGAACCGTGCGATGTGCCCGTCACCGGTGACGTCGAAGTGCCAGCGGGTGCGCATCTCGCCCCAGGTGTCGTTGCGGTAGTTCACGACGAGGTCCTGGCCGCGGTTGGACTCGTTGACGACGTCCATGTGGCCGCGGGAGGAGAAGATCTCCCGGTCGATCCACTGCGCGATGTCACGGTCGGAGCCGTCGTCCGCCATGGTCGCGTCGGGCGCCAGGATGCTCAGGAAGGCCTCCTGGTCACCGTCGTTGACGGCACTGACGAAGGCCCGGACGGCCGGGTCGGTGAGTTTGCCGGTCTTGATCGTCATAAGGGCAGCGTCACACCACCCCACTCCGCCCGCCACCCGAACGGCGCCCAGGAGGGGCCGGGTGGGACGCAGGGATGCGACGGTGGACGGAGGAAACCGGAACCGGGGGGTGCCACTGCTGTCTGCTCTGCTCAGGGAGTGAGTCCCCATGACCTTCTGCAACCGCCGTGACGTGGGCCTGCTGCTGCTACGGCTGGGCACGGGCGGCGTCCTGGCCGCGCACGGCGCGCAAAAGCTGTTCGGCTGGTTCGGCGGCCACGGCCTGGAGGGCACGGGCCAGTTCATGGAGTCGGTCGGCTACAAGCCGGGCCGGGCCAGCGCGACGGCGGCGGGCCTGGCGGAGGCGGGCGGCGGCACCCTCCTCGCCCTGGGCCTGGCCACCCCGGCAGCGGGCGCGGCGGCGGCCGGCGGCATGGCGGGCGCGGCGGCAGTCCACGCCCCGAACGGCTTCTTCAACGCCGAGGGCGGCTACGAGTACGCGGCCACCCTGGGCCTGGCCGCCACCGGCCTCGCCATCACGGGCCCCGGCCGCCTCTCCCTGGACCACGCCCTCGGCCACGTCTTCGACCGGGGCTGGATGGTCCCGACGGCCCTGGCGGCGACGGGCGTGCTGACGGCGGTGGTGGTGGGCACGCGCAATCGCCGGGTCCGGCGACGGGAGGAGGGGGAGCAGGCGGCGTTGTTCGAGGAGGGGGAGCTGTTGCTGGGGTGAGGTGAGGCGCGGTTCTGCGGCTTGGCGGCTCATGCCAAGCTGCCTGCATGACTGACGCCGCCTCCCCCACTTCTGATGACATCTGGCCCACGATCGACGCCCTGTGGACCTGGCTGGACACCAACCGCGCCCACGCCGGCCAGGAGGGCCTCCTCCTCCGCATGCTGAAGCTGTCGGAGGAGGTGGGGGAGGTCGCGGAGGCGGTGATCGGCGCGATGGGGCAGAACCCGCGCAAGGGGGCCAGCCATACGTGGGAGGAGGTGCAGGGGGAGCTGTGTGATGTGGTGATCACGGCGTTGGTGGCGCTGCGGACGCTTACGCCGGAGCCTGAGCGGGTGTTCGGGGAGCATTTGGCGAGGGTGGCGGAGAGGTCGCTGGGCGCATCCGAGGCTCCCGGGGTGAGGTGAGCGGCCGACGCGGCCACCGGTCCCACGGCCGACGCCCCGTCACCCCGCTACCCCGGCCGTCGGTCCCCCTCCAGTCGAGTGCGCTCGCGACCCAGTTCCCGTTCCGCGACACGGCGGCCGGCTTCGGCGTGCAGGTCCTCGGGGTTCCTCGCGTACTCTTCCCGTGCTTCGGCGTAGCGTCCCGCCGCGAGGAGTTCGTCCGCGGTCCCAGGTACGGTCGGCACCGCCGCGAACAAGGTGACGCAGCGGTCCGGCCAGCGTGTGATGCCGGCCGCGTTGCGCAGGTGCCATTCCTCCAGGTGCATGCGGGCGGCGAGGCGTGCACGCCGCAAGCAGTCCGCGTCCACGGGTACCCGCTGCCAGGCGTCCAGTGTCGTCGTCAATCCGGCGACGAGGCGACGGCCGGGGAGGGTCAGGGTGGCTCGTGTGGCAAGGGTGCGCAGCGCCATACGGGTCTGCAGGCGGCGCAGCGCGAAGTGGTAACCGCAGGCGCCGTCCCTGTCGTACGTCGTATCGCCGATGAGACCGAGCCAGAAGCCCGCCACCCCGGTGAAGGCGTACACACCGTGCAGCAATCCGGTCAGGTGGCGCGGATCGGAGCGCCACGGCGCGTAGTAGAGCTCCGCGCGGTCGTCCTGGAGAACAGGGAACAGATGGAGCAGCGCGCCCAGTTTGCTGTGCTGATACTCGTGCACGAATGATTCCGCCAGGGCTCGTCCCTCGGTGGGGCGTTCGATGACCATGGAACCGAAGGCATCGCCGGTGGACGCCGAGAGGCGGACCGAAGGTACGGCGGGCGGCTTTGCCGCGGTGCGGCCCCACGGGACGATGGTGTCGACGAGCTCGGGGGCGAGGCTGCCGGGACCGCTGCCCGGTCTGCTGCGGAGGAGGGCGACGGTCTGGTCGTGCACCCGTCGCCATTCGGCGACCTCCTCCGCGTCGAGCCGGGCGGGTGCGATGGGCCGGTCGAGGTCTCGGTACGGGTCGAGGTCGTCGAGGAAGGACATGCGGCGCAGTCGGCGTAGCGGGAACCAGTGTGCTGTCTCGTGGTCGCTCGCGGCGATGTCCGGGAGGGTCCCTTCCGCCGAATGGAGAGTGAGCCTTCCGGCACGCACGGTGGCCCGGCCGACCGAGTGACCTGCCGGGTGGCCCTCGAAGCGCAGCATGCCGAGCGTGGGCAGGACGAGGGCTCCGTCGTTCAGGAGGACGTCGAGTTCACCGTCGGTGCGCGCTTTGACAGCGGCGGCGACGGCGAGTGCATGGAAGTGGCCGACGTCCAGCCAGAGTGTGCTGTCCCCGGCGTCACGGTGCAGACGGCGCAGCACATAGGCGAGCCAGGCTCCTGCCTGGGGCGACAGCACGAGTTCCTCGACGTGCCGGGGCGACTCCCGGGCGGCGTCGCGCAGAACCTTCCAGCCGGTGGCGACCGGCCCGAGCGGGGTGTCGATCGCGCTGGTCGCGTCGAGGAACTCGCGCAGGAGAAGCAGTCGTCTGGAGCGCTCACCGCTTCGGAGCAGGTCGATGGCCTCCGGGGTGCCGCCCCCGGAGGCGAGGGAGGCGAAGTGCCGCTCGGGTATGCGCAGGGGTGGGCATGCTTTTCCGTGGTTCTTCACGGTGCTGTCCGGACTCGCGTCATTCCGCGCGTCCGGGATTCGAACCGCCGGTCAGATTCCCCCGTGAACGGCGCAGCTCCGTCAGCAGGCGAACGGGGAGCGGTACCTCGAGGTCGGTGATGCCCTGGATCGGCATCGAGGCCAGGTCGGCCATGTCCGACTCCCAGTCCGGCAGACTGCTCGGGGTGCCGGACTCTGAACTCTCCGACGTGTCCAAGGCATGTCCCCCTGTGTAGGTGAGATGGCACGTGCTGTCCGGCGGTGTGTCCATCATGGCGACCCGAGGCAGATGGGGGAACCGCACGATCACGCCACGATCACCATGCGATCACGCCATGGGCTCGGGGCTGGTCCCTCGCGCGTACGGATCGTGCCCGGCAAGGTCGTCCAAGGCGGCGGTCAGCTCGCCGCCCCTCCCGGAATCGGGGTCCAGCACAAGGATCGCCTCCCGCAGTTGCCCGAGGGCTTCCGGATATGCGGAGAGTCCGACGACGATGCCGGCGATGTCGGAGCGCAGAACCGAGACATTGCGCCGGAGTCGGTCGGTGAAGCGCGCGTCGATGCCCTCGATCACCAGTTCCCGTTGCACGGGGTCCCGCATGAGGGGATACGCGAGGAGACATTCGACGGCCCGTCGCACCGCCGCCTGCCCGGGCCGGGCCCCCTCCCTCGGATGCGGACGGGCGGGACTGGGTACGGAGGCACGCGGGGGTGGTTCGTCGTATCCGCCGTCGGGTCCGCGCAGGACCAGGTGGGGCAGTTGCTCGGTCTGCCCGGCGGCCCTGCGGGCTGCGACCCGGGCTCGTATCTCCGACAGGAAATCCATCGAGTCGGGGACGCCGGGGAGTCGCGCCAGCGCCGTGCCGGGCGGCGCGAGCAGTTGTTCTCTGAGCAGTTCGAGCACGATCTCCGAAAAAAGGCCGGTGCGGCGTTCGGGGTCGTTCCTCGCTCGGCGTCCACGCCCGGCCGCCCGGATCTCCACCTGGCGTCGTTCCGCGTCGCGGCGGCCGGCGGGGAGGGTGTCGGTGGGCAGGGAGTGGCGGAACGCGAGGTCTTCCTCGAAGGTCTCGCACACGTCCGCCAGCCAGAGCTGCCGGTCGAACCCGGGCACCGCATCGGTCCTGAAGCGGGCGAGGGAGGAATCGAAATCGATGGAGCGCTTGTCCGGAACTGTCGCGTCGGCGCACAGCAGCCTGAGCCGATCGGTATGGTCCAGCACCCCGTGTCCGCCCCACCACACCCACAGATGCCGGCCGTCGGCCACGCTCGACAGGTCGCCGACAAGTGCCGCCCGTAGCGAGGCGTGATCTGCCGGCCGGTACGGATGGGCGGGAGTGGTTCCGGGAAGAGGGGCGAGGTGCAGGTGCAGATTGGCCTCGGGTACGCCGGCCGCGTGCATGAGGGTGCGGAAGCGCAGTGCGTCGTCCACCGGACCGGGGAGGTTCCAGTGCGGGCCCGCGGCATAGGACTCGATGCCGACGATGAGCGCGTGGACGTGGGCCGGATGCACGGCGGCGGTCACGGCAGGTGCTCCGCGAGGCAGTCGTAGAGGGCCGGATTGGCCCAGTAGGCGCTGTGCGAGGCGGGAAAGGGGAGCGAGGACGGCAGGGCCCGGTCGGTGACGCGTCCGGGGAACAACGCGGCACCCGTGTACGAGAGCAGGTCGCGGGGGTCATAGATGTTCAGCCAGGGCGGAACGTGGTCGGGCAGGGGGTGCGGCGGGGTGAGGCCGGGAAGGGCGCCGCTCTCGTAGAGGAAGGGTGCTTGCGACCCGAAGGTGATCAGCAAGCCGACCGCCGGGGCGTCGTGGAGGGCCAGGGTGTCCAGGGCGATGATGCCGCCCAGGCTGTGGCCTATCAGCGTGACCGGTGGTGCCGCTGCCGCGATGAGGTCTCGTAGTCCGGTGCGGAAGGGTTCGCCGTGACTGAGATAGCGGAGGATGTCACCGGCGGCGGGATGTGCGGCTTGAGTGAGCGCGCGGCGGCGGTTCTCGACGGGTCTGGCCACGAGGGCCCCCACGCGCGCCAGCAACCAGCTCTTCAGCCCTCGCTCGCTGCCCTCGGGCGAGGCGCCGAATCCCTGCGCCAGCTTCGCGACGGCCTCGTCCCGGGCGTCCGCGAGGGGCAGGACGGCGCCTCCCTCGGCCAGCGCCCGCCGGGTGGCGTCGGCGACGAGCGCGCGGGCGAGAATTGCCGCGAGTTCGTCCGTGGGCAGGGAGTCCGCCGCCGCGGTGAGCAGCGGTTCCGCTGCCAGCTCCGCCGCTGCCCGGCTGAGGTGCGGAGCCAGCTCGGGCAGCGTTTCGTCGGTGACGGCGCCGAGCCGCCGGCGTGCTTCCCGGGCCGGGGAGGCGGCTCCCGGGGGCCGTTCTTCCCTGCCGTCGGGGGAACCTGCCGAGGCCAGGCCGAGTTCCAGGTAGGGCTCCGCGTAGAGCCATTCCCAGGGGTCGTGATCGTCGGACTCGAGTGCCCGGTGCCGGCCCCCCGATTCGAGCGGAAGGCTGGCTCCTCCGTGCGAGAGGGTGGCCCCGTGCGGGCCGCCCCAGTAGTACCCCAGAACCGTGACGTCCGGCCGACGCCCCGTCAGTTCCTCCGTGAACCGCGCCCGTAAGGCCGAAAAGCGCGGCTCACGTACCCCCGTGCCGTGAATGAGTACCACTGTCGACACCAGCAGATCCCCCCTGCGGTCGGCTTCCGTACAACCCGGCGGACGCCTCTCCCCCTACAGCGGGAGGGGGCTCATGTCGCACTCGATGCGCCGGTTGAACCGGGCGGCGACCGACCACGGATGTCCCTCCGCCACGACCCTCGCGAAGCCGACCACCGCCTGCCGCTGGAGGGCGTCCGCCTCCTCGCCCTGTCCCAGGCCACGCAGGTCGAGCGAGAGGTTGGCGAGGGCGGCGAGGGTGACGGGGTGCCCGGGCCCGGCCACCTCGGTCAGTGCTTCCCGGGCCGCCCGGTCGGTGTCTCGGGCCCCGGCGAAGTCGAAGCGGTAGTAGTGGTCGTGGGCCCGCCCCAGTTCTGCCGTGAGGGTGGTGATGTGACGCGGTCCCAGAGTTCTGGTGAGGGTCTCGATGACCTGCTCGTCGAGCTCCGCAGCCGCGGTGAACTCCTTCATGGCCCGCAGGGTCGCGGCCAGGTTGGCCATGGCGACCAGGGTGTTGGCGTGGTCCGGTCCGAGGGTCTGCCGGTAGAGGTCGACGGTCTGGCGACCGAGGTTGTGGGACCCTTCCAGGTTCCCCGCGAGCCTACGGTCGACGGTGACGTTGCTGGCAACCGCCAGTACGTCGCCGTGGTTCGCCCCGTACCGGGAGGTGAGGCGCGCGAGGGTGAGCTCGCTCAGCGCCGCCGCCTCCGGCAGGGCCCCGTCGCGGCGAAGGCAGACGGCAAGGTTGTACGCGGCCCGCAGCGTGGCGACGTACTCCTCTCCGTAGGCATGCCGATACGACTGATACGTCTCTTCCTGTCGCAGCCGGGCCCGTGGGTAGTCTCCGCCCTCACGGATGTCGATGGCCAGACCGTTCTGGGTGTTGAGCGTGAGCAGGTGCGTGGGCCCCTGCACGTTGACCCACTGACGGACCGTCTCCTCGTCCAGTTCCTCGGCGGCCTTGAAGTCCCCGCACAGACGCAGCGACACGCCGTAGCTGTGCGCGGCGAGCAGTGTGTGGACGTCGTCCGGACCGAAGGGGTCCCGCGCCAGAGCCTCCGCTTCCTTGTCGCTGTCGCGAGCCTCCTCGAACCGTCCGGCGTACCGCAGGGCGCCGGCGTACTGCGACAGCGAGTCGACGAGGTCCTCCGTCGGTACCCCGTCCTGTCGTGACCTCTGCAGCGACAAGGCGTTCAGCCGGAATGCCTCGTCGCCCTCGTTCTTCAGACGGAGGAGGAACGCAAGGATCTTGGCGATCCGGATGACGTGGAGATTGTCCTCGCCGGACTCCTCCCGCCACGCCTCGTGCGTGCCCTTCGCGAGCCTCAGCGAGGTGTCGTGGTCACCCCAGTAGTAGAGGTAGAGCACGGAGTCGTAGACCAGTTCCCGCACGTACTCGTCCGTCGAGCGGAAAGCCTCGGAGGCGATGATGTGCGGGACCAGGGCCTGGTAGGCCGGCCACTGCGCCGGGTCGGCATACGCGGGTGTGGGGCGGTTGTTCGCCATCAGCAGGTGCGTCGTGCTGGTCGCGACGGCTCGCTCCTCCGGCGACAGCCGGGCGACGAGCACGTTCTGCAGCAGCCGGTGCATCTGCAGGGTGCCTGCGCCGTGGTTCGTACGGACCAGGGAGTAGCGGTTGAGCAGCCGACTGGCGCGGCCCAGCTCGAGGCTGCCGTCGAGTACGCGCCTGAGAACCTCCGGTACCTGTGTGTCACGCCCGGCCCGCAGCATGGAGAGCGGAACGGGTTCAGGTGCCATGCACGCGCACAGGTCGAGCAGTTGGCGCGCTCCGGGCGCCTCCTGGGCCAGCCGGTCCAGCGAGATGTCCCAGGCCGCGGCGACCGAGACCGGGTAGTCCGGTGAGGGGTCGAGGTTCAGGATCTCCGGTTTGCGCTGTTCCAGCAGGGCCAGGTACTCCGCCACGGGCATCGCGGTGTTGGCGTGCCAGGCCCCTGCCTGCTCGATCGCGAGAGGCAGGTCACCGAGTGCTTTCGCGAGCCGATCGGCGTCCTCCAGCGACATGTGCCGGGCACGTCGCTGGAGCAAAGAGATCGATTCGTCCCTGCGGAAGACATCCACCGACAGGGGCGTGGCAATGCGCTCCCAGTCGCGATTTCGTGACGTGACGATGACTTTCCCCGGGCCGTCGGTCGGGAAATACGAGCGTACGGTTTCGACGTCTTCGGCATTGTCGAAGACGAGAAGCCAGTTGGAATAGGGAACACCTGTGCGAAGCGCTTCCCGTACGGCGGGAACGGCGCGGTTCGCCTCGCGGGAGACATCCAGTCCAAGACGTGCCGCGAGTTGCGACAAAGCACCCAGAACGAGGGTTTCACTCTCGGCGGGGACCCACCAGATGACGTTGTACTCGGAACGATGCCGATAAATGTATTCAACAGCGATCTGCGACTTGCCGACCCCGCCCATGCCGTGCAGCGCGTGGGGCAGCACGGCGGCCGTGCTGTCCTGGCGGAGCTGGGCGTCCACACTCGCGAGAAGCTCTTCCCGGCCGGTGAAATACTGGTTCCGAGGTGGCACATTGCCCATGACGGCAGGGGTGCGCGGCACTGCGGGCAGAGAGGCGGGGACGGGCAGGGCGTCAGGCGCGGGCAGCGGCGGGGACGCCTGCAGATGCGGCGTGGCCGACCCCTCGAGGCGCGGAACGGTGGCTGGCGAGGAATCCACTTCCTCGGTCACGAGTCCATCAGTTCGAGAGTTCTGCGCCACTCCGCCTCCTCCGGTTTCGGCCGCCGCCAGCGCATTGCACTGGCTCGATCCTGAGCCGGCCGGGTCGGCGCCAGCAGGAGTTCCTGACCCTATCGCAGTCACCGGGCCTCTCGGACCGAAGACTTGCGCATCCACAATGAGGCGTGCCCGTTCCGCGTAAGGGCCGGACAGCGCATTCAGGACCGCGCCCTCCAGTTCGGCCCAGGACTCGTCGTCCGACGAGGGCAAAGGGGCGTTTTCAGGGTCGGCCAGGATCTCCTGCAGCCGTCGGCCGCGGCGTTTTGGGTCCGGGATCTCACCGAACGCTTGTACTGCTCGGGCCAGTTCCCGGCGTGTCGTGGTGGCCAGCAGCGCCTTGCGTACGCCAGGCGCGAAATCAGGCCGGATTCTTTCGGCGCCCGGCGAGGACTCCCCGAGCCCTCGCCAATCGATCAATCCGCCCATCAGTACCTCGGCCAGATGGGTCGGCTCGAAGTCGGGCAGCAGCCGTCCGATCAGGCTCGCGACGATGTCGTACTCGAACGGAACAACCGCCATGTGGGCGGCGAGCCGGCGTGCCATCGGCGTGGCGAGGGTCAGGAAATGCCGGACAGCGAGCGAGACCTGCTGCGGGCTGCCCGCAGCGGGGGCCCACAGCCCGGGCGCGGGAACGCCCTTGGCGAGGGCACCCGCAGGGATCGCGGGCATGTCGCGCAGCACTCCACGGTCGCCGCTCACCAGATGGGCCCATGCGGCCAGGGACGTGGCCTTCAGGCTGAGCACGGGCACGGAGATGAGCCCGTCCGTCTCCGGGAAGGCCCTCAACGAGGCCGAGTCGTCCCTGCGCGGTGTGTGTACCAGCCTGGTGTTGGGCACCCCGAAACCCCCGGCTCCGAGGCGGGCGGGGTAGGGGTAGAGCGAGGACCGGTGGCGCAGATGCGGCGGCAGCAGATGCACGAGGGCTGTCGGCCCGGCCCGGGCGAGGAGCGTCAGCAGTACGTCCGCCGAAGGCGCCGCCCAGCCGTGTGCCAGTCCGTCGGTGACCACGAGGTGAACCCGAGTGCCCTGGCTGTCCACGAGTTCACCCGGATGGCTCCGGGCGCCGGACGGCCACAACAGGACCGGCTGGCCGGAGGGCCCCACGCTGACCCGCGCGAGGCGGACGTCCCGGAACGCGCCGCACTGCTGGGCCGCCAGGACGAGGCTGCGCCAGTGCCGCTCCCAGACCGGCATGGTGGGAGCGGCGTCGATGAGCACCACCAGGTCGAACACGGTCTCCTGAGCGGGTACCAGGACCGGCAGCAGGCAACCGCCCTCCCCCAGGGAATGCTCGGCGGTGACGACCTCGTCGACGATCTTCACTTTGCGCGAGGGGACTCTCCGCGCCATCCGGTGCAGGGCCTGCGCCATCAGCGCGACGTCACGGGCCACCGGACGACGTGCCAGCACCGAGTCGACCGGCAGCACGGCGGGCGTCACATGACGCAACGCGGTGGAGGAGCCCTCGCCGGATAACTCCGCGGACGGCGTCAGGAAGGTCCCCGGAGTCGACGGACTCGGGAGAAGCTCGGCAGCGGGGACCGGGCCGGGGCCGTCGGCGGCCTCGGGCTCAGCCGCCTCCAGCGGGCCGCGGTCAGGCTCGGGCGCCGGCGGGGCGTCGGCCTGACGGACCTCGGGACCGGGCTCGATCGGGGTGAGGGGAGGGGAGGATCGATCCGACCGTAACCAGAAGTCGGCAAGCCAGGCGGCGTCGGCGAGATCGCGCCAGTCCGGATCACGCCCGCGCCGCTGCGAAGCCGACACGCCGCCCGCCCACTCGTCGCGCGTCTCCGATGAGGGCACTGGTCGACCCCCCTGTCGCGGGCTGTCGCGGTCGGCTTTCTGATCCTGCTGACGGGCCGTCATCACTGGCCCTTGGAAAGGTCGCGCAACAATACCTCAACAAGCCTACGCCCCTCTTCGGACTCCGAGAAGGCCGAAGTTTCGGCCAGGTCGCGGCCCGTGGAACTGATCAGATAAAGGGCGTTGAGGAGCTGATCGATCGAGTGGGCGCCACCACTGCGCACACGTTGCACGAAGTCATCCGTCAACGCGGCGATTCCCTGCGGACGCTCCCGCAGATGGGCCTCCACCATGGCGAGCAGTTGATCCCGGCTGGGGACGGGCATCTCCAGGGGCAGACACCTGCGGCGGAAGGCCGCCGGGAACTCCCGTTCGCCGTTGCTGGTGATGACGACGATCGGGAACTCCGCGCACTCGACCCGGCCCCGGGAGACCAGCGCTGTGCCGTCGGGGTCGTCGGTGCGCACCAGGACGGAGTCCTCCGCGCCACGGGTCAGCTCGGTGATCTCGTAGGACCCGTTCTCGAGCACGTGCAACAGATCGTTGGGCAGGTCCAGATCGCTCTTGTCCAGCTCGTCGACCAAGAGGACCCGTGGCCGACGGTGCGGCAGAAGAGCCGTTCCCAGCGGTCCCAGGGTGATGAAGTCCCCCAACCTGGGCGCTTCCTGGAGCGTACCGCCCGCCTCCTGCTCGGCACGCCAGGCCGCCAGCGCCTGGGCCCGTCCGATGGCGTCGTAGGTGTAGGTGCCCTCCTTGAGGGTGGTGCGGCTGACCACGGGCCAGGGCAGCACCCGGCCGAGACGCAGCTCGCTCGCCAGAAGGTGCGCCAGGCTGGACTTGCCGACCCCTGGGGGCCCGGTGACCAGCAGAGGCCTCCTCAGCACCAGTGCCGCGTTGACGATGTCGACGCTCGAGTCGTCCAGGTACGGAACGTCTCCGAGGGCGCCGAGCCGACGCCGCAGATCGGGGTCCGCGTCCGGAGGGTCGGGCTGTACCGGCTGTCCCGCGAAGCGCCGCCACGGCGGTGCCTCGGGTAACTCCGGCGGGTCGCCCTCCGAGGGGCGTCCTGTGGCGTGGAAGAGGCGCCAGGAGGGCGCGCTCCGCTCACCGTTCAGCGTCATTCTTCGGTCATCTCCTTCTCGGGTTCCACGATGTGTTGCTCACCGACCAGGCGATGCGGATCGTCCCAGAAGAGGACCAGGTGTTCAGCGAAGTCCAGATGCGGGGCCGGCCGCAGCACCGCGTTCTTCTTGAAGCGTTGCACGGCGTCGGGCAGGTGCAGGGGCGTGGCGCCCGCGGCAGCGAGCACCGCCGACATGATCGTGCGTGGCTGTGTCTCCAAGCCGCCTCGGCGGTCCCACGCCGCACAGCCGACTCCTTCGGCCAGGGCGCACTTCAGAGCATCGAGCGAGTCCGCGCCCTCGGCGGGTGCGTCGACGAACACGACCGACATCTCGGCCTGGAGCGCGAGCCGCATCTGCCACTCCGCCAGCCGACACGCGTCCTCGGGCTCGAAGGCAAAGACGCGGGGTCCACTGTGCCGCAGGTGGCTCCACCGCGTACGCCAGCGTTCGATCTGCAAGGGATCCCCCGCCCTCATCCGCTCCAGGCTGCGCACATGCACGCTGTAGCGGGGGCTCAGGGGCAGAGGCGCGCCGTCCCCCGTCGACAGGTGGAGCCCGGCCACGTCGTGGTTGAGGAGACTGTACGGCAAGACGAACTCGATGTAAGGGCTGACGGGATCCGGCGGTCCCTGCGGGGAACCGGACAGTTCACTCCATCTGCCGACCCCGTCCCGCAACGCTTCCTGGACGGCCTCGGCCAGCCCGTCGAGCTTGGTCATCACGGGGGTGCCCTGCTGCGGATTCCAGTAGCCGGGAACGCTGTTGACCCAGTACTGCACGGCGATGTCGTCAGAGCCGTCGAGGGCCGGGTCGACCACGACGACCAGGCATCTGGGGGTGGTGTGATCGGGCACGTACCCGGAACGTCGACGGCGGCGGAAGGCCAACTGGTCATCCAGTGAATGGCGATGGGCCCATCCCTCGACCAGGTTCCGTAGAGCGCCACTGCGCTCCTCCGAGGAGGCGCAGTCGGCGGCCAGTTCCAGGAGGATGACCGCCGGCGGCAGGCCGTCGGGCTGGGCGTTCATCAGCAGGGCTCTGCTGAGCAGTTGCCCCGCCGACAGGTTGACCGGTATGTCGCAGTCGAGTTCCCGAGCGAGCAGATCGGCCAGCCGCGAGTCGGAGAATGCCTGGTCCTTCTCCAGCAGGGCGCGCGCGGAATGTGACTCGCCGGGGGTGAGCGGTTCCGGGAAGTACGGCACAGCCGACCAGGGGCGGGCGTCGCCCGGGTGGATGTCCCCGTCCTGGGGCGGCGCGGGCGACCTCGGATCGACCGCGCCGAGGCCGCGCTCGCGGTGTACGGCGGGGCCTTCGTCCCCCGCGCCCGTGTGGAGCACCCCGTTCGCCGGGCCACCGGGGGCGGGAGCACGTCCGAAGTGCCGGGCCACTCGTTCGGCGTCCTCACTACCGCAGAACATGGCGACGGTGTCCACAAGGGCGTCGACGCCGTGCGCGCGGTCCTTCACCTCCAGGACGATCTGCACGACGTCCTCGCGCAGGCTGACCCCGCGCAGCTGGACGCTCAGCCGGTGGACTCGCTGGAGAACGTCGACAAAGGCACCCCGTTCGGCGCTGCCGCGCATGCAGGAGAGACCGCACAAGGTATCCACGAGCGGAGACAACGGCCATGCGTCGATGTTCCCGCTCAACTCGCTCATCAACGACTTCCCCCCGGCACGTCGTGCGCAGTTGCCATGAGGCCTGCACGCCGTGCGACTCGTTTCCCGGAGACACGCGTTCTCCGTCCGGTGAGAACGGTGGAACGGTGAGCTCGGCCGCCACATGATCCAGATCGCGCCGGACCAGCGGATCGGCCCGCCCTACGACGCGCAAACCCCACCCCCCAAGTCCCGCACAGTCTTGCGACCACCGGATCGAGGTACAGCCGCCTGTCCCGGCGTGTCGTACCGCGTCCGCGTCTGGAATTGCTACGCATACCCTGCGGCCGTGGTGATCACCCATTCGCCGCTGGCCGGGCGCACGAGTCCACCCCGCCCCGCAGCCGTACGGCAAACGCGAGAGCCCCTGGCCGTCAGCGGGGACAGGAACCGAGGGCAGCGGCATCGTAGGATCGGCATCCCGGACATCTCGGCAACGCCAGTGCCGGCCTGCGGGTCTTCCCGAGCACCTTTCTGACCTGCAACCGCTCTGATCCAGGCATACGAAGGCCTCCAGGACGGCCATCCTGGAGGCTTCGCCGGCACCGACTTGAGGCCGGTACCGGACACGGCCCGTGGCTTTGGCGGGCCGGGTGGCGCCCGCTGGTGGCGTCGATCGGCAGGATCCGGTCGGCCGTGCCGTGCCGGAAGCGTGCCCCGTAGGCGCGACAGCCGACTCAGGCGGCTGCTGTCTCAGCGGCCGTCTCGGTCGCCCTACGTGCGCGGACCCGGTTGCGGAGCTGGCGCAACGCGTAACGGCTCCTGTGACAGATGCCGCAGCAGGGCCACGACGTCGACCGAGGACGCGACCGTGTCGGCGTGGTCGCTCGGCAGGGTGCCCTGGTGTTCCGCGCCCGGGGACTCATGGCGGAAGTAGGCGCTGCGTATCCGGTCGATGGCGAGGTTGTGGGCCACGGTGAGCAGCCAGCCGCGCATCGATCCCTCGTTGGCGCACAGCCGGTCGGAGTTGGTGCCAGGCGCGTATCAAGGTCTCCTGCACGATGTCCTCTGCCATGTGACGATCGCCCAGCATGCGTTCGACGTACGCCAGGAGTGGCTTGGTGCGGTCGGCTGCCAGGGCCTGCGGGAGGTGCCCGCAGCGTTCGGCCACAAGCTCGCCGGGCAGTTGCGTGGGTCACGACGTCCTGGGCGGCTGCCTCCTTGAACGTGGCCGCTGAAAGGGGAGGAAGCCCAGCGGTGTCGGGCCTGGGGACGCGGTCGGCGTTGATGTCTGGAGCAGCCCACCGCCCGCGAGGTGGCCGAGACGCTGCCACACGGCTGTCACGACGCCCGCACCACCCCCGGCCGCCGGCCGCCCTGCGGCTGTCTGCTGGTCGGTCCGCGCTGGCCCGCGGACCCGAGGGCGAGCCGGCCCGACGCGACCCGGCCGAGCGCCGGGGAGCGCGATGCCGGTGGGGTGCGCGCGGGTTCGAGCGTGCCCACGCCGAGGGCGACCCGAGTCCGAAGGCCGACGCGGACGCCCTCGCCCGCTGCCTGACGGGCCGTCGGCCAGGGCGGTGCAGGTCAGCGGCGGGGCGAGCCGCCAGGACCTGCACCGAGTCACGGACCTGGCCCTCGGTGCGGGGCCGAGCTGACGGTTACTTGCTCAGGAAGGCCAGCAGCGCGGCGTTGACCTCCTCGGCGTGCGTCCACAGCAGACCGTGCGGGGCGCCCTCGATCTCGACGTACTCGGCCGAGGGCAGCAGCGCGTGGAAGGGCCGTCCGGTGGAGTCGATCGGCAGGATCCGGTCGGCGGTGCCGTGCAGGATCAGCGTCGGTACGTCGATCTTGGCGACGTCGGCGCGGAAGTCGGTGATCCAGGTGGGCACGCAGGCCACCGACGCGTACGCCGACGCGCCCGCTGCCACGTTCCAACTGGCCCGCACCACCTCTTCGCTGATCCGGTCGCCGAGCGTCTCGTCGAGGTTGTAGAACCCCTCGTAGAAGCCGGTGAAGTAGGCATAGCGGTCCTTGGTGACCGCCTCCAGGATGCCGTCGAAGACGGACCGGTCGACGCCGTCCGGGTTGTCGTCGGTCTTGAGCAGAAAGGGTTCGAGGGAGGCCAGGAAGGCGGCCTTGGCGACGCGCTGCGAGCCGTACGTACCCAGATAGCGGCCGACTTCCCCCGTGCCCATGGAGAACCCGACGAGTACCGCGTCGGTGAGGTCCAGCTCTGACAGCAGGGTGTCGAGATCGGCGGCGAAGCTGTCGTAGTCGTAGCCCGTGGTCGGCTGCGACGACCGGCCGAAGCCGCGCCGGTCGTAGGTGATGACCCGGTGGCCCGCGTCGAGCAGGGCCGGGAGTTGCTTCTCCCAGGAGTGGCCGTCCAGCGGGTAGCCGTGGATCAGCACGACGGGCTGCCCGCTCCCGTGGTCCTCGTAGTACAGCTCGATGTCGGTGGAGTTCTCCTGGCCGACGGTGATGTACGGCATGTCGGTTTCCCTTCGCGGGCTGGTGGGTCAGCGCGGTGACGGCGCCGGGGTGGGTGAGGTGGACCGGTGCGTTCCGGGGGAGCGGGAGGACGTCGATGCCGGTCATGACCGCTCTCCTCGTCTTTCCTCGTCTTTCGTCTTTCCTGCTCTTTCGGGGCGGTCCGACTCACAAGGACGGCGGCGGTCCCGTGACGCGCAGGTGGAAGGCCTCGGCGGAGGCCACGACCGCCGCGAGATCGAACTCCGGCGGCAGGTCCCCGGCCTCGGCCACCGGGGTGCCGTTGGCCCTGAAGTACTCTTCGATGCGGGCCGGGCTGAACAGCACCGCTAT
This sequence comes from Streptomyces sp. NPDC005820, assembly GCF_040630255.1. NCBI lineage: Bacteria > Bacillati > Actinomycetota > Actinomycetes > Kitasatosporales > Streptomycetaceae > Streptomyces > Streptomyces sp. NPDC005820. Next base: position 464,581 of record NZ_JBEXXE010000001.1, read on the forward strand.
CCGCGCCCCCTCGGGCGAGCGCACCAGATAGCTGTGCGGAACCCCGCGCGGCCCGTACGCGACCTGCCCGGGCACCAGATCGTGGCGCTGGTCGCCGACGAAGAACGTCACCTCGCCGTCGAGGACGAACCAGACCTCCTCCTCGTCCTCGTGGACGTGGTGCGGGGGCGCGTGGCCGGCCGGGTCGGCGAACTCCATCAGGCTGAGCCGGTTGTCGGTCGCGGCGCCGGGAAGCAGAATCCTGGCCTGGCCGCCGAGGAACCAGAAGGGCTCGCGCTCGGCCGTCGGGCCGAAGGTGGGGAAGAACCGGGTCGTTTCCGTTCCTGACGTCATCGTCGGCCGTCCAGGAAACGCAGCAGCAGGTCGGTCATCTCTTTCGGGTGCTCCTCGTAGATCCAGTGGCCGGAGTCGGGGACGACGGCCGGGGTGACGTGGGTGGCGTAGTGACGTACCTGCTTCGCGACCGACGAACCGAGGCTGCCGTCGGCGCCGATCGCGAGAACCGGCATGGTCAGGGGCTTCTTCTGGAACCGCGCGTTGTCGGCGATGTCCTGCGGGAACGTCCGGAACCAGGCGAAGCTCGCTTCCAGGTGTGCGGGGTCGCGCAGGTAGGAGGCGAAGATCTGGAGGTCCTCCGGGGTCAGGGCGTCCTTGTGCACGGCGATGCCCCGCATGAAGCCGGAGATCCAGGTCAGTTCGCGGCCCTGGATCAGGCTCTCGGGGAGGCCGGTCTGCAAGGAGAAGAAGCCGAAGTGCCACGCCCCGGTGCCCTGGGCCGTCAGCGACGGGAACGTGTAGACGCCCGGGTCCGGGATCGGGGCCTCGCTGAGCACGAGCTTGCTGACACTGTGCGGGTACTGCGCGGCGTAGGAGTAGGCGACCATCGTGCCGATGTCGTGGCCGACGACGTTCACGTCCTGGTCCTTGCCGAGCGACACCAGGAGCGCGTGCAGCTTGGCGGCCATGGTCTTCTTGTCGTAGCCGGACGCCGGGGCGTCGCTCTTGCCCGCGCCGGGCAGGTCAGGTGCGATGACGGTGTAGTGCTTGGCGAGCGCGGGCATGATGCCGTGCCACTCGTACCAGGTCTGGGGGTAGCCGTGGATCAGGACCAGGGTCGGACCGTGGCCGCCGATCACGTAGTTGATGCCGGTCCCGGCGACCTGGGTCTTGTGTTCGCTGAAGCCGGCGGGGATCTGCTCGCCGGACGACGGCACCGGCTTGTCGGAGGCCGCGGCCGTGACGGTGATCGACCCGAGGACGACGGCCAGGGCGAAGGCCGCGGCCGTCAGGCGGCGGGAGCGGGGCAGGCGGAATCTCACTGAGATCTCCAGGGGGTGCGAGGGGAAGCGAGGCGCGGCCGGTCAGGGGGGGGCGACGAAGCCGCCGGCGATGACGAAGTCGGCGCCGGCGAGGGCGCTGGTACCGATCGACTTGCGCAGAGCCAGAGGGAGTCTTCGCGGGGAGGGTCAGATCTGGCGCAGCGCGCCGCCGTCGACCGCCCACTCGGCGCCGGTGATCTGGCGTGCGAGGGGGGAGAGCAGGTAGGCGATGACCCGTGCGACGTCGTCGGGGCTGCCGAGCCGGGCGGTGGGCAGCCTTCGCACCTCGCGGACGAAGTGGTCGATCGCCGCCTCCCGTTCCAGGTGGAACTGAGCGGGGAGCTGCTCGGCGAAGCCGCCCGGGCTGTCCCACAGCCGGGTCCGGGCCGGTCCGGGTTGGACGACGTTGGAACGCACTCCGCGCGGGCCGAACTCGGCCGCCAGTGTCTTGGACAGTGACAGCAGCGCGGTTTTGGCGGCCGCGTGGTCCACCATCGACACGTCCGGCATCCTGGCCGCCTCGCTGGTGAGGTGGACCAGGGAGCCATCGCGCATGAGCAGGGCGGGCAGCGCGGCCCGGGTCATCCGCACTGCGCAGTGGATGTTGAGCTCGGCGTCGCGGGCGCCGGCTTCGGCGTCGGCGCGGCGACCGGGCTGCGCGCCCTCGCCGCGGCCCGGCGCAGCCTGCGCTGCCAACTGTTCGCCTCCGCCTGCTGCGCCGGCTCCCGCCGTGGCCTCGCCGATCCCTGCGGAAGCGCCGGTCACCACCACGACTGCGTCGTCGAGTCGAAGATCCATCAGTCGGGCTCCTTGCGGGACGGGCGGGAGGTCATCGCCCGGTCTCCAGAACCTGCTGCCGCAGCCAGGTGAGAACGGTGTCCGCGACCTCGCGCCAGCCGTCGTCGATCGTCAGGGAGTGCCCGCGGTCGGGGAAGTTGGTGATGTCGGTGACGGCCTCGGAGTGCCGGTACTGCTTGAGGGTGGCCCGGGTGACGGTCTCGGGCACCGTGTGGTCCTTGCCGCCGGAGATCAGCAGCAGCGGACCGCGACCACTGTTCTGCGTGTCGACCTTCGCCGGCGAGTGAGGGTTGAAGTTGGCGGAGGCGGCCTCGTACAGCGGCTTGCCCGGCGCGGGGATGGTCCACCGCTCGTACAGGGCCGTCGATTCCTCCTCCGAGATGGCGTTGCCGAACGCGAACCGGAACTGCTCCGCGGTCAGCGAGACCGACCGGTGCTTGTTGGCCGGGTTCTTGAAGACCGGGAACGTCGCCCTCAGTGCGGACAGCGGCAGGGGCAGAACGCCCTTGATCTGTGCGGCGTCGATCGCGACCGCGGCGGCGGCGCGGTCCTGGCCGAGCAGCTTCTGCGCGATCATCCCGCCGAAGGAGTGACCGATCACGATGGGCCGCACGGGCAGGTCCGCGATCAGTGCCGCGTAGTGCTCGACGACGTCGTCGATGCCGTGGCCGGCGATGCTCTCGGGGTTCTGGCGCGCCTCCTCGACGGTGTCGGGGTCGCCGGGCCACCCGGGCGCGGACGGGTCGTAGCCCTCCTCGCGGAACAGATCGAGCCACGGCCGCCAGGAGGTGCTGTGCAGCCAGAGTCCGTGGACGAAGATCACGGGAAGCGGGACGGTCATGGCTGGGCCTCTCTTGTGTGGGTGTCCTGACCGGGTATGCGCACACGAAACCGGGAACCCCGGTGCTCTCGCACCGGGGTGGCGCCCCAGTGGTTCAGGGGTGGACGCCGAACGGCCCGAGGACACCCGCGTCGATCCGCAGGGACTCCAGCAGGGTCCAGGCGTTGTCCTTCGTGAAGACGTCGGCGGCGGCGAGGACGCCGGTGTACTTCGCGGTCACCGGGGCGGCCGCGGTGTCGGCGACCGCGTCGAGGAAGGTCTTGAAGATCGCCCACGAGTTCCCCTGCGCGTAGTACTTGTCGAAGAACGGGCTCGGGTCGACGGAGGCGATCGCGGACCGGGTACTGGCCTCCAGATCGTCCATGTACTGGATCTGCAGGGCGCCGTCCGCGCGGACTCCGAGCCGCCCGAGATGACCGCCGACGAACGTCCGCCAGGGGTAGTCCATCGCGATCCTCTGGGCCTTGATCCAGTCGGGGATGTCCTGGGAGACCGCGAGGTTCTTGAACGGCACCCACCCGGGGTACAGGACGTCGACCAGCATCAGGGTGGCGTATTCGGGCGCGTAGACGAAGATGTTGTCCGGGGAGTGGTTGGGCCCGTGGTACGCCAGGTGCAGGGTTTCACCACCGACCTTGAGCTGGTACTTGTCGTGGAACGTGACCGTCGGCAGCGGACGGTTGGGGTCCGCCGCGCGGGCCAGCAGGCCGGCCGTCGCGGCGTGCGAGATCCGGACGACGTCGGTTCCGAACAGACCGGCGGCGCCGATGTGGTCGGCGTGCGAGTGCGAGTAGACCAGGTGGGTCACCTTGCTCGGCCGGCCGTTGACCCGGGTGATGTCGTCGATCGCGCGCAGCAGGTTGTGCCCGATGGTCGGCGGCGCGTCGACGAGGACGACGCCCCGCGTGGTCGTCAGGAACATGGACTGGTAGTAGGAGTCGGTGACCCAGTACAGGTTTCCGGCGATCCGGCCCACGTGGTAGCCGTCCGTGTTCATCTTGGGCCCGGCCGAGGAGGCCGGGATCGGCGCGAAGTCGGGCAGGCCGCCCTCGTCGGCGTGGGCGGGCTCGGCCAGCACGCCCCCGACGAGGGTCGCGGCGGCCGGGACGGCGAGGGCGCCGGCAGCGCCTTTGAGGAATCCGCGGCGGCCGGTCGGAGGCAGGAGTTCGGGAGACATGGGAGTCGGGTCGCCTTTCGGTTCAGGGGAAGAATCGGGGTCGGATTCCGGGGTGAAGGTGTTCAGCTGAAGCAGGGATCGAAGGTGTCGAGTGGCCGGTGGCCGTCGGTGGCCCGGCCCGTCCGCTGCCGACGGCCTCAGCGCTCCTCGCCGCGCAAACCGTGATCGCCGGCCACGTCAGGACAGCACCGCGTGAGCAGCGTTCGCACCGGGGCCCCACCCCAGTGGGACGGGCCCACCGACGGCCGCCTCGGACTGGGGTGGACCCCGGTGCGGGCCGCGTCAGAACACCGCACATCCGAGGCGCGCCGGCAGCAGGCAGTCGTTACGTCCGCAACGCGCCTCGAGTACGGCGTCTGATCCTGTTCGCAGCGCTGTTCATCCCGGGAGCGGTCGCACTGTGGGCCCTGTTGCCGGTGGTCGCCAAGACGGAACTGGGGCTCGGCGCACCCGGCTACGGCGCGCTTCTCGGCGCAGTGGGGGTCGGAGCCGTAGCGGGGTCGCTTCTTCTGCGGCCACTGACCCGTCGGCTCGGCGGCGACGGACGCTCACAGCGTCGATCCTCGGCTACGCCGCGGTCATCGCCGCCCTGACCCTCACCCGCTCTGCGTGGATCGCGGCTGTCGCACTCGTCGGCGGCGGCATCGCCTGGATCGGGGTCCTGACCACGCTCAACGCGTCGCTGCAGCTGACGTTGCCCGCCTGGGTGCGGGCGCGGGGCCTCGCGTTCTACCTGCTCGCCTTCCAGGGCTGCCAGGCAGTCGGATCGCTGCTGTGGGGAGCCGTCGCGCAGCGGGCGGGGGTACGGCCCGCGCTCACCGCGGCGGCAGCCTCCCTTGTCCTGGCCGCGCTCGCTCACGTCCGATGGCCGCTGCACGACGCCGCGACCGCCGACAGCACGACACCGGTGATCGTCGAGTACCGGGTCCGACCGGGGAACACGGCTGCCTTCCTGGCCGAGATGGACCACGTCGGACGGTCGCGGCAGCGCACCGGCGCGTTCAGTTGGGGCCTCTACGCGGACACCGCATCCCCCGACCGCCTTTTCGAAACGTTCCTCGTCCGGTCGTGGTCAGAACACCTGGCGCAGCACCACGAACGGCAGACCGGCCTCGACAGCGCCATGGAGGCAAGGGCCCGAAACCTGCTGACCGAACCGCCGCAGGTCGTTCATGCGGTCGCACACGAACGGGTTCAGCGCCCTTCTGACGGCTCTCCCTGGGAGAAGGAGCGACGTTCGGTGCGTACGGCCGGGGGTCCCTCCCACACGGTCTGAAGCTTCGCCCGCACCTCGGCCGCCCACGGGGGATCGATCTCCGTGAGGATGTCCGCCGCCTGCGCCCACACCGCACGAGCGGCCGCGTCGTCGCCGGTCGCCGCGTGGGTGTCGCCGAGCCGGGTGAGGCTGCCGGCCTCGTTGTAACGGTCGCCGTTCCTGCGCAGCATGCCGATGGCTCGCAGGTAACAGGTGTGCGCCCGCCTGAAGTTGCCCAGATGATGATGGGCGTAGGCAAGGGTGTCCCAGGCGTTGGCCTCGTTCGGACCGCCTCGGTCGCTCATCCGTCGGTACAGAGAAAGCGACCCTACGGCGTTGGCCATGGCCTCGTCGTAGTCGCCGAGTACCGCTTGGTACCAGGCGATCGCGTTCATCGCGTCCGCCTGCCCGCTCGGATGTCCGGCGATGCGGTACAGGTCCAGGGCGTGCCGGGTCTGCCGTATCGCCTCACCGTGCCTCTCGGTGCGGGTCATCACCCAGCCGAGAGCGCGTCGTGTGTGTGCCTGGCTGAGGTCGTCGCCCAGCGCCTCGAACAGGGACAGGGCGTGGCGCAGGTGGTCTTCGGCCTCGGCATAGCGGCGGAGCAGTGAACAGGCGCGCCCGAGGCCACCGTGGGCATGCGCCATGCCGACGGGGTCGGCGAGCTGCTGGGCCGCGGCGAGGGCGATGCGCTGGAGGTCCGCCCAGTCGTGCCAGTGCCCGAACCGTTCGTGCACCGGGTCCAGCAGCCGTGCCAGTTGCCACGCGTGGCCGCCGAACCCTTCGTCCACCGACTGCCGCGCCACTTCCAGCAGGACGAGCCGCTCCGCACTGAACCAGCCGAGGGCGGACTCGGCGTCCCTCAGGACCACCGGGGTCCCCGTGGTCTCCGGTGACGGGGGCGGTGAAGGGAAGACACCCGCCGGATCGAGAAGGGGGGCGCTGGCGTACGCGGTGAGCAGATAGTGATCGAACATGCGGCGCAGGGCGTCGCGCCGTTCCTCCTCACTGTCCCCCTCGCCGTCCTCGGCACGGGCGAGTTCGTTCGCATACGCGCGCAGGAGGTCGTGGAAGCGGTATCGGCCCGGGGCCTCCTCGGTGAGGAGGTGCGTGCGCGTCAGTTCGCCCAGCAGGGAACGGACCCGGCCGGTCGGGCGGTCCGCGAGTGCGGCGGCCGCGTGTGTCCCGATGTCCGGCCCGGGATGCAGGGACAGGAGCCGGAACAGCCTGGCCGCTTCGCCGGTCAGCGTGCGGTACGACCAGCCGAACACCGTCCGCACATCTGTCGTCGCATCGAGGCCGTCGAAGGCGTCGAGGCTTCCGTTCGCCTCCATGAGTTCCGCTGCGATGCCGGACAAGGGGAACGTCGGGTTCATCAGGGCGCGGGCCGTGATGATGGACAGCGCCAGTGGCAGCCCGCCGCAGAGGGAGACGATCGTGTCGACGGCAGCGGGTTCGGCGGCCACCCGGTCGGCCCCTAGACGTCGTACGAGTGACTGCCTGGCGTCTTTCGGAGACAGTAGGTCGAGGGTGAGGGGGTGTGCGCCGCCGGCCACCACCAGGCTCGTCAGCTGATTGCGACTGGTGATCAGGACCAGGCAGCCGGCGGCTCCGGGCAGCAGCGGACGTACCTGGTCGGCGTCGCGCGCGTTGTCCAGCAGGACCAGGACGCGTCGGTCCGCGAGGAGGCTTCGGTACAGAGCCGCCTGGGCTTCCAGGCTGTCGGGCATCTGCTTGCGGCTGACTCCCAGGGCCTCGAGGAAGCCGCGTACGGCTTCCGCCGGGTCCATGGCCGCGCCGTGGAGATCGAACCCCCGCAGATTGACGTAGAGCTGGCCGTCCGGGAAGCGGTCCGTCACTCGATGGGCCACCTGGACGGCCAAGGTGGTCTTGCCCACTCCGGCCATGCCGCCGATCGCGTTGATCACCATGGTGGTCCCGGGTCCACCCTGGCCCGGGACGGCCGGAAGGCGGCGCAGCATGTGGTCGATCTCGGCCTCACGGCCTGCGAAGTGTTCGTAAAGGGCCGGGAGTTGGGCCGGCCGGGGCAGTGGAACGAGTAGGTCGTCACGAGCCGGGGAGGCCGTCTCGGGAGCAGCGGGCCGACCGGTCGAGCCCTCACTGTCCGAGGCCGCGGAGGGCGTCGGGGAGGTGGGTGCGGTCCGCGCACTCAGCACTTCGCGGTGAGCGGCCAGCAACTCGGAGGAGGGCTCGACGCCCAGTTCCTCGGCCAGCAGCACCCGGATTCTCTGATAGGTCTCCAAGGCCTGGGCCTGCTGGCCCGTCAGCGTCAGCGCCCTGATCAGCCGGCTGTGCAGCGGTTCGTCAAGGGGATGGTTGTCCGCCAGGCCCTGCAGTTGGGCCAGCACCGGTTCCGCGCGGCCGCAGCGCAGGGCCGTGTCGGCGGCCTCCTTGACCGTGGCCAGACGCTCGCCGTCGAGACCCGCGAACACGGGGTGGCTGCGAGCCTGCGCCGGTATCCCGGCCGCCGCGTGACCGCGCCACAGCGCCAGGGCCTGCGCATACAACTCGAGGGCGTACGCGGAACCGTCCGCTTGGTCGGCCGCCCGCGCCCGCGTACGCAGGTCACGGAAGCGCAGCAGGTCGAGTGCGGTGACGCCGACGTTCAGCCGGTATCCGCCGCCCTCTCGGAGCAGCCATCTCCCGGTCGCCATCCGGGGCAGCCCCGGCTCCAGCACGCGGCGCAGCGAGCCCACATAGCGGCGTACGACATTGACCGCGCTCGGCGGCGAATCCCGCCCCCACAGCATGTCGACGACTTCCGCGACGGTGACGGGCCGGCCGGCGTTCGCCAGCAGCAACGCCGCGAACGCCTGCTGCTGCGGGGGCCCCAGGCGCAGCTCGACATCGGCCCGCCAGGCGCGTACCGGACCGAGCACGGCGAAGTGCACCGTCTCCCCCGGGGGTCGGAGCTCCCGCCCGCCGGAAGGACCGGTCGTGGGCCTGGCTGACGGTCTCCGCGGTTCGGCCGGGTGCTTCATACGGCGGTCGGCCGAGCACGATGCCCGGCGAAGCGCGAGCCGGTGCCCGTACCTGCCGTTGCCCTGCTGAACGCGTCGAGCACCATGGTCATGAATCCCCCCGTCCCGAGGCCCCGACCCGCCCTCACCGCCCGCGACCGATGCGCGTTCCAGCTGTGCCGTCAGGGACCTTCCCCCAGCTCACAGTACCCCGGCCCGCAGGGCGACGGCCGGTCGTGCGGGGTCGAGGTCGGACGGCCGCGGACGGGACGGATGACCACAGGGTGCACGTCGCCCCTCACCATGACGTTCTCTCACCCGCGGGGCCAGTGCAGCGCTGTGGCCGCGGTCGCGGCGGTGACCGCGGCCAGCCGGTCGTAGTCGAGGAGGTCCGCCGTGTCCGTGGGGCGGTGGTAGTGCCGATTACGGAAGTTGGCGGTGCTGGTCAGCATGAGCGCCGGGATCCGGCGGTTCCAGAACGAGGCGTGGTCGCTGCGCCCGAGATGATTCGCCGGTGGTACCAGCAGGCCGATGAGCAGACCCGACGGCCCTTCGGGACGGCGGTCACGGAGGGCGATCGACGGGAGGGCGGGCAGTGCCGGACCCACGCACCCGGCCGCACGCTGCCACAGAGCGGCGGCACCCTGTGTGGAACGCCGGTGGACCACGAGGGTGAAGTCGCCGCGGAAGCGGTTCGCACGGACCTCGCGGGAGGCCGACGGAAAGGCCAGACCGAAGCCTGCGGGCAGCCGCTGACCACCCGGCTCAGGTGCGAAGTACCCGACCGACTCCAGACAGATCATGCCCGCCACCTGCCCCTGTCGGTCGGTGAACTGCCGGGCGGCGTACCGCGAGCCGATCAGTCCCAGTTCCTCCATGTCGAAGCACATGAGGGTGACGGGCGGCGGCTCTTCCAGCGCGCCGAGCAGCCGGGCGGCCTCCAGCAGGACCGCCACACCGGAGGCGTTGTCGTCGGCTCCTGGGCTTCCGTCCACGGAGTCCAGGTGCGCGCCGATCAGCACGGTCGGCCGCTGCGGGTGCCCGGGGAGTCGCGCGAGCAGGTTGGCGCCGGTCAGCCGCCGATGCAGGCGCAGCTTGAGAGGAAGGAGCCGGTGCCCTTGCCGGTCGGTCGCACCTGGCTGCCACCGCAGGTCGAACGGCTGTCGCTCGACCTGCCATCCGGCGGCCGACAACTCCTCCGTCACATGGCGCTCCGCCTCGGCCATGGCTTCCGGCGCGCGCATACGGCTGCGTGGGCCCGCCGCCAGGACCTCGACATCGCGTCGAAGCCGTGCCGGGTCGACCTGTCCGGCCAGCAGGCGCACCGCCGACTCGATCATGTGGAGACTCCGTCCGTCGTGCCGGGTACCGCTGCTCGGTCCGGCTCGGTGTGGTGGGGGCAGCGTAGGAGTCCGGCGGTTACCGATGGATGCGTCTGAAGTGACCATCGGCGCGAAAGAACCGCAGGGCGGGGAATGGTCAAGACCGGAAATGATCGAGGTCGGTCGGTGCGCATTGCCGACGTCATAGACTCCGAACTGTGCGTTTCACGGTGTTGGGGCCCGTCGGAGCCTGGCGAGGCGAAAGGGAGCTGACCCCGGGGCCGCCCAAGCGGCGAGCCCTGCTGGCCCTGCTCCTGACGCGGGCGGGGGAGCCCGTTCCCGTCCACGAGATCGTCGATGTGCTGTGGGGCGAGAACGCGCCGGTCAGCTCCGTCAATGTGCTGAGCCGTCATGTGGGAGCCCTGCGCGGGATGTTGGACGCGGATCCGTCCGGACAGACGACGTCCAGCCGACTCGTACGTGGCTCCGGAGGCTACCGCCTGATACTCGGCGCAGGGGAGCTCGACCTCCAGCGGTTCCGTGCCCTGCGTGACGAGGCGAGTGCGGCCCGGGATCTGGGCGACCCTGCCCGAGCCGCCGCGTCACTGCTCGAGGCACTCGCCCTGTGGCGCGGCCCCACGGCGTCGGGGATCGCGCCGGAAGTGCGCGCGCACCCCGCCTTCGCGTCGGTGGACCGGGAGTATCCGGCTGCGGTGAAGGAAGCCGCCGCGGTGGCCCTCGAAGCCGGACCGGCACTCGCCGGGCAGTTGCTGCCGATCCTCAGACAGACGGCCGCGGCCCACCCCTTGGACGAGGTGCTCCACGCGAGTCTCGTCACAGCGCTCGCGGCGACCGGACACCGGGCCGAGGCATGGAACGCCTATCGGGACGTCAGTACGCGGCTCGTCGATGAGCTGGGTCTGGACCCGGGCCCGGAACTTCTGGCCGCCGAACAGCACTTGCCGCGCGGCACCGCCTCCACACCGCCGGGCCCGTCGGGACCCGCGGGCAGTGCTCGGAGCAGTGCCGAGAACGACGCACCCCAACCGTCGTACGGCGGCGCCCGCGTGCCGGAAACCTCCACCGGCGAGGCGGCAGACGGCGCGACGTGGGCCCGCCCCGCACAACTCCCGCCCGACCTGGTGATGTTCACCGGCCGTCGCGCCGAACTGGACCGGGTTGACGCCCTCTTGTCTCCGTCGGACGATCGGCCGAACGCCGTGGTGATCAGCGCGATCGGCGGCATGGCGGGCGTCGGCAAGACCAGCCTGGCGGTGCACTGGGCCCACCGGATCGCCCACCGCTTTCCCGACGGCCAGCTGTATGCCGACCTGCGCGGCTTCGACCCGTCGGGTTCGATCGCGGATCCCGCGGAGGTGATCCGCGGCTTTCTCGATGCCCTGGGCGTCCCCGCGCACCGCGTACCGGCCGGCCTTGACGCCCAGACCGCCCTCTACCGGAGTCTGCTGGCCGGCCACCGAGTCCTGGTGCTGCTGGACAATGCGCGCGACACGGAGCAGGTCCGCCCGCTCCTGCCGGGCTCCGCCGGATGCCTGATCGTCATCACGAGCCGCAACCACCTGCACGGACTGGTCGTCGCGGACGGCGCCCATCCCCTCTCGCTCGACCTCCTGACGGCCGCGGAGTCCAGGGAGTTCCTCATCAGGCGACTCGGCACGAAGCGGGTCGCCGAGGAGCCGACCGCCGCCGACGAGATCGTCGCACTGTGCGGCTCCCTGCCGTTGACACTGGCCATCGTCAGTGCCCGTGCCGCGGTGCAGCCGGGCCGGAGCCTCTCGTCCATCGCCGAGGACCTGCGCGAGACCCGCGGCAGCCTCGCCGGCTTCGCCAACGATGACCCCGCCACCGACCCCCGTACGGCGTTCTCGTGGTCCTACGACGCTCTCACACCAGGTGCGGCGAGACTGTTCCGTCTCCTGGCGATCCATCCCGGCCCCGACGCGTCCACCGCGACCGCGGCGGTTCTGCTGGGCCTACCGCTCAAAGACGTACGCCCTCTCCTCGCCGAATCGGTCGGCGCGCATCTGCTCACCCAGCGGTCCCCGGGCCGCTTCGGTTCACACGAACTGCTGCGGATCTACGCCGCGGAACTGGCCGAATCACACGACGCCCTCGAGGAGCGGGACGCCGCACGGCACCGGCTGCTCGACCACCTCCTGCACACCGCTCACCGGGCCGACAGCCTGCTCGCACCCCACCGGGAACGTCTCGCCCTGTCACCGCGGGTCGCCGCCGGGGCCAGTCCGGTGGCGTTCGACAGCCAGGAGAAAGCGGCGAGCTGGCTGAACTCCGAGCGACCGGTCCTCCTCGCAGCCGTGCAGGAGGCGGCCCGATCCGGCTTCGGCGTCCACTGCTGGCAGCTGGCCGCGACACTGGAACTCTTCCTCGACCGGCATGGCCGGTGGCAGGACCAACTAGCCGTTCAGGCGGCGGCGTTGCACGCGGCCGAGGAACTGGGCGATCTCTCGGGACGCGCTCACGCGCACCGGGCGCTGGGCTTCGTGAACGGGCGTCTGGAGCGCCCCGCCGAGGCACGCGGACACCTGTCCACCGCGCTGGAACTGTTCGCCGCCATCGGCGACTTGCCCGGCCAGGGGCGCGTCCACCGCTACCTGGCCTTCCAGGCCAACCGCCAAGGCCATCACCACGAGGCACTCGACCACTACCGCGAGGCGCACTCGCTGTACGAGGCGGCCGGTCATCGCAGCGGACAGGCAGGCATCTTCAACGAGGTCGGCTGGACCCACATTCTGCTCGGCGCGTACGAGGAAGCCCTGGCCGACTGCCAACGGGCGATCACCATGAACCAGCAACTCGGCGACCGCAACGGGGAGGCCGCCGCCTGGGACAGCCTCGGCTACGCCCGTCACCACCTCGGCCAGTATCAGCAGGCCCTCACCTGCTACGAACACGCGTTGACGGCATACCGCGAGATCCACGACGACTACCTGGAAGCGGACACTCTCGTCCACATCGGTGACGCGTGGGAGGCCGACGGCTCCCAGGAGCGGGCGGCGGGCGCCTGGCAGCAGGCACTGGAGATCCTTGAGGCCATCGCGCACCCCGATGCCGAGCACGTACGCGACAAGCTCCGGCGCCCCGACGACACATGACCCGACGCCGAGGCATCCCTCCGCGGTCGAGAGCACACGTACGCGGGGAGCGGCGGCCGCACTCCGCCGTACTCAGGGGCTACAGCGAACAGCACGAAGCCTGCTGGCGGACCACCCGGCTGTGTGGGGGTACTGACGAGGCGGACGGGGCCTGTCCGGCTTCTCCACAGCTTTGGGTTCACCGCCTGGGACGTGGGGTGGGCCCCGCGCTCGCACAGCGCCCGTCGGCGTACCGGCGCGTGGGGTTCCAGACCGGGGTGAACGCTCGCCCGACGGGGTGTTCACCTTCTCGGCACGCTTTGCACACTCCGACCCGCTTACCGTCAATCGACGGCATTCAGCCTTCCCCGACGGCTCGGACGCCGGAAAAGAGCACACCAATCCCGGGGGGACCGTGCCTGTTTTGCCTGGTGGCGAGATGTCAGCCACGCGAATGAAGCATCAAGTCGCCGAGCACGTCGCCAAGGGACCTGGCTGCCGTCGCCGCCCTCGACGACTTGGCCTGTTGCGGCGCGCCCACCGTCTGAACCGGGCAGAGCATCGCGAAAGGAGATCTCATGATGTGGTCCGGGGTTCACCACGCGGCGGGGCCGCCGATGGTCGGTCGGCACGCGGAGCGTGAGGCGATCGGAAGACTGCTCGAATCGGTCCGTGACGGCTTCAGTGGCGTCCTGGTGCTCACCGGCGACGCGGGAGTCGGCAAATCCCGGCTTCTGGAGTACGCCGCCGAGTCGGCCGCGGACCTGACAGTCGTCAGGCTGGTCGGCGTGGAGGCCGAGACACGACTGGGCTATGGCGCCCTGCACCGGCTCATGCTGCCCTACCTCGGCCGGCTGTCGGCTCTGCCGCAGCGCCAGCGTGACGCCCTGAACGCCGCGTTCGGGCTGACCGATGCTTCGCCGTCCGACCGCCATCTGGTCGGATTGGCCGCGCTGACGCTGCTCTCGGACGCGGCCACGGCGGCGCCGATGCTCTGCCTGGTCGACGACGTGCAGTGGCTGGACCGCGAGTCGGCGGAGACCCTGGCGTTCGTGGGCCGACGCCTGTACGCGGACTGCCTCGGGCTGCTGTTCGCCGGGCGTGACGGGACCGGCGTCCACGACGTCTTCGGCGCCCTGCCCGCACTCCGGCTGGAGGGACTCGCGGACGTGGAGGCCCGGGCCCTGCTGACCGACGCTGTGACCGGGCACCTCGACCAGGCCGTCGCCGAGCGGCTCGTGGCCGGCACCGGAGGCAACCCGCTCGCGCTTCTGGAACTGGCCGTGAACCTGGGCTCGGAGCAGCTGGCCGGGATCACACCCCTACCCGAGCCGCTACCGGTGAACCGGCAGCTGGAAGAACACTTCCGGCAGGCGGCGGCGCTGCTGCCCGCCGACACCCAGACCCTGCTGCTGCTCATGGCCACGACGCCGACGGACGACCAGGCCACGCTGTGGCGCGCCGCCGGCGCCCTGGGGCTGTCCATCCGGTCGGCCACGCCCGCGATCGCCGCGGGGATACTGAACCGCGGGATCGTCGCCGAGTTCCGCCACCCGCTGATCCGGTCGGCGGTCCACTCGGCCGCGTCCGCCGAGGAGCGACGCGGTGTCCAGGCGGCACTGGCCGCCACGAGCGCTCCCGAGCGCCGGGCCTGGCATCTGGCCGAGGCGGCCATCAGTCCGGACGACGGCGTGGCCGCACAGCTCGAAGCCGCCTCCGAACTGGCCCAGACGCGTGGCGGATACTCCGAACAGGCCCTGGTCCTCACCCGGGCGGCGGAGCTGACCGCGCACCCGGGCAGACGGGCCGAGCGGTATCTCGACGCGGCGGCGGCACACCTTACCTCCGGCAATCTGCCGGCGGTCCGGACGCTGCTCGAACTCGCCACTCCCGACCTGACCGGTCCGACCGCCCGGGTCCACGCGATACGGCTGCGGGCCTCCGTCGAGATGGTTTGTGCCCGCACCCGTGAGGTGCCCGCGATGCTGCTGGACGCGGTGGCCGACCTCGGCACCACCGATCCCGTGGCGAGCTGGGAGCTGCTGCGCGAGGCGACGTACGCCGCGATCATGGGCGGCCGGATGATCACGGGGACGACAACCCTCGAGGTCGCCAAGGCCACCGCCGACGCCTGGCGCGAACCGGCGTTGCCGGCCTGGAGCCCCGATCCGCTGATGGCGGCACTGGCGCGCTTGATCGCCTACGGCTACGCCGCGGGAGCCCCGGCCCTGGCCGCGGCCCTGACCCGGTTGCGTACCGCCGACGAACTCCAGGAGCAGAATACGTTCAGCGCCATGGTCGGCATCGCGGGCGACGAGTTGTGGGACATCGAAGCCAAGCGGGAGATCCTCGGGAAGCTGGTGACGGCAGACCGCGGCCGCGGAGCCCTCTACGGGCTCGGTATCGCGTTGGTCTCCCTCGCCACCGTGGAGATCTGGGACGGCCGGTTCGCCGCCGCCGAAAGCTGCTACGACGAGGCGGACGACTACATGACCGCGACCGGGTACAGCGCGTCGGGAGACTTCCACAAGGCCCTGCTGTATGCCTGGACCGGCCGGGAAGCCGAACTGCGGGCCGCGGTCGCGACGATGAACGCCATGGCCGAGAACCTGGGCCTCGTACTGAACCGGCGGGGGATCGGCCAGGCCCTGAGCATCTTCGAGATCGGTCGCGGACGGTATCGGGAGGCGCTCGACGCCCTGCTCGCGGTCTTCGACTACGACCCGTTGGTCCTCGGCGACATCAATCTCGCCGGAATGGTCGAGGCCGGGCTGCGGGCCGGCGACCGGAAGGCCGCCGCCATGGCCATGGAGCGCATGGAGGAGCGCGCTCCGCTGGCCGGAACCCCATGGGCGTGGGGGCTGCTCGCGCGCTGCCAGGCCCTGATGGCCGACGATGACGGAGCCGAGCAGCTGTACCAGGAATCGATCTCGCAGCTCGAGAAGGTCCCGGTGGCCGTGGAGCTGGCATGGTCGCGCCTGCTCTTCGGCGAATGGCTCCGCCGTCGCAGGCGTCGCGCCGACGCCAGGGTCCAACTGCGGGCCGCGTACGAGTCTTTCGAGTCCTTTGGAGCCGCGTCCTTCGCCGAGCGGGCGAGGGTGGAGCTGCTGGCAACCGGGGAGACCGCACGCAAGCGCACGGTCGACACCCAGTTCGACCTCACCCCTCAGGAACGTCATGTGGCGATGCTGGCCGCGTCGGGGTTGACCAACGCGGAGATCGCCACCCAGTTGTTCGTCACCACCTCGACCATCGAGTTCCATTTGAGCAGGGTCTTCCGCAAGCTCGGTATCACGTCGCGCAAGCAGATCGGGCGCAAGCTGAGTGACACCGATTCCGACGATTGACAGCGGGCCGTCGACCGCCAGGCTCCGCCCGGCTCAGTCGGATCGCCCGGCTCGGCCGGCCTGCTAGGTGGCGGGCGCCGCCGAACGGTGGCCGCCGAGCAGTACCCGGACACCGCAGCCCGGCCACCGCCCCGACGGCGATCGCGGCCGCGAGGCGGTGTGAGCGCGCCGAACTCGAACAGCAATCCACCGACGATCCGGCAGCCGCGGCCGGCGCCGTGAGCACACCGCCGCGGAACCCCTCGTCGCGGGACTCCTGGACGCCGCCCTCCAGCGGGACGTCCTCGAACCGGGGTGGCTCCCCGGTGCGAGCGAAACGTCGGCCGGTGTGGAATGCGACCGATCGGCACCATTGGTGCCGGCGGGAACCTGATACGAGGAGGCGGCGATGACGAGATCCGGAGCGCCAAGGATGACGGATCACGTCGGCGTCCCGCTCGCCCACGGCCGGCCACGGGTCAACGGGGTCGATCTGCACTATGCGACGGGCGGCAGTGGCGACCCGGTCGTCCTGCTCCACGGCGTGCCGAAGAGCATGTTCTTCTGGCGGCACGTCATCCCGCTGCTCACACCGCACTACACGGTCGTCGCGGTGGACCTGCGCGGATTCGGCGGCTCCGGACGTCCGGCGACCGGGTACGACACGCGGACCCTGGCCGCCGACATCGCCGCGCTCATGACAGTGCTGGGACATGACCGGTACCGCGTGGTGGGCGAGGACTGGGGTGCGGCCGTCGCCTACGCCGTGGCGGCCTTCCACCGCCCGAAGGTCGTCCAACTCGTCTTCCAGGAGACGAGACTGCCCGGACTGCGGGTCCCCGACCTCGGGCCGCTCGCCGCCGAGGATCCCCGCACCGGCTGGCACCGTTCGTTGTTCAGCCTGCCGCACTATCCCGAATTGCTGCTCGCCGGCCGGGAGCGCGCCTTCTGGACGTACTTCATGCGGCGGACCATGTGGGACCCGAGCGCCTACACGGACGCCGACGAGGACGAATACACCCGAGGGCTCGAAGAACCGGGCGGCAACCACGCCGTGTTCGAGCTGTACCGGGCCACCGAGACCGACGCCGAACAGAACCGGCCGCAGTTCGCCGTCCCGCTGGAATGCCCGGTGCTGGCCGTCGGAGGTCGCGCCTACCTGGCCGCGGAGCCCGGAGAGCAGATGACTCAGGTCGCGGTGGACGTCACACCTGTGGTGATCGAGCAGGCGGGGCACAACATCCCGTTGGAGGCGCCCGTCGAACTCGGGCGCTGCTACCTCGATTTCTTCGCGACGGCGAAAGAATGACAGTTCAGCAAGTACGGCCGTAGCGCTGCGCCGACGGCCGGCACACGGTGGACGAGCATCGACAGCACGCGCCGGCGCCGCCCCGCCGCCGCACCCGGCCGACAGGTCCCGGGCGACAGCGGCGTGACCTCAGCCGCTGTTCTCTCCACGGCCTGTCTGGTCCGGGCAGGCACGGACGCCGACAGCCGGCCCGTGTTCGTCGACCTCAGCCGCTTGGACGGCGTGCTCAGCGTGAGCAAAGCCGCAGGTGGCGGCAGACGAGTCGGGCTGTACGCCGGGTATTCCTGACGCACCTTTCTGACCTGCGGCTTCGTGGGGCGTATCGGTTGTGACCTGCTAGGTCGGGTTGCAGAGGCGACCGGAGGCAGTCAGAGGAAACCGCTCTGATTCGACCCCGATTCGAACCGAGCTGCTCGGAGCCGATCAGAGGCAACCGCCCTCTGTTTTGGTCCGAGTCTGCCCAGGTCAGACGGCGTTGATTGGGCTGTGAACCCGCTGACAGCACTCGGAATCGACCTCGGTCGAGCCGCGATGAGGACGTCTGCCTCCGGCATCGGAGCCAGGCATACGAATGCCTCCAGGATGGCCATCCTGGAGGCATCGCTGGCACCGATTGGAGGTCGGTACCGGACACCACCCGTGGTTTTAGCGGGCCTGGGTGGCGTCTCTGTCCTTGCGGGACGGCTCCACAGTGCCACACAGCACCCACCAGACAGCTTCTCTCCGACGGCCATTTCACCCAGGCGAGCGACTGGGCCTTCACCATCTGCCTACGGCTGCAGCCGATCTCATTCGGCTCGGGACAGTCCGGAGCCTCCACCGATCCCGGAACGGTTCACAGTCCCTCTCACGTCACGCCCGGTTCACCGAAACCTGGGACATTTATGCCCGCCCGCCGAAGATTGCAGAAGGTCTGACGGTGACTGCTTTCGGCGAGGCATTCCACTCGATCCTGCAGCACCCCAAGGGTCGCTGACGACCAAGCTGCATCGTGCCCATCGCCCGCGCCGACACCGGCAGCCCGTGCACGGCCTGCACCGAGGTGCGGGAGTCGTGGGCCATGGCGCGAGCCTCGGCGATCTCCGTACTGCCCTCGAACGCGGCACCGGCCCTGATCAGACGATCGGCAAGCGGGTCCTGACCCTCATTTTGGGCAGCAGCGTCCATTATCCCCGGAACGCCACAGCACGCGCCGACACACGAGGTCACGGCGGCGCGTGAACCTGCGGGCCGTGTCTCCGCGGCGTCGAAGGGGGCCGGCCGCATCAGATGCTGGTGCAACGAGGCCGGCCGTTCCCTTGTCAGGTGTGGCGCGGGCGGGGCAGCAAGGCGAACGCGCTCTCCGCGATCGAGTTCAGGCGGTCGGGGCTGTGGCCGTACGCGCCCACGACATCGCTCCCGCGGATGACGGTCAGCAGTAGGTACGCGAGGTCGTCGGGATCCGCGTCGGGGTCGATGTCGCCGT